>JBBRVU010000029.1:0-30523 GCA_038246575.1 Actinomycetes bacterium | reverse complement strand
ACGCCGGCACGCTCGACATCGAGCTCGACGAAGACGACGAGACCGGCGAGCTCGAGGGCTGCTCGGGCGACTTCGACGTCCTCGCGGACCTCGGCACCTCGCCGGAGGGGCTGCGGGAGATGTGCGAGGACGAGGTGCTGCCGATGGACGCGCTCGCTTCGGTCGCGGAGGCCGGCGGCTTCGCGGAGGTCCTCGACTCCCTACGCTGAGCGGTCGTGTCCGGACACCAGACGACGAACGAACAATGGATGCGGCTCGCCCTCGACGAGGCGGCGCGGACGCGTGACGCGGGGGACGTTCCCGTCGGCGCCGTCGTCGTGGACCGGCACGGGGAGGTCGTGGGGCGTGGCCACAACGTCCGGGAGGCGGCCGGGGACCCGACCGGGCATGCCGAGCTGGTGGCGCTGCGGGCCGCGGCGGATGCGCTCGGGTCCTGGCGGTTGGACGGCGCCACCCTCGTGGTGACGCTGGAGCCGTGCACGATGTGTGCCGGGGCGCTGGTGCTGTCCCGGGTGGAACGGCTGGTCTACGGCGCGGAGGACCCGAAGGCCGGCGCGGTCGGGTCGCTCTGGGACGTCGTGCGCGACCGGCGGCTCAACCACCGGCCCGAAGTGCTGGGCGGGGTTCTGGCCGACGATTGCGGCGAGCTGCTGCGGGCCTTTTTTCGGACTCACCGCGAGGTCCGGTAATCTTCGCGGCGGTGGCGTGTCCGAGCGGCCGAAGGAGCACGCCTCGAAAGCGTGTGAGGGCTCACGTCCTCCGTGGGTTCAAATCCCACCGCCACCGCCAGCCGTGAAGCAGGACCGCACAGCGTGCACGTACCCCAGGAACAAGATCCCCATTCCTGCATGATCAATTCCAAGTCGATCATGCAGGAATGGGGATCTTGTACGTTTGCGCTGGTCACGCCCTCGCGATTGCCGGTTGATCATGCAGAAGTGGGTAGCCCCGTTCCTGCATGATCAACCGGTGAATGGGGCGGGGTGGGCGTCGGGGGTCACGGGGTGGCCGGGCCGAGGTAGGCGAGGACGAGGAGGCAGACGTCGTCGCCGGTCGGACCGGAGCCGACAGCTGCATCCGTCACAGCATCGGCGATGCCCTCGAACTCCTGCGTCGACCATCCACCGAGGACCGCCGCCAGATTGTTGATGCCCTCATCGAGCGCTTCGTCGCGGCGCTCGACCAGCCCGTCCGTGTACACCGCGAGCCGCGAGCCCGCGGCCAGTGAGAACCGGCCCTCAGTGCGCTCGGCGATCCCGAAGCCGGCGCCCAACGGGGTCGATCGACCGTCCCAGAGCACTGTGGCCACGCCATCCTGCCCGATCAGCACTGGCGGCGGATGCCCGGCGCAGGAATAGCGGACGTCACCATCGCGCAGGTCGACCTCGGCGTAGATCATGGTTGCGGTGTCGGCACCCGGCACGTCCTCGACGAAGCGGTCCAACCGGTCGAGCAGTAGCGCCGGACCCGAGTCGAGTGTCGTGAGCGCCCGCACGGCGCTGCGCAGCTGGCCCATGGCGGCCGCCGCGTGCACGCCGCGCCCGACGACGTCCCCCACGACGACGGCGACCCGGTCCCGGTCGAGGAAGTAGGCGTCGTACCAGTCGCCACCCACTGCCAAGCTGTCCAGGGCCGGGCGATAGCACGCCGACAGCAGCAGTCGCGGATCGACCGGAAGCGTCCGGGGCAGCAGGCTGCGCTGCAACGTGCGGGCGACGCTGCTCTGCTCGTCGTAGAGCCGCGCTCGTTCCAAGGCCTGGCCGGCCTGTTGCCCCAGCGTCTTGAGCAGCCGGAGCTCCTCCGGCTCCGGATCCAGCGCGGGCTTCAGCAGGGCGAGCAGCCCCAGCGGTCGCGTCGCCGCCGGCAGGGGGACCAGGACCAGTGGCCCGTCGCCGTGGCCCAGGGCAGCACGCACGGTCGCCAACTCCGGGGAGTCGCGCACTCCCGGGATCAGCATCACGTCGCCGGAACGCAGGATCTCGGTCCCGAGCAGGTCATCGGCCGCGAGATCGAGCGATTGGCCGACGGCCCCCGAACCCGCGGCCCAGCGGTTCTCACCCGTTGCGTCCTCGGCCAGCCACAGGACGCTGGCGGTGGCCCCGAAGGCGTCCGTGCCGGCCCGTGCGATGACAGCCGCGACCTCGGCAACTGCCGAGGCCGCGGCCAGCTCGGCGACCACCCGCTCCACGGCAGTCAGCCAGAACGCCGATCGTTCGGCCCGGCGGCGGGCGGCCAGCAGCTCGGTCTCGTACCGCTTGCGATCAGTGGCATCGAAGACTGTCGTGCGTACACCGAGAGGACGGCCGGTCTCGTCGGTCCGCATCCGCGCGTTCACCAGGATCGGCATGACGGACCCGTCGGCGCGCACCAGGTCGAGTGCGATGGCCTTCACCGACCCCTGCATCTGCAGCAGCGGCGCGTAATGGGTCTCGTGGTAGATCCGGCTCCCGACGCCGAGCAGGTCGACGAAACGGCACCGAGACAACAGGTGCTCCCGCGAGTAGCCCGTCCAGACCAGGAACGTCTGGTTGACCCGGGCGATCCGGCCGTCCGGGTAGGAAGCCAGGTATCCGCAGGGCGCGTTCTCGTAAAGGTCCTCGACGCTGTCCTCGGCCAGCGGCACCTGACGCGCAGGCCGGCCGCCCGGGTCCTCGGTGGCCATCGGTGTCACCGTCAGGAGGTCGTCAGGAAGTGCCGGATCGCGGCGATCGTCTCCTCGGGCGCACTGAGGTTCGGGCAGTGTCCAGTGGCCTCGAGCTGCACCAGGATGCTCCCCGGCGTCTCCCGGTGCACGAAGTCGCCGACCACGGCCGGCGCGATGGCGTCGTCCGCGGCTTGCAGGATGAGGGAGGGAACCTCGACCTTGGCTAGGTCGGCGCGGTTGTCGCCGGTGAAGGTGACCCGGGCGAAGTGCCGGGCGATCTCCGGATCGGTACGGCAGAAGCTGTTGGTCAGCTCCTGGCCGAGCTCCGGATGCTCCGGGTTGCCCATGATGACGGGTGCCATCGCGCTGGACCAGCCGAGGTAGTTGCTGTCCAACGAGTCCAGCAACCCGTCGATGTCCTCAGCGGTGAACCCCCCGACGTAGTCACCGTCGTTGATGTACCGAGGAGACGGGCCCACCAGCACCAACCGGCTGAACCGGTCCGGCTCGGCCACCGACGCGAGAACACCCATCATCGCGCTCACCGAGTGGCCGACGAACACCACGTCGGACAGGTCGAGCGCCGCGCAGATGTCGAGGATGTCCTGGGCATAGCCACCCAGGTCGGCGTAGCGGTCGGGGTCGAACGCCGACAGGTCGGAGCCACCGGCTCCGACGTGGTCGAAGAGCACGACGCGGTGGGTCTCCTCGAAGGCCGGGGTGACAAATCGCCACATGTGCTGGTCGCAGCCGAAGCCGTGGGCGAACAACATCGGCGGTCCGTCGGCTCGTCCGGCGACCGTGACGTTGTTGCGCAGCGCGACGTCCATGTTCCGCCGACAGTAGTCGTCCGGGCCGCCTTGCGCGGGAGGCGGGCGTCCGCCACGATTCACCCCACCATGACTACTCACGCAACGATGAATCGTCCGGTACGCCGGGGCCGGGCGGCTGCCCCACCCCTGGACACCGAGCTGCTGCGGTTGTGCGCCGACCCGCTCCGGGCCCGCCTGCTCGCGCTCCTGTCGCACGAGCAGCTGTGCACCTGCCACCTGGCCGAGGCCACCGGGGCACTGCCCTCGGCCGTGTCCAACCATCTGCGCCAGATGTTGGCCGCCGGCCTGGTCGAGCGGGAAGCGGCCGGCCGATTCACCTACTACCGGCTCGACCCCGAGGGCCTCGACCGGCTGGGTGCCCAGTTCGCCGCGCTCGCGACCCGGGCCCGCTCGGCCGGGAAGCGGCCCTGCTGATGACCGCCGCTGCATCGCCGCCACTGCGTCGGGCGCTGCTCGCCGAGCTCGTCGGCACCGGCCTGCTGGTGACCGTGGTCGTCGGGTCCGGCATCGCGGGTCAGCGGCTCTCGCCTGATGATGTCGGGCTGCAGCTGTTCTACAACAGCACCGCCACCGTCTTCGGGCTCGCGGTGCTCATCCTGATGCTCGGCCCGGTCTCCGGGGCGCACTTCAACCCGGTCGTGTCGGCGGCGGACTGGCTGCTCGGCCGGCGGGCGGGGACCGGCCTGTCGGGTCGGCACGTCGGTGCGTACGCCGTGGCCCAGACGGTGGGTGGCGTCGCCGGCGCGGTGCTGGCCAACGTGATGTTCGACGTGCCGACCCAGCTCTCCGCCAAGGACCGCAGTGACTGGCACCTGTGGGTCGCCGAGATCGTCGCGACCGCAGGTCTGGTTGCGCTGATCTTCGCCCTGGCCCGCACCGGTCGCGGCGCCTGGTCGGCCCCGGCGGTCGGCGCATACATCGGCGCTGCCTACTGGTTCACGTCCTCCACCTCGTTTGCCAACCCGGCCGTGACGGTGGGCCGGATGTGGTCGGACACGTTCGCCGGCATCGCCGCCGCCTCCGTGCCCGGGTTCGTTGTCGCGCAGGTCGTCGGCGGCGTGATCGGCCTGCTTCTCGTCCGCGCGTTGTACCCCGACGTTGCCCGCGCCGCCGACGACGTCGTCGTCCCTCACGGGCGGCCGGACTCACTTGCCACGAAAGGGCCGTCATGACCGAGGGACCCAGCATCCTGTTCGCGTGCAAGGCCAACGCCGGCCGGTCCGTGACCGGCAAGGTTCTCGCCGAGCACTACGCAGGGGACCGTGTCCAGGTGCACTCGGCCGGGTCCGAGCCCGGCGAGCACGTGCACCCCGAGGTGGCCGCCGTACTCGACGCACTGGGGCTGGACACGAGCCGCGAGACCCCGGCCGGCTTCGATCCCGACGCCAGCTACACGGCGGTGATCACGATGGGCTGCGGGGAGGCGTGTCCGGTCTATCTCGGTGCCCGCTACGAGGACTGGGAGCTCGACGATCCCAAGGGCCAGGACGTCGCGACCGTCCGGCGCATCGTCGTCGACATCGACCGTCGGGTCCGGACGCTGCTCGCTGAACTCGTCCCCGACCTGGACCTGCCGCCCTCGGTGGTCGAAGGTGCCGCTAGGCGCGCAGGGCCGGAGTGACCAGCACGTCCGCCAGTGCGGTCAGGGACTCGGGAACGACGCGGTAGTAGGTCCACACCCCACGCCGGTCCCCGACGATGAGGCCGGCCTCGGCCAGCTTCTTCAGGTGATGGCTCACGGTGGGCTGGGACAGTCCGAGCGGTTCGGTGAGGTCGCAGGTGCAGGCGGCGCCGCCCTCGCTCGCGAGCAGCAACGACAGCACCCGGAGCCGCGCGGGGTCGGCCAGCGCCTTCAGCCGGGCGGCGAGCTGCTGGGCGTCCGTCGCCGACAGGGGAGCCTCGGCCAGCGGGGCGCAGCAGGTGGCTGCGGTCCCGGTCGGGTCGAGCAGCGGTAGCGGCTTCGGCATGCTGGCATTCTTGACGTGAAATCGACGGGAGTCAATCATTGACATCTGTCTATCTCTGCTACAACATCGATGAATGTCGATGTGCGGGAGGGAGGTGCCTGCGATGGACAGCTGTTGCGACGAGGTCGAGACCTGCTGCGAGCCCGGCTGCTGCTGACCGCCGCTGCTGTAGCTGCCGGTCACTCGTCCGCGGGGTGACCGGCAGAGGCGTGCCGCTAGCAGCCGGCCAGGGCGCCGGTGGTCACGTCAACGTGGATCTGCGCATGTCCGGCGTACTCGTGCGCAGAGTCGAGGCTCGACGTGTTCAGCGTCAGGGTGGCCCAGCCCACGACCCGCTGCGGATGACTCGCCAGCGACGGGAAGGTGTTGTCGGTCGGCGCCCAGTCGGCGATGGCACGGTCGAGCTCAGCCCAGCGCCCGGCGGGGTCCGTCCGGCTGCCGCCGAGGACGTCGCGCTCGACGCAGGACGGGGCCGGGCTCGTCACGAGCCCCGGTTCACCGGACTCTCCGGGCAGCAGGCCGCGCCTGCTGGCACCCATGGCCTCCCCGTCGCCGTCGAGGTCGCCGTAGCCGGAGACGTCCGCGCCGGTCACGAGGTTGCGGGCCCCTTCAGCCGCGGCCCGCGCGTCGGGCAGCGTCGCCGCCTCCGCCCAGGCAGCCACGGCAGCCTGGATCGCATCCGTACGGGCCGCAACCGCTGGCCCGGCCGTGTCGCCAGACCCGCTGGGCGCGGTGGCTCCGGCGCCACCAGAGGTGGCCGGCCCCGATCCGAGCGACCCCGTGGTCGAGGAGGCGCAGGCGACGAGCGCCAGCAGGATCGCAGCGGAGGCAGCATGGGCAGCGGCGGCTGCACGGTTCATCTCGTCGGCGTCCTCACCTCGGCAACGTCCACCGTAACCGGCGACAGGGACTGGCTCGGGACGGCGACCACCGGCAGATCGGCATGCGCGAGACAGTGGTGGCTCACCGACCCGAGAGCCGCCCGACGAAGCGCGCTGTGCTGTCTGGTGCCGAGGACGAGCAGGCCAGCTCCGGCGGAGCACTGCACCAGCACCGGGCCGGGCGATCCTTCCTCGATGTCCAGCCACCACGGGAAGCTCGGTTCGCTCTCGCGCAGCGCGTCGAGCGCCCAGCGCGTGGCCCGCGCGCGGGCGTCGGCCTGGGCCGCCACCCGGTAGTCGCCGATGCGGAACCCGTCGGCGGCGAGCCCGATCGCCCGGGCTTGCCAGACGTGTACGACGTGGAGTGGCGCGCCGGTCTCTCGCGACTGCACGGACGCCCACCGAAGCGCGTTCGTGGCGGCCGCACTGTCGTCCAGCCCGACGACGATGTCCGACGTGGGCGATCTCTGGATCGGGTACGGGCGAAGCACCGGTCCAGCCTGACTCGGACCGTCACCCGGCGGGCACCGTCCTTGGACCCCCTTTCGCCGGGTCGAAGGACCTGCGTCGGCCCGCCCGCACCCACCGGACGCCGGTTGTCCGGTAGACCTGAGGGATGAACAGCAGCGAGCCGATCCGAGTCTTCCTCCTCGACGACCACGAGGTCGTCCGCCGCGGCGTCCGGGAGCTGCTCCTGGCCGCCGGTGACATCGAGGTCGTCGGAGAGGCGGGCCTGGCCAAGGACGCCATCGCACGCATCCCCGCACTGCGGCCGCACGTGGCCATCCTCGACGGCCGACTGCCGGACGGGTCCGGCGTGGATGTCTGCCGCCAGATCCGGTCCAGCAACCCGGAGACGGCGGCGCTGATCCTCACGTCGTACGACGACGACGAGGCGCTTTTCTCAGCGATCATGGCGGGCGCCGCGGGCTACGTGCTCAAGCAGATCCGTGGCAACGACCTCGTCGATGCCGTGCGCCGGGTCGCCGCGGGGCAGTCACTGCTCGACCCGGCCGTGACGGCTCAGGTGCTGGAGCGGCTGCGCACCGGGCCGCCGGAGGACTCAGAGCTGGCCATGCTGACCGACCAGGAACGCCGCGTCCTCGAGCTGATCGGAGAGGGCCTCACCAACCGGCAGATCGGCGAGCGGATGTTCCTTGCCGAGAAGACCGTGAAGAACTACGTCTCCACCCTGCTGGCCAAGCTCGGGATCCAGCGGCGCACCCAGGCTGCGGTCTTCGCGACGAAGCACCTGCCGCCGAAGTAGGTCGACGCGTCTGGTCGTCGGTCCTGTCGTGCTGGTGCCTTTCGGAGCGGCCGACCGGGCCCTTCGTCCCTGGGCACCATGTCCGGCCGTCACGAGGATGGAGGTGTCAGTCGGAATCCAGCTCAGGAGGACACCATGACCGGTCACACCCCCACACGCACGAGTACGGATCGGCCTGTGCTCCGCACGGATGACGCCTTCCTCGCAGAGCCCGTGCACGAGGAGACCCCGCGGCACCGGGCCTACCGGTTCACCCTGGCGATCACCCGGCTCGCCCTGGGCTGGGTCTTCCTCTGGGCATTCCTCGACAAGGTGTTCGGCCTCGGCCGCGCCACCCCCTCCGAGGGCGCCTGGATCAACGGCGGCAGCCCCACCGAGGGCTTTCTCGCCAACGCACCCACTGGTCCACTCGCGGGCTTCTACAACGGCATCGCCGGTGCCGCGTGGGCGGACTGGTTGTTCATGATCGGCCTGGCCGGCATCGGGATCGCCCTGGTGGCTGGGGTCGCGATGCGCATCGCTGCGGCGACCGGCTCGGCCATGCTGGTGATGATGTGGAGCGCGGTCCTTCCCCCGGCCAACAATCCGTTCATGGACGACCACCTGATCTACGCCCTCGTCCTCGCTGTCCTGGCCCTCACGGCCAGCGGACACACGCTGGGCCTGGGTCGGGCATGGGAGCGGCTCGGAGTCGTCCGCCGCTACCCCGTCCTGAAGTGATGGTGGACCAAGGCGTTCTGCGCCGCATCGCCGAGGGGGCCGCATCGGCCCCCTCGGTGCACAACACCCAACCGTGGCGGTTCGTCGCTCGCGGCGACAACGTCCTGGAGCTGTGGACGGACCCGTCCCGTGGCCTCGCGGTCCTCGATCCGAGCGGCCGGGCGCGGCATCTGTCGTGCGGGGCGGCGGTGTCCTTCGCCGGCGTCGCAGCGGCAGCTGAGGGTTGTGCCGCAGACATCGCCGTGTTGCCGGACCCGGCCGAACCCGACCACCTCGCCGACATCCGGATCGGAACGACAGTCGCGTCGCTGCCCGTGGGTGACCTGGCCGAGGCGATCGCGCGCCGACGCACCAGCCGCGGCCCGTTCGCCACCCGCACCATTCCGTACGAGGTGATCCATGGGCTGCGTGCCGCCGTGGAGAGTGAGGGCTGCTGGCTTCGCGTCGTGACGGACGAGGAGTCACCGGAGCTCGCCGTGCTGCTGGCCCGCGCCGACGACCTGCAGCTGTCTGACCCGGCGTACCGGGAGGAGCTGCGTCGCTGGACCACAGCCGCGGACACCACCGTCGAAGGTGTCCCGACGGCGCAGCTCCCGGGGGAGCAGCCTACGGAGCGCGGGTCGAACTTCCGGCTGCGGGACTTCCGCGCGGAGCCGGCGGACGACCTCCCGTTCGCCGGGTCGGGCGAGGATCCGCCGCCGGTCGAGCGGCCGCTGGTCGTCGTGCTGGGCACCCGGCATGACGATGTGCGGTCGTGGCTCGCCGCGGGGCAGGGCTTCGGGCGGCTGATCCTGGCCGCTGCGGAGCAGGGTCTGGCCGCGTCTCCGATGACCCAGGTGCTCGAGACACCCCACACCCGGGCCAGGCTCGACTCCGTGCTCGGGGTCGTCGGACATGCGCAGATGGTGCTGCGGCTCGGCTACCCCGGGGGCGACGAGGAACTGCCGCGGCCCTCACCCAGGCGCCGCGTGGACGACATCCTGACGGTCACCGAGTAGGAACTCGCCAGACCACCACCGTGCCGCCGTCGGCGGCAGCCCGGTGCACCTCGAAGGTCCCGCCGAGCGACGCGGCCCGGTCCGCGAGGTTGCGCAGTCCGCTGCGCCGGTTGCTCCCCGTCATGCCCACGCCGTTGTCGGTCACGGTGAGGGCGATCTCGTCGCCGGCGTCCAGGGCAACGACCGCCTCGGTGGCGTGGGCGTGGCGCGCAATGTTCGAGAGGGCCTCTCGGGCGACGGCCAGCAGGTGCGCCCGCAGCGCGTCCGGGACGGCGGCGTCGACGGGGCCCTGCATCGTGAGCCGCGGCTCGAAGCCCAGGACAGGCACCACGGCCGCAACGGCGACCGCGAGCTCGGCGCGCAGATCCGTCGACACCGTCGGGACCGCGAGCTCGAAGATGGTGCGCCGGATCTCCTTGATGGTCTCGTCGATGTCGTCGACGGCGCGCCCGACCCGGGCGTCGACCTCGGCCCGGTCAGGGAATCGCGATGCACCGTCGAGGGTCAGGCCGACCGCGAACAGCCGTTGGATCACCAGGTCGTGCAGATCCCGCCCGATGCGGTCGCGGTCCTCCAGCACGGCCAGCCGGCCGCGGTCCTCGTTGGCCCGGGCCACCTGCAACGCAAGCGCCGCACTTTCGGCGAACCCGACCGCGAACGGCAGGTCCGCTTCGCCGAACGCGTCCCTGCCCGCTGACCAGCCGACCAGCAGGACGCCAGCGACCAGGCCACCCGCGCGCAGCGGCACAAGCACGGCGGAGGCCATCGGTGGCCACCCGTCGGGCGGGCCCAGCCCGGCGGTGGTCAGGCAGTCGTCGCCGTCGGCGTCGTCGATCAACAGTTGCGCTCCCTCCAGCGCGGCACCGGTCACGGTCCCCGCAACCGGAACCAGCGTGGAGAGCAAGTTGTCGGACACCGATCCGGCGACCCCGTCCACCAGGAGGCGGCCGTCGTCGTGTCGTAGCAGCACAGCCGCCAGGTCAGCGTCTGCGGCGTCGACCGCCCGCTGCGCCATCAGCTCGAGCGCCTTCCCCCGACGAGCCGGGCCGAGCAGCGCGGCGGCGACCTCGGCGGCGCCCTCGAGCCAGCGCTGCCGCCGGGCCGCCTCCTCGTAGAGGCGGGCGTTCTCGATCACAACGCCGGCCGCGGCAGCGAGAGCGATCACGATCTCCTCGTCGTCGTCGGTAAAGCCGTGACCCGACTGCTTCTCGGTGAGGTAGAGGTTGCCGAACACCTGGTCCCGAATGCGGATCGGGACCCCGAGGAAGGTCGTCATCGGCGGGTGGTTCGGCGGGAAGCCGTAGGACTGGGCGTGGTCGCCCAGCGTGGTCAGCCGCAGGGGCTCTGGGGAATCGATGATGAGCCCGAGGATGCCGTGGCCGCGCGGCAGGTCACCGATCGCGGCGTGCTGATCGGGCGTGAGGCCGTACGTGATGAACTCGCGCAATCGTCGGTCGCGTCCGGCGCCCAACACCCCCAACGCGCCGTACCGGGCGTCGGCGAGCTCGCAGGCAACCCGCACGATGCGCCGCAGCACACTGTCGAGGTCGAGGTCGCCGGCGAACCCGACGACCGCCTCGAGCAGTCCGCGCAACCGATCCTGCAGCGACAGCAGGGCGTCCTTTGGCGGCCGCTGCTGGTTCTCCACCGGGCTCACCTCGCTGATCGACTCCCGGTCAGCGTAGCCACGCGACGTTCGGGAGCTGCCGGCTGTCCGCGGTGCAGCCTCAGCAGCCGGACGGCCGGGGCGCCGGCGTCGGAGATGCTGCGGCCGATGCCACGTCGACGGCCTGCAGCCGGACGAAGCCGGCGCCCAGCGCCAGGTCGACGGAGGCATTGGTGCGCTCGTCGGGCACGAGGACGACCGTGCCCACCTGCGCGGCGACGGTGCGAGCGGCATCGGTGCCCGCGGGTCCGTGGCGCACCTCGGCGGCCCCGGTGACGGCGCGCTTCGCCGGGTCGTTGTCGACCCTTCGAACCAGGAAGCCACGCTGCTTGAGCGAGCGCGCGACCCGCGACGCGAGGCCACGGCGGTCGGTCGCGTTGTAGACGTTGACGCGTATCTCACCGGCGGCGACGACGGTGGGGGTCGGGCTGGGCGCCGGGCAGCTGGGGGTGGGCGCGGCAGCACTGCGCGCCGGCGTACTCGAGGAGTAGGTCCACGCCACCCAGGACGCCGCCCCGATCGACACGATGGCCAGCACCACGACGAGGACGCGCATGCCCGTCGCAGATCCTTGGCGGCGGCGCGCGTCGCTGTGGCCCCGCGGGGTGAGCATGCTCATCGGTCAGTCCGGCAGGACCATGATGCGGGCGTGCAGGACCGTGCGTTGCTGCAGCGCGGCGCGCACTGCGCGGTGCAGGCCGTCTTCGAGGTAGAGCTCGCCCCGCCACTCGATGACGTGGGCGAAGAGGTCACCGAAGTAGGTCGAGTCCTCGGTCATGAGGACATCGAGGTCCAGCTCCCGCTTGGTCGTGATGAGCTGGTCGAGGCGCACCTGCGTGGGGGAGAGGTCTCCCCATGAGCTCTGCCGCGACCCGTGGTCCGGGTAGGGCTTGTGGTCGCCGACGGCCTTGAAAATCACCTTGGTGAGCATAGGCTCGACGGCCCGGTTTGCGCCTGTTCGAGGAGCGCATGTCGGACTGCTCGGCGCCAGAGCCCGATGCCCGCCACCAGGAGCGCACCAGCCACGACGAGCCCGGCGATCGCGTAGGTGGGGTTGCTCGGGTCCCGCGAGCCGCAGCACGCGGACACCGCGGTGAGCAGGAAGCCGGCCACCGCGGCGCACACGGACAGCGCGAACAGCGCAAGGGCAACGAGTGCGGCACCGCGCGTGCGTCGTTGGGTCCTGACCTGGCCCTCTGTCCCGTATCCGGTCATGACGATCATGTTGTCGACCGACGCGGAGCCCAGCATGAGCCCGGCTACTCAGAAGTGCGGGCGCCTGCGCTCACGCCGCGGGGGCTCCATGTGGGCGGAGGACGCGGGATTCGAACCCGCGAGGGGTTGCCCCCAACACGCTTTCCAAGCGTGCGCCCTAGGCCACTAGGCGAGTCCTCCGCAGACGAGGTTACCGGAGCGCCGTGGCCCGCTCGACCGGCCCGCGCGGTGCCCGCCCGGCATAGGCTGGTCGCCCGATCCGCCGGCCGCAGGAGACGCGCATGCCGAGCAAGAAGACCGCCGACAGCAGCGACCCGGTCGTCGCCGTTGCAGAGGGCTACGCGTTCGACGGCCCGGCGCTCGAGCTCGGCGCCCTGGTCGTGGACGGCGACGCGAGGGCCGAGGCCGCTGTGCGCATCCCGCTGGCGATGGTGAACCGGCACGGCCTGGTGGCCGGCGCAACGGGCACCGGCAAGACCAAGACGCTCCAGCTGATGGCCGAGCAGCTCTCTGCGGCCGGTGTGCCGGTGATGGCCGCCGACATCAAGGGCGACCTGTCGGGACTGGCCGAGCCGGGCGAACCCGGCGAGCGCGTGAACGCCCGCGCCACCGAGGTCGGTCAGACCTGGGTGCCGACCGGGTGCCCGGTCGAGCTGCTCGCGCTCGGCGGCCAGGGCGACGGGGTGAACCTGCGCGCGACCATGACCTCGTTCGGGCCGACCCTGCTGTCGAAGGTGCTGGGCCTGAACAAGGTGCAGGAGTCCTCCCTCGGCCTGGTGTTCCATTTTGCCGACAAGGCCGGGCTGCCGATGCTCGACCTCAAGGACCTGCGCGCAGTCGTGTCCTTCCTCACCGGCGACGAGGGCAAGGGCGAGCTGAAGGAGCTCGGCGGGCTGTCCCGGGCCACCGCAGGCGTGATCCTCCGGGAGCTGATCGCGTTCGAGGACCAAGGCGCCGACGCCTTCTTCGGCGAGCCCGAGTTCGACACTGCCGACCTGATGCGCGTCGACGCCGACGGCCGCGGCATCATCTCGCTGCTGGAGCTGCCCCAGCTGCAGGACCGGCCGCGACTGTTCTCCACCTTCCTGATGTGGCTGCTCGCTGACCTGTTCCAGGAGCTGCCCGAGGTCGGCGACATCGACAAGCCAAAGCTGGTGTTCTTCTTCGACGAGGCGCACCTGCTCTTCGACGACGCGTCTAAGGACTTCCTCGACGCGATCGCGCAGACCGTCAGGCTGATCAGGTCCAAGGGTGTCGGAGTGTTCTTCGTGACTCAGACCCCGAAGGACGTCCCGGGTGATGTCCTCGCCCAGCTCGGCAACCGGGTGCAGCACGCCCTGCGCGCGTTCACCCCCGACGACGCCAAGGCGCTCAAGGCAACCGCCTCCACGTTCCCCAACTCGTCGTACGACCTCGAAGAGGTGTTGACCCAGCTCGGGATCGGTGAGGCGGTCATCACGGTGCTCTCCGACCGTGGGGCCCCGACCCCTGTTGCCTGGACCAGGCTTCGGGCGCCGCAGTCGAAGATGGCGCCCGCCGACGCGTCGGTGCTCGCAGCCGCGGTGTCGTCTTCGCCGCTGCGGGGCAAGTACGCCGAGGCTGTCGACCGCGACTCGGCGTACGAGCGGCTGGCCGCCCGGCTGGAGAAGGCCACGGCCGACGATGCGCCGGACGACGCCGCGCCGGCTCCGGCGAAGAAGAAGGCGTCGAGGTCGACGACCCGCAAGCGCGCGCCCGAGGCTGACCGTTCGACGGCAGAGAAGATGCTCGAGTCCAGCGCGTTCAAGCAGGCCGCCCGCTCCGCGGCGGCGGTGGTCGGCCGGGAGATCGCCCGCAGCATCTTCGGCACCCGCCGCCGCTAGCCGTCCGGGAGATCCCGGTCCATCCACCACCGTCACTAGTGCACATGCACCGTAAGCCGATGCGCGCTCAAGGACCCGCGGTGGCAGGTCGACGCACTCCGTACGCGTTAGACCAGGAAAGTCAAGCGGGCTGGACCCGCGGTTCACGCAGCCGGAGGGCCACGATGCTCGATCGTCTGCGCATGCAGTCGCGCACAGCCACGATTGCCTTGGCCGCGGTCATGCTTTTGCTCGCGAGCTTCTCCGTGTCGTCCGTGAACCGAACCCGGTCAGCGGCCGAAGCGGGGCTGCGTGCCAACAAGGTCGCCGCAGCGTATGCCGACGCCGCACGTGCCGTGGCCAGCCTTGAGTCGCTGGAGCGTAAGTATCGGCTCGAGCCTGGGCCTGACGTCCGCATCCGGTTCGAGACGGCCCAGTCTGATCTGGCCGGCGCCCTCGGACATGTCAACGAGGTGGGCAACGAGGGGGACCGAACGCTCGTCGCGGAGGTCACCGGTCAGCAGAGCGGCTACCTTGCGGCTATCGGCCGACTTTTCCTTGCCGTCGACGAAGGTCGGTCCGCCGACGTGCTGAGCATCGACAGCGAAGAGGTGGACCCCACCTTCGCCGCCATCGAAGACGTCGTCACCAAGGCGGCGGATGTCCATCACCAGCAGGCGTTGACGACGCTGGAGTCGCTGCGGAAGACCGAACGCGCCGTATTCTGGGCGACGCTGGGCGTTTTCGGGCTCGGGTTGCTGCTGTTGGCATTGCTCCTGCGTTCGCTTGCTCGGCATCGCGCCCGCGTGCAATGGCAGGCGGAGCATGATCCCGTCACCGGGCTCGCCAACCGTCAGCATTTCCTGGATATGGTCACGGCCGCGCTCGCTAGGTCCGGACCGGGCGCTGAGATCGACGTGATGCTGCTGGACCTCGACCGCTTCAAGGACGTGAACGACAGTCTCGGGCACCATGTTGGAGACGACCTGCTGCGGCTGATCGGACAGCGTCTGGAGACGGTGCTAGGCGCAGGGGACGTGGTCGCCCGCCTCGGAGGTGACGAATTCGGCGTCCTGATCTCGCGACCCGGGTCGAGCGTGGACGACACCGGGGAGACGGCCAGGCGGTTGACCTCAGCCTTGAGTCGGCCGTTCACCCTCGGCAACCTCGCACTGCAGGTCGAGGGCAGCGTCGGCGTCGCCATAGCACCTCGGGACGGCTCGGACGCCGCGACTCTGATGCAGCGGGCGGACGTCGCGATGTACGAAGCCAAGGCGGGCGGCGCGACGCACGCGGTCTACGACGCCTCGTTCGATGGAAACACCACTCGCCGTCTCGAGCTGCTCGGCAAGCTACGCGAGGCCATGTCGGAAGACCAGCTTGTGTTGAACTACCAGCCGATCGTGCGCCTGGCCGATAGGAAGGTCACAGGCGTCGAGGCCCTGGTGCGGTGGCAGCACCCGACAGAGGGCCTTCTGAGCCCGCTGGAGTTCATCCCACTGGCCGAGTCCACCGGCCTGATCCACCCGCTGACCCGGTATGTCCTGGCAGCTGCAGTGCGGCAAGCCCGGATCTGGCAGGTCGCTGGCCACGCCGTCCCCGTGTCAGTCAACATCTCGGCGCGAAGCTTGCTCGACGTGACGCTGCCCGCAGTTGTCGAGGAGATCCTGCTGCGCGAAGGGGTCCCGGCCGGCCTGCTCAAGCTCGAAGTGACCGAGACCGCAGTCATGACTGATCCCCGCAAGGCTGCTCTGATCCTTGACCGGATGGTCGACCTCGGCGTGCAGGTCTCCATCGACGACTTCGGCACTGGCTTCACTTCGATGGCGCACCTCGCCGACCTGCCGGTCCGAGAACTCAAGGTCGACCGCTCGTTCATCGCACGGATGCTGGACGACCGCACGGCCGACGCGATCGTCCGCACCAGCCTGGACCTGGCGGAGCGCATGGGTCTCACTGTCGTCGCCGAGGGCATCGAAGACCCGGAGACCCTCGCAGCCCTCGTGGCGCTGGGTTGCGGTCACGGGCAGGGGTACCTCTTCTGTCGACCACTGCCGGCTGACGAGCTAGCTGGCATCCTGACCGGCGGCATCGAGCTGACCCCTGTGCCCATCTAGTCGCGCCGCTCGACGTGGCGGTTAGACTCGTTGACCGACCCCTCGTGCGGCGTCATCCCGCTGAACTCCCCCAGGGCCGGAAGGCAGCAAGGGTAGGCAGGCTCTGGCGGGTGTGCGGGGGGTCCTTCTCGTCCCGCCCTGGGCACTGCCTGGGCGTCCCCGGGCCCGGCTAGGGTCGGTGCCGTGACCCAGGCCCTGTACCGCCGCTACCGCCCGGCGAGCTTCGCCGAGGTGATCGGCCAGGAGCATGTCACCACCCCGCTGGCCAACGCCCTGGCCGGCCACCGCACCCACCATGCCTACCTCTTCAGCGGTCCCCGCGGCTGCGGCAAGACCACCTGCGCCCGCATCCTGGCCCGCTGCATCAACTGCGAGCAGGGCCCGACGCCGCAGCCGTGCGGGGTCTGCCAGTCCTGCGTCGACCTGGCTCCCGGTGGCGCCGGCAGCCTCGACGTGATCGAGATCGACGCGGCCAGTCACGGCGGCGTCGACGATGCCCGCGACCTGCGCGAACGCGCCTTCTACGCCCCCGCCTCGTCCCGTTACAAGATCTACATCATCGACGAGGCGCACATGGTGTCGCGGGAGGGGTTCAACGCCCTGCTCAAGCTCGTCGAGGAGCCGCCGGAGCACGTGATGTTCGTGTTCGCGACGACCGAGCCGGACAAGGTCATCACCACCATCCGGTCGCGCACCCACCACTACCCGTTCCGCCTCGTGCCGCCGGGGGAGCTGCAGGCTCATCTGGTGCACGTGTGCGAGCAGGAGAAGGTCACCGTCGACCCGGCGCTGCTCGCTCTCGTGGTGCGCGCCGGTCGCGGGTCGGTGCGTGACTCGCTCAGCGTGCTCGACCAGCTGCTGGCCGGCGCCGGCGCCGAGGGACTGACGTACGACGGGGCGGCCGTGCTGCTGGGCTACACGCCCGCGAGCCTGCTCGACGACACCATCGACGCGATCGCCGCCTCCGACGCGGCGGGTGTGTTCCGCATCGTCGACCAGGTCGTCGAAGCCGGCCACGACCCGCGGCGCTTCGCGGAGGACCTGCTCGAGCGGCTGCGCGACCTGATCATCATCGACGCGGTGCCCGACGCCGCCGCGAGCATCCTGGGCGAGCACCCGCCGGACGAGCTGGAGCGGATGGCCCAGCAGGCCTCCCACTTCGGTGCTGCCGAGCTCTCGCGCGCGGCCGACGTCGTCAACGCCGGTCTCACCGAGATGCGCGGCGCCACAGCCCCCCGGCTGCAGCTCGAGCTGATCTGTGCCCGGGTGCTGCTGCCCGGCGCCGACCACGAGGAGCGCGGGCTCGCCGCCCGCCTCGACCGGCTGGAGCGGCGCAGCGCAATCGCGACCTCCGCGACCTCCGCGGCGCAGCCGGCGCAGGCACAAACGGCAGCGGCATCGGCACAGACGGCACCGGCACAGCCGGCATCGCCGGCACCGGAACGGACAGCAGCGCCGCCGGCGGCGACCCGGGTGCCAGCGCCAGCCCCCGCATCGGTGCCGGTGCCGACCGCGGCGGAGCCTCCCGTCGCGGCGGACGGGGAGCCGGCGGCCACGGCAGCGGACGGCTCGGACGCCTCCATCGCCTCGGCCGGCTCCGACGCCCCCGGGGTCGACCTGGTCACCGTCCGCCGCGCCTGGGCGACCATCCTCGACGAGGTGAAGGGGATGCGGCGGCACACCTGGACGCTGCTCAGCCACAACGCTCAGGTCGCCGGCCTGGAGGCCGGCCGCCTGACCCTTGCCATGGTCAACGGCGGCGCCCGGGACAGCTTCATCAGCAGCGGTGGCGACCAGATCCTGCACGAGGCGTTGATCAACGTGCTGGGTGTGGACTGGAAGGTCGAGGCAATCATCGATCCGTCGACGTCACCGGCGGGCCGTCAGCCCGCCGGGTTGGCCGATCCCGCCCCCGCACAGCCGGACCGGTCCATCCGGCCGCCTCGCTCCAGCCGGCCCCCAGCCGACCACAGTCCGTCCCCTCCCCAGGACCACGACGAGCCGGCCGCGCCCCGAGGCGCCGACTCCGCTCCCAGCAGCGACGCCGCGGCGGAGGATGCCCCGTCCGCCGACGATGCGGACGCCGAGGACGCCGGGCTGTCCACCCAGGACCTGCTCGCGCGGGAGCTGGGGGCCAAGGTCATCGGCGAGTACGACGCCGGCTGAGCCCTCACGTCCCAGGCGCCACGTAGGCTCCGGAACGACCCCGAGCGAAATGAGCCCGACCGTGACCACCGGTGGCGACGACCAGACGCCCGACCAGTTCGACCAGCCCGAGAGTGACCCGATGGGCGGTCTCGGCGCGCTCGCCGGCCTGGGTGGTCTCGGCGCCGGTGACCTCGGCGGGCTTCTCCAGCAGGCGCAGCAGATGCAGCAGCAGCTGCTCGGCGCCCAGGAGGAGCTGGCCCGCACCGAGGTGACCGGCACCGCGGGCGGCGGTCTCGTCCGCGCCACCGTCACCGGCACGGGCGAGCTCACCGCACTCTCGATCGACCCCAGCGCCATCGACCCCGACGACGCCGAGGGCCTCGCCGACCTGGTCGTCGCCGCAATCCGCGACGCCAACCGAGCCGCCCAGGAGCTGTCCCAACGCGCCATGGGCCCGCTGGCCGGCGGACTCGGCGACCTTGGCCTCCCAGGCCTCTAGGACCGGGGGACACCGTGTACGAGGGCGTCGTCCAGGACCTCATCGACGAGCTCGGTCGGCTGCCCGGCGTCGGACCCAAGAGCGCCCAGCGCATCGCTTTCCATCTGCTCGCAGCCGACCATGCCGACGTACGCCGTCTGGTCCAGGTCCTTACCGAGGTCAAGGAGAAGGTGCGCTTCTGCACGACCTGCGGCAACGTCGCCGAGGAGGAACAGTGCCGCATCTGCCGTGACGAGCGCCGGGACCGCACCCTGCTCTGCGTCGTGGAGGAGCCCAAGGACGTCGTCGCGATCGAGAAGACGCGGGAGTTCCGCGGCCGCTATCACGTGCTCGGGGGCGCGATCAGCCCGATCGAGGGCGTCGGCCCCGACGACCTGCGCGTCAGAGAGCTTATGACCCGGCTGGCCGACGGCGTGGTCACCGAGCTGATTCTCGCCACCGACCCCAACCTCGAGGGTGAGGCCACCGCCACCTACCTGGCCCGGCTGGTCAAGCCGATGGATCTACGCGTCACCCGCCTCGCCAGCGGGCTGCCGGTCGGCGGCGATCTCGAGTACGCAGACGAGGTGACCCTGGGGCGCGCGTTCGAGGGCCGGCGCCTGTTGGACGTGTGAGCCGCCACCAGTGAGGATGACCTCATGACCGTCACGCAGGACGACCTCTCCGAGTTCGCCGTCGAGATCGCCGACCAGGTCCAGAGCTTCGTGCTCGCGGTCCGCGAGATCGCCGCGGCCGAGGACCCCGACTACGCGATCTCGCTGCTGCTGCTCGAGGTGTCGCAGGTGCTGCTGGCCGGGGGCCGGCTGGGTGCAATCTCCGACGTCGTGCCCGACGAGCGGTTCGAGCCGGATGCCGGGTACGACCCGGATGTCGAGGGCCTGCGGACGTCCTTGGCCAACCTGCTGGAGCCGATCGACGAGCACGCCGCGCTCTTCGACCCGTACGAGAGCGACCCCGAGCTGATCACCAGTCGGCTCTCCGACGACATCGCCGACGTGATGAACGACCTGCTGCACGGTCTGGCGCACTACCGCGCCGGCCGGTTGAGCGAGGCCCTGTGGTGGTGGCAGTTCTCCTACCTGTCCAACTGGGGCTCGACGGCATCGTCGGTGCTGCGCGCCCTGCACTCGGTGGTGTCCCACGTCCGTCTGGACACCGACATCGACGACACGGTGCGTGTCGAGGACCGACTTCTCGCTGACACGGCCTCCGACGCCGTGGAGACCCCCTAGGCGATCCGCACCCCACGCGGCAGCTTGCGCACCGGTGTGCGCAGCCGGCGCAGCGTCAGCACGACCGCGGCAACGGCCAGGAGCAGATCAAGAGCCAGGCCGTACGGCCACACCGCGCCGGGTCGGGCCGTGTCCTCCGGCTGGAGCACGACGTGCGCACCGGGCGCTGTCGGCGCACGGCGGGCCTCTCGGACCGCGTCGCCGAGCACCCCGAGCGGGTCCAGCGGACGGTCCGCGAGCGCCCCGGTCCGTGGGTCGACCCGCTGGGGCAACCGGGGCGCCGAGTCGGCCAGGACCACGAACGGGTTGGGCGCGAGCAGCGGCCAGACCCGGTCCGGCCGGGCCTGCTGCGAGACGTAGGTCTCCGTCTGGGTCCGGCCCTCGACGATGCTGCCGTCCTCGGCGAACACCGGAGCGTCGTAGGTCTGGGTCACCCGCTCGGACGTCAGTGCCGTCGCCAGCCCGAACGAGATCAAGGTGCCGATCGTGAGCGTGAAGACGGCGAGGTAGGACAGGAGGGCCGAGGCGATGCTGCGCGCGAGCAAGGCCGACATCGCCTGGGACACCGCGCACACAACCCCGAGCAGCAGGCCGACCACGACGAGGGTGACCAGCACGTTGCCCAGCGGCAGGCCGCCCTCGAGCAGTGCCCACGCCACGATCGGCAGGGTGAGCGCGAGGAAGGCCAGCGCCGTGCCCCAGGCGGCGGCGAGCTTGCCCAGCCCGATCTCCGCGGCCGAGAGCAGCGTCACCTGCAGGGTGGCCAGGGTGCCCCGCTCGCGGTCGCCGTTCACGGACTGCGCGGTGAGCGCCGGCACGACGAGCAGGCCCAGCCCGAGGACGAACAGCATCACCCCGCCGAACAGCGGCGGCCCGAACGGGCGGTCGTCCTCGGGTGGTGTGACGGCACCCAGCCCAAGCCGCAGCAGCACCGCGAAGACCAGGACGACGCCGAACCACAGCCCGAGCAGCACTCGCCAGCGACCCGCCCGGATCCGCAGCCGGAACTCCTGTACCGCCACCGTCCGGACGCCGTGCGCCGTGACCCTCATGTTCGGCCCTGCGTGAGCTCGAGGTAGGCGGCCTCGAGGTCCCCGCCACCGGGAGCGATCGACACGACGCGGACCCCCGCGCGGACGAGGGCGACGACAACATCCGCCGCCTCCTCCGCTGTGCCGATCGACACTTCGACCCCGGTCGGCGACGGCTCGCTGTGCGCCATGCCCATCGCGTCGAGGGCTCGCGCCAGGCCAGGGTTGTCCAGGGCGTGCACCCGCCACGGCCGGGTCGCGGTCTGCGGCAGCGCCGACACCGCGTGCTCACCGACGGTCCGGCCGCCTTCGATGAACACCACCCTGTCTGCCACCTCCTCGAGGTCGCTGAGGATGTGGCTCGAGACCAGCACAGCCACGCCGGCCGCGGCCTGAGCCCGCAACAGCTCGCGCAGGTCGACCCGGCTGCGCGGGTCCAGGCCTCCCGCGGGCTCGTCGAGAACGAGCACGCGCGGCCGGTGCACCAGGGCGCGGGCCAGCCCGAGCCGCTGCTTCTGCCCGCGCGAGAGCACGTGGACCGGCGACGCCGCGAACTCGTCGAGGTGCACCAGATGAAGAAGCTCGTCTGCTCTTGGGCCGCGCTCGGGGGCAGGGAGCTGGTAGGCGGAGGCGAAGAACTCGACGTACTCCCGGACGGTCAGGTTGTCGTAGACCCCGAAGACGTCGGGCGACCAGCCGAGCAGGGCGCGCACCTCATCGGGCTCGGTGACCGGATCGTGGCCGGCCACCCGCACCGTCCCGGAGTCAGGGACCAGCAGCGTGGCGAGCACGAGGAACAGCGTGGTCTTGCCGGAGCCGTTCGGCCCGACCAGGGCGGTCACCTGGCCGGCGGGTGCGGTGAGGTCGATGTCGCGCACCGCCTCCACGGCGCCGAAACGGCGCGCCACGCCCTGGGCGACGATGCCCCCGTCGGTTGCCATGACGGCGAGTCTGGCGCATCCGGACACCGTCCGGGCTGCGAAACGCGCGCGCTCCGGCCAGCGGCCGCTCCTAGACTGGCTGCGCCAGTGGTGAGTCGTGAGGCCCGAGGGAGCGCAGTCGTGGGCTTGGTCGTCCAGAAGTACGGCGGGTCCTCCGTCGCGGATGCCGAGGGCATCAAGCGGGTCGCCAAGCGCATCGTCGACACCCGCAAGGCCGGTCACGACGTGGTGGTTGCCGTGTCCGCCATGGGCGACACCACGGACGAGCTGGTCGACCTGGCCCAGCAGGTCAGCCCGCTCCCGCACGGCCGCGAGCTCGACATGCTGCTCACCGCCGGTGAGCGGATCTCGATGGCGCTGCTCGCCATGGCTATCGCGAACCTGGGCCACGAGGCGCGGTCCTACACCGGCAGCCAGGCGGGGGTGATCACCGACTCGACCCACGGCAAGGCACGCATCATCGACGTCACGCCGGGTCGGATCCGGTCGGCGCTGGACGAGGGGGCGATCGTGATCGTCGCCGGGTTCCAGGGCGTGTCCCAGGACACCAAGGAGATCACCACGCTCGGTCGCGGAGGCACCGACACGACCGCAGTGGCGCTGGCGGCAGCTCTCGACGCCGAGGTCTGCGAGATCTACACCGACGTCGACGGGGTCTTCACCGCAGACCCGCGCATCGTGCCGTCCGCGCGTCGGCTGCCCCATATCACCTACGAAGAGATGCTCGAGATGGCCGCTTGCGGCGCCAAGGTGCTGCACCTGCGCTGCGTCGAGTACGCCCGCCGCTACAACATCCCCGTGCACGTGCGTTCATCGTTCTCGACGCGCGACGGCACGTGGGTGTCCGACCGCCATGAAGGAGCCGACCAGGTGGAACAAGCCATCATCTCCGGGGTCGCCCACGACCGCAGCGAGGCCAAGATCACCGTCGTCGGCGTGCCGGACAAGCCTGGCGAGGCCGCGGCGATCTTCCGTGCCGTGTCGGCCGCCGAGATCAACATCGACATGATCGTGCAGAACATCTCGGCCGCGGCGACCGGGCGCACGGACATCTCCTTCACGCTGCCCAAGACCGACGGGCAGACCGCGATGGCAGCGCTGGACCGGATCCGCGCCCAGGTGGGCTTCAACGACCTGCTCTTCGACGACCAGGTCGGCAAGATCTCGCTGATCGGTGCCGGGATGCGGTCTCACCCCGGGGTGTCCGCGACGTTCTTCGGTGCGCTCGCCGATGCCGGGGTCAACATCGAGATGATCTCGACGTCGGAGATCCGGATCTCGGTGGTCGTGCGCGGCGACGACGTGGACACGGCGGTGACCGCGGTGCACTCGGCGTTCGACCTGGACGCGACGGAGACCGAGGCCGTGGTCTACGGGGGGACCGGGCGATGAGCGCCGCCAAGAAGGTGACCGTCGGCGTGGTCGGGGCGACCGGGCAGGTCGGCAAGGTCATGCGGCGGCTGCTCGCAGAGCGTGAGTTCCCGATGGCCGACATCAGGTTCTTCGCCTCCGCCCGTTCAGCCGGCTCGACGTTGCCGTGGCAGGGCCGCGACGTGGTCGTCGAGGACGCCGCGACCGCCGACCTGGCCGGGCTCGACATCGCCCTGTTCTCCGCAGGTGCCTCGACGTCGCGAGAGCTGGCGCCGCGGTTCGCCGCTGCCGGTGCCGTCGTCATCGACAACTCGTCGGCCTGGCGGATGGACCCCGAGGTCCCGCTGGTGGTCAGCGAGGTGAACCCCGACGAAGTCCGGGCGCTGCGCAAGGGGATCATCGCGAACCCGAACTGCACGACCATGGTGGCGATGCCGGTGCTCAAGCCGCTGCACGACGAGGCCGGTCTGGTGCGGCTGGTCGCGTCGACCTACCAGGCTGTGTCGGGCAGCGGCCTGGCCGGAGTCGACGAGCTGGACAAGCAGGCGCACCAGGTGGTCGACAGGGCCACCGATCTCGTGCACGACGGGTCGGCCCTGCAGTTCCCGGCGCCGGAGAAGTACGTCGCTCCGATCGCCTGCAACGTGATCCCGCTGGCCGGGTCGGTCGTGGACGACGGCTCCTTCGAGACCGACGAGGAGCAGAAGCTGCGCAACGAGAGCCGCAAGATCCTCGACATCCCGGACCTCCTGGTGTCGGGAACCTGTGTGCGGGTGCCGGTGTTCACCGGGCACTCGCTGTCGGTGAACGCCGAGTTCGCCCGGCCGCTCAGCGTCGAGCGGGCCCGCGAGCTGCTGGCGGATGCAACGGGGGTCGAGCTGGTCGACGTACCAACGCCCCTCGCCGCGGCCGGTGTCGACCCGAGCCTCGTCGGCCGCCTGCGTCAGGACCCCGGGGTTCCTGACTTGCGGGGCCTGGTGTTCTTCGTCAGCGGCGACAACCTGCGTAAGGGCGCGGCACTGAACACGATCCAGATCGCCGAGCTCGTGGTGGCCGGGCGCTGATGTGCTGCACCTGCGGGTAGCCACCACCACCGAGCTCTCCGGCCGCGTCGTCGACCTTCTCCAGGCCGACGGTGCGGTGAGCAGCCTGTCGCTGCTGCGCGGCGCGTCAGTGCTGCCGCCGGGCGACCTGGTGCTTGCCGATGTCGCCCGGGAGGGCGCAAACGAGATCGTCGACCGCCTGCGCGAGCTCGGGGTCCACCGCGAGGGCACCGTGCACCTCGAGCCGGTGTCCGCGTGGCTCTCGCAACGCGGCTACGACGCGGAGCGGAAGACGCCCGGGAGCAGCGCCGACTCCGTGGTCTGGTCGAAAGTCACCCAGGAGGCGTACGAGGCCTCCGAGCTCAACTGGACGTATCTCAGCTTCATGACGCTGGCCACGATGCTGGCGGGCATCGCCATCGCGCTGGACTCGCAGATCCTGGTGATCGGTGCGATGGTGCTGGGGCCGGAGTTCGTGCCGATCGCTGCACTCGGGCTGTCACTGGTGCGCCGTCGACGGGCATTGTTCGGACTGGCACTGCGTACGCTGCTCATCGGTTTCGTGGTGGCGATCGTCATCACGACCTCGGCCACCTTCTTCGCTCGAGCTGCCGGTCTCGTCACGCTCGCTGACGTTGTCGGCCGCCGACCGGAGACGGACTTCATCTATACGCCGAGCACCTGGTCGTTCCTGGTGGCGGTCGTCGCAGCCGCTGCGGGGGTCCTGTCTTTGACCTCGGACCGGATCGGTGGTCTGTCGGGGGTCTTCATCTCCGTGACGACCGTCCCGGCGGCGGGCAACGTCGCGGTGGGGTTGGCCTTCGGAGCGTGGGGCGAGGTCCGCGGAAGTGCGCTGCAGCTGCTGCTGAACATGGCCGGGATGGCGCTGGCCGGGTGGGCGACGTTGGGACTCCAGCAGGTGCTGTGGTCGCGTGTTCCGGTCAGGTTGTGGCGGCGACGGGCGCCGGCGAGCGATCACCCGTGAGGCGGATCAGCCGTGCCATCGCCACCGCGCCGAGCAGCGGGCCGATCGACAGCAGCGGCACTGCGAGGCGCCAGCCGACCGCGTCGGCGAGCAGCGGGAGGGCCTGGATCGTGACGACGGTGAGCAGGAAGCCGATCGCCGTCTGCGCCGTGAGCGCGGTCCCGACGTAGCGCTGGTCCGCGACCTCGGAGAGTGCGGCCGAGAACTGCGCGGAGTCGGCGATCACTGCCGCCCCCCAGACGAGGAGCAGCACGAGCAGGACAGCAGGGTGCGCACCGAAGACGGCCATCGAGCCGAGAGCGCACCCGGCGCTGATGAGCATCGCCCACATTGCCACGAGCGCCCGTCCGCGCCTGTCGGCGAGCCGGCCGCCGACCAGACACCCCACGGCACCGGCGAGACCGATCACGACGAAGGAGATGACGCTGACCGCCAAACGACGGTCGGACCCGGGAGACCAGGCCAGGAAGCTGGCGGTCACGTACGCCGGGAGCCACGCCCACAGCGCGTACAGCTCCCACATGTGGCCGAAGTAGCCGAGATTGACCAGCCGCTGCTTGCGGTCGCGGAACATCGTGAGCACGTAGCGCGGCTCGAGCGGCGGCGAGGCGCTGATGTTCGGGCCGACCCGGACGAAGCGCAGCGCCAGCGCGGCGCCCGTCACCCCGAGGCCGGCTGCGGTGAGCAGCACGCCACGCCACGGGAGGGCCGTGAACGAGTTGATCAGCTGCGGCAGCGCTGACCCGATCGACAGCGCCCCGATGA
This sequence comes from Actinomycetes bacterium, assembly GCA_038246575.1. Lineage (GTDB taxonomy): Bacteria > Actinomycetota > Actinomycetes > JACCUZ01 > JACCUZ01 > JACCUZ01. Next base: position 4,359 of record JBBRVU010000029.1, on the reverse strand, counting down.
GCGTTCCCAGCGCCAGACCGCGCCTCTTCGGGAACCAGGAGATGACGATCTTCATCCCGACGGGGTAGACGCCGGCCATGGCGAAGCCTGTGATCAGCCGCAGCGGAGCGGCCGTCCACGCGCTGGTGGCGAGCACTGCCACCCCGACCGTGGCAAGCGCGGCGAGCAGTGCCGAGGCGGCGATCAGGCGTTGGGGACGGATCCGGTCGGCCAGGTTCAGCCCGGCTGACACCACGGCACCGAGGGCGAACCCGATCTGGACCGTCGCGGTCAGCCAGATGCCGCCCTGCCGGCTCAGCGACCAGTCCAGACGCAGCGCGGGCAGCACCGCCGAGGCGGAGAACCACATCGAGAGCACCAGCACCTGGAGCAGGGCGATGAGCGCGAGCTGCCGGCGGGCCATACCTGATTAACCCACGGCGGCGTCGATCCCGTCCCGCCTCGATGTGTCGCCTGAATCCGGGGCCGTCAGAAGTCGTGGCGCAGCACGTCCTCGCCGCCGAGCTGGGTGACACCCACCGCTGCTGCGTCGCCGATCGGCAGCAGCGCGCTCAGGTCCAGCCGGAGCGACCCGCCGGATGCCGGCGTGAACGTCCCGGCCGGCACCCGGTCGCCGGATCGGGTCTCCAGCCATGCGCCGTACGGCTTGTCCGGTTGCAGCCCGCGGACGGTCAAGACAATCGCGGTGCCCCAGGGCCGCTTGGTCACGACTGCGGTGCCGACTGCCGATCCCTGCCCGGCGAGCACCACCTGGCGGCCGACGTCGTCCCCGCCGCGGGTGGCCACGACGACACCGCCGAGCGTCAGTGCGACCACCACGGCCGCCGCGGCCGCGGGCACCCGCCAGGATCGCCAGCGCCTCCCGGCCCGTTCCCGGCCGATGCTCGCGAGCAGCCGGTCGACTCCGGCCGGTGGCCCGGCCGGGGGGCGGGGACGGGGCACTCCTGCGGTGGCGGTGGGGGCGCTGGCCCGTCCCAGGGCCGACACGACCGGGCGCAGCTGTCGCGCTTCCTCGCTGCACGACGGGCAGGTGTCGACAAGCTCGCCGATCCTGACCTCCTCGTGGGGGTCGAGCTGCCCGAGCAGGAACGGCCCGAGGTCCTTGGGGCTCACGAGGCACTCGTGCCTCATTGCTCCCACCCCATTTCCTCGAGCGCGACGCGCAGAGCCCGCAGACCGTAGAACGCCCGGCTCCGTGCCGTCCCCTCGGGGATGCCCAGATCGGCGCTCACCGCGGCATAGTTGCGGCCCTTCACGTAGGTCTCCAGCAGGACGACCGCGTGCTCGGGGCGGATCCGGCGCAGCGCCTCGTCGACCAGCCAGCCGTCCAGCGCGCGGTCGAGCAGGGCGTCGCCGTCCTCGGACAGGTCGGCGTCGCTGCCGGGGAGTGGCACCGGGCGCACCTTGCGGGCCCGCGCCTCGTCGATCACGAGGTTGCGCAGGATCGTGAACAGCCAGGGCCGCAGTGGCCGACTCGGGTCGTAGCGGTCCGCCGCCCGCCACGCGCGCAGGAACGTCTCCTGCACGACCTCGTCGGCCGCTGCGGAGTCACCGAGCGCTCGGACCGCGTAGCCGTACAGCTCGCCGGCATGCGTGTCCCAGGCGTCCCGGAGCCCGCCGTCTTCGGACAGGTCCGGGCCAGGGTCGGGCGAGCAGTCTTCGCGCCGCACCTTCACCGCAGCTCCACCGTCCTCGCTCCTCACCTCGCCTGGTGGGAAGTACGCGACCGAGCCCGGAATCGTTCACCCGCCTCATGAACGACCTGGCTCCTCGGGCCGTAACCCCGGCCGAGCCGACCTGCTGTCGGACCGTTTCCCGGCCACCGCGCCGGTCCCCCCTTCCGGAGTCATCATGCGCCCACGGATCCGTACCCTGCTCGCCCTCGCCGCTGCGCTCGCGACCGTCCTGCTCGTGCCCAACGCCGCCGGCGCGGACTCCGGCGGGGACGACGACTCCCGCCTGCTGGACTCCCAGCTGGTCGGCAGCACGCCGCCGGCGGTGGGCGGCCCGGTGCTGTTCGGCGTCATCCCTGGCGGCGCTCCGTGGGTGATCGACGAGAGCCGGGTGCGCGTCTCCCGGGACGGCAAGCTGAAGCTGCGCGTCGAGGGCCTGGTCATCCCCGGGCGGGGCACCGCCACGGTGACCGCGGTGAGGGCATCCCTGGTGTGCAACGGCATGGTCGGCACCGCCACCGCTGCGGTCCCCCTGACCGCCGACGGCGATGCCCGGATCCGGACGACGGTGGTGGTCCCGGCCCCATGCCTGGCGCCGGCCGTCCTGGTCCACCCGAACTCGATCACCACGGCGTACATCGCTGCCAACGGCTGAGCTCACGCTCGGGCGGACAAGTCGACGGCCGGTGTCCCTGACCTGCAGGAACACCGGCCGTCCTCTGTCGGGGTGGCGGGATTTGAACCCACGGCCTCTGCGTCCCGAACGCAGCGCGCTACCAAGCTGCGCCACACCCCGATCGGAGCCCGGCAAGTCTAGCCGAGGTCCGGGGCGGGTCCTTCCACGAGCGTGAGCAGAGTCGCCTCGGGCGGGCAGGCGAAGCGGACCGGGGCGTACGGCGAGGTGCCCAGGCCCGCCGACACGTGCAGGTGCGCGCGCTTGCCGGCCGCGCCGTGGCTGGAGAGCCCCTTGGCCTGGCTGCGCGGCAGGTCGCAGTTGGTGACCAGTGCGCCCATGCCAGGGACGCAGACCTGGCCGCCGTGCGTGTGCCCGGCCAGGATCAGCGCCCAACCATCGGCGGTCATCGGGTCGAGGACCCGGCGGTAGGGCGCGTGGGTGACCGCCAACGACAGCGCTGCCGAGGGATCGGGCGACCCGCTGACCTCGGCGTACCGGTCCGTCCGGATGTGCGCGTCGCCCGTCCCGACCAGGTCGACCTCGCGATGGTCGGCCTTGATCCGGCCGCGGGCGTTGTCCAGGTCCACCCAGCCACCCGCCTGCAACCCCTCGCGGAGATCCTCGACCGGCAGTCGGCTGGCGAAGACCCGCTCCCCGTCGTCGGGCAGCAGGTACTTCAACGGGTTCTTCATCGAGGGCCCGTAGAAGTCGTTGGAGCCCATCACGAAGGCGCCGGGCTTCTCCAGCAGCGGGCCCAGCGCGTCGAGCACCGACGGGACCGCGTCGCGATGGGCAAGGTTGTCGCCGGTGTCGACCACCAGGTCCGGCTCGAGGCCGGCCAGCGCACGTACCCACGCGATCTTCTTCGTCTGGCCAGGCGTCAGGTGCAGGTCGGAGATGTGCAGCACCCGCAGCGGCCGCGACCCCGGCGCGAGCACCGGCACCGCGACTCGCCGGAGCCGGAACGAACGGACCTCGACCCCGGCGGCCCATGCCAGAGCCGCGGCCCCGGTGGCAGCGCCGGCCCCGAGGACGGACAGCGGGATGGAAGCACGTCGTCGCACCCGTCCATGCTCACACACCGCTCCGGTCGATGGCACAACGTCCTGGACGCGGCTGGGACACTAGGCCCATGTCTGCACTCAAGGACCGACTGCGCGACGACCTGACTGCCGCCATGAAAGCGCGAGACGAGCTGCGGCTTCTGACTCTGCGGGCGCTGCTCACGGCCGTGCGCAACGAGGAGGTGTCGGGCAAGACCGAGCGCGAGCTCGACGACCCGGACGTCGTCGCGGTGCTCTCCCGCGAGGCGAAGAAGCGTCGCGAGGCGGCCGAGGCCTTCGACGCGGGCGACCGGGCAGACCGCGCCACCCAGGAGAGGGCCGAGGGCGAGCTCATCGCGACCTACCTCCCGGCGCAGCTGACCCCCGACGAGATCCGCGGCCTCGTGGCAGCAGCGATCGCCGAGACCGGAGCGTCGGGACCGGCGGCGATGGGGCAGGTCATGAAGTCCGTGACGCCGCGGACAGCGGGTCGAGCCGAAGGCGGGCAGGTGGCGGCCGAGGTGAAGCGGCAGCTGGCCGGTTAGCCCCTGCCGTTCCCGTTCCCGTTCCCGTTCCCGTTGCCGTTCCCGTTCCCGTTGCCGCCGCCGTTCTGCGGGTCGGGCTGCGGTTGCGGGCCCAGTGTGGTCTGGCCCGGGTCCGGCTGAGCCGGCTCCGGCTGCTGGGGGTCGGGCGCGGGTGGTGAACCGTTGCTGATGTAGATCACCACGCGCTGTCCTGGGTAGACCGAGGCGCCGGTGCCGGGATAGGTGAAGGCGACCGTGCCTTCCGCTGCGTACGTTGCGAAGACCCGGCTGCTGTTGACCACCGGGTCGAGGTCGATGGCCCGCAGCGCCTGCTTCGCCTCGTTCACCGACGTGCCCGTGAGCCGGGGGATCGAGATCGAGCTGCCGCTGCGCACGTTGTCCGGCGCCTGGATGAACGAGCTGGCCGGGGTTCCGGCCAGGGT
>JBBRVU010000028.1:0-31713 GCA_038246575.1 Actinomycetes bacterium | reverse complement strand
GACATCGCGCGCAGGGACCCCTCGGATGGCGACGTCGGGTCACCTGTGGCTGACGGTCGCCCGGTCGCCGAGTCCCGACGTGCGGCGGGGTGGACGGGCGGGCGAGCAGCCCTTGCCCTGGCCCTGTTCTCGCTGGGAGTGCTTCCTGTCCTCTCCTTGCTCGGCCACCGTCGTGCCCAGGCGAACCACCGGGGTCGCCATCGGCGGGCGCCGGCCTGATCCAGGCCCGGATGGCGACAGAACGCCGCTGTCGGAGTTCGATGGTGCTTCAATGCTCGGATGGCCGACCGCGTGGACGCCCGGGTACGGGTGGAGTGCGAACGGTGTGGCAGCGTCGAGATGCCGGCGTCGGAGGTCGGGGTGGTCATGGCCGGACCTGGAGCCCCTGACGCTCGGGACACGGCCACGTTCCGCTGCCGGACCTGCGGCGTGGCCGGCACGGTGCGCCTGGACGAGCGGGCCGCCAGGCTGCTCGCAGACGCCGGCGCTGCTCCGGCTGCTGCCGCTGACGGTGCCGTGCCGCGAACGCGGTGAGCCGCTCCAGCGTCACGGTGCTCGGCAGTGCGAACGCCGACCTGGTGCTCGGCGTGGATCGGTTTCCTCGGGCGGGGGAGACCCTGCTCGCCGGACCGCGCGGCGGCGGCGCCGGGGGCAAGGGCCTCAACCAGGCCGTCGCGGCGGCGCGGGCTGGGGCTCGGACCCGTTTCGTGGGAGCGCTCGGCGCGGACCCCGAGGGCGTCCAGCTGCGGCGGGTGCTTGCCGGCGACGGGATCGAGGGGGTCGTACGGACGACGGGTGCGCCCACCGGGCTGGCCGTGGTGATGGTCGACGCGGCTGGTGAGAACGCCATCGTGGTCTCTCCGGGCGCGAACGGTGAGCTGACCGATCTCACGCCCGTCGAGGTGACAGCGATCGAGGGCGCCGACGTCCTGCTGATGCAGCTCGAGGTGCCCCAGGCGACCGTCGCCGCCGCAGCGCGGGTCGCGAAGGACGCGAGCGTCCTGGTGGTCCTCAACGCGGCGCCCGCGGCCACCCTCGACCCCGCCCTGCTCACCTGCGTGGACGTACTCGTCGTCAACGAGGGCGAGGCCCGTCAGGTCGCGGCCGGCGCTTCGGCGCCGACTGAGCCGACTGCGCCGGGAGCCGGCGACTCCGCCGACCAGCTGACCGAGCGCCTCCTCGCCCTGGTCCCCGCCGTCGTGATCACGCTGGGTCCGGAAGGCGCCGTGTACGGCGATCGGACCGGGGCGCGGCACCGACAGCCCGGTCGCCCGGTGGCCGTCACCGACACGACAGGAGCCGGCGACACCTTCGCCGGCTACCTGGCCGCGGCCCTCGCCGACAAGGAAGCGATCCCGGTCGCTCTCGACAGGGCGAACGCGGCGGCCGCCCTGTGCGTCCAGCGCGCGGGCGCGGTGAGGTCGGTGCCCTCAGCCTCCGAGCTCGACGGCTGACCCCGACTCGTGGGAGCGCAGCGCACCCGCGAACACCTGGTGTGATGCCAGGGCCTCCTGCGGCGTCGCGCAGCCGAACCGGTCGCCGAGCTCGCCGGCCCGCTCGGCCAGGAATGCCGCCCACATCTGCAGCAGGGCGTCGGGGAAACCGAACTCGAAGATGGCGCCCGTCACCGTCGGCCACACGCTGCGATGCCCTGGCTGCACCTCCGACCACGCCTGCTCGCCGTCCACCAGGCCGAACCGCTGCAGCACCTGCGGGCTGCGCGTGGAGAAGCGGACACCACCGTCCATGCCGAGCGCCTCGAAGAACCAGGTGTTGCTCTGCCCCGGGGCGATGCGCTTGGTCTCCCACAGCATCGGGAACCTGCGGCCCGGAGCGTCGACCCTCAGGGCGAGCAGTGCGTTGTCCCAGGTGTCGCAGGGGACGTCCGAGCCGTCCGGACCCGGACGAGTGCGCACGACGTCGTCGAGCAATGCGTACACCGTGCGCGGTGACCAGCCGAGTCGCAGGGGAAGGTGCGCGGCGTGCATGCCGAGGTCGCCCATCACACCGATCTCGCCGCACGTCGACGCACGACGCTTCCAGTTGATGGGCTTCTCCCGGTCCAGGTCGGAGGAGTGCAGAAGCCCGGACCGCACCTCCAGGACCTCGCCGAGCAACCCGTCGCGCACGAGGGCGGCGGCGCGCTGTGCCCCGGGGAAGAACGGCAGCTCGCTCGAGACACGCACGAAGGTCGACGAGGCGTCGACCGCGGCGACGATGCGCTGTGCGGCGGCCAGGTCGATGCCGAAGGGCTTCTCGCCGAGGAAGTCCTTGCCGGCCGCGAGCGCGTCCAGGTACAGCGACTCGTGCAAGTCGTGGGGGACCGCGAGGTAGAGCACGTCGATGCCCGGGTCGTCGAGCAACCGTCGGTAGTCGTCGGTGACGAGATCCACGCCCACGCCGCGCCACCACTGCTGGACCCCAGCCGACGGATCGGCCAGTGCGACGACCTCGGGGCGTACGGGGTGGCCGGCGAGTGCGTCCCAGCGCCGGGTCAGGGCTAGCAGCTCCTTGCCCATGAGGCCGCCGCCGACGACGCCGATGCGGACCGGCGCGCTCATGAGGCGCCGAGCATCGTCCGGGCCTCGTCGACCGTCGCCGACTCGTGCAGCATCGCCATCAAGGCGCGGGTCAGGCCGGCCGGGTCGGCGTGCTGGATCACGTTGCGGCCGTAGACGATCCCTGCTGCGCCCTGCTCGAGGACGGCAGCGGTCCGGCGCAGCAGCTCGTCATCGCTGACGCGGCCGCCACCGCGTACGAGCACCGGAATCGTGCCGGCAGCCTGCACCACGAGGTGATAGTCGGCCACCACGTCCGTGGGATCGGCCTTGATGATGTCGGCGCCGAGCTCGACGGCCTGGCGGACGAGCGGGACGACCTTCGCCGTCTCACCGTCAGAGGTGTAGCCCCCGGCCGTCGCGTCCTTCATCACCAGTGGCTCAACCATCAGCGGCATGCCGTAGCGCTCGCAGTCAGCCTTCGCCGTGAGGACGTTGACGAGACAGGCTTCGCGCACTTCGGGCCGCCCCGGCAGGTCGAAGAGGTTGACGACCACGCACGCCGCGTCGAGTCGGACACCGGTCAGCCCAGGCTCCGGGATCAACCTGCTGAAGAGCCGGTCGGGGAGCTGCTGGCCGTAGACGTTCGCGACGTCGGTCCGCAGCACGAGCGCCGGTCGTCCCCGACCCGGGATCTCCTGCAGCAGCCGGGCCTGGCCCTGGGTGAGCTGGATCGCGTCCGGCCCCGCCGCGGCCAGCGTGCGCACGGCTGACCGCAGGTCCTCGATGCCGGCCAGGAACGATGCCTCCCCGAAGAAGCCGTGGTCCACGGCGATGTCGAAGCAGCGCCCGGACCTGGGGTCGAACAGGCGGGACATGCGGATGCGGACGTCGGACACGAATCCTCCTGGTGGGACGGCGAGTCGTTGACGCAGGCTACGGCCCCGCCTACCGTTCCGCGCGACAGCCAACGGGGTAGCGAGAGGCGCAGACGTTGCTCATCCTGGGGCTCAACCTGACCCAGGACCGCACTGTGCGGCTCACCTCCCTCCTGCCCGGCGCCGTCCTGCGGGCGCACGAGGTGGAGACTGCGCCCGGCGGCAAGCCGGTCAACGTCGCGCGGGCGGCCCTCGCCCTCGGCGGTCGACCCACCTTGGTGGCCAACTGCCCCGGTGCGGAGGGCGCTCGCCTGGCCGAGACCCTGGCGGCGACGGGGCTGCCTGTCGTGGTGGTGCCGAGCACCGGCGAGCTGCGGACGGCCACGATCGTGCTGGAAGCCAGCGGTCGGACCACTGTGATCAACGAACCCGGCCCGGTCGTCGACCGGTCCGAGGTCGCAGCGTTCCTGGCGGCCTACGAACGACTTCTCCTCGACCTGCGGCCGCACGTCGTCGTCGCCTCCGGCAGCCTGCCGCCCGGTGCGCCGGTGGACCTCTACGCGGATGTCGCGCGGCGCGCTGCGGCCTGCGGCGCCACCACAGTCGTGGACGCGACCGGGCCGGTGCTCTCCGCTGCGATCCAGGCGGGGCCGGGCCTGGTAAAGCCCAACCTCGCGGAGGCGGAGGCGGTGGTTCGGTCGCTGACCGGCGATGTTGGCCCGGCGGCCGACGCGGAGGCAGAGTCCGTCGACGAACAGGAGCCCGACGTGCCCGAACGATGCGTGGCGGCGGCCGAGGCGCTGGTGGCAGCCGGCGCGCAGGCCGCGTTGGTCAGCGGAGGTCGCCACGGTGCTGCGCTCCGCGGCGACCGTTCGTCCTGGTGGTTCAACGCGCCGAAGGTGGCGGCCGTCAACCCGATCGGGGCCGGCGACGCCCTCGTCGCTGGCGTGGTGGTGGCGCTGGAGCGCGGGGAGTCCCTCGTCGAGGCCGTCCGCCACGGGATCGCCAGTGCGACGGACAGCGTCCGCCGGGCGCGACCGGCAGAGGTCGACGCCGGAGCGGTGGCCTCGTTGCTGCAGGCTGTTGCCGAGGCGACGAGCGCGGAGGTGAGGTCATGATCGAGACCGTGGGGCCGGTGCTGCTGCCGCCGAACCAGTTCCCGCACTTCTACCGCGGTGGCGACCGGATCGGCGCACTTCGCGGTGGCCCGGGTGGGCCCATGCGGCCCGAGGAGTGGATCGGGTCGACGGTGACCCGCTTCGGTGAGCAGACATCAGGCCTGTCCGTCCTCCCCGACGGCCGGCTGCTGCGCGATGCGGTCGACGCCGATCCGCTGGCCTGGCTGGGACCCGCGCACCTGGCCGCATTCGGCGCGAGCAGCGAGCTGCTCGTCAAGCTGCTCGACCCGGATCAGCGGCTGCCGGTCCACTTCCACCCGGACAAGGCTTTCGCCCGGCGCCATCTCGCGCTCGACCACGGCAAGACCGAGGCCTGGATCGTGCTCGACGCACCCGTGGGAGCAGGGGTCGGACTGGGCTTCGCCGAGCGCATGACCAAGGCCCAGGTCCTCGACCTGGTGACGCGTCGCGACAGCGCCACCCTGCTCGCCTCGCTGCACCGCCGCAGTGTCCGCGCGGGCGAGACCGTCCTCGTGCCGGCCGGACTGCCCCACGCCATCGACGCCGGGGTGTTCGTCCTCGAGCTGCAGGAGCCCACGGACCTCTCGGCGCTGCTCGAGTGGGACGGCTTCGCCGTCGACGGTGAGCAGGACGGCCATCTCGGTCTGGGCTTCCCTACCGTCCTCGAGGCCCTGCGGCTGGACCCCCTCGCGCCGGACGAGGGCGACGCGCTCGTCCGGGACAGCGGGCTCACCGCCGGTCAGGCTCGAAGCATGCTCAGCGACCGGGCCGACGGCTACTTCCGCGCGGATCTGTTGCCGGGCGGTGGCGCGGTCGATGCCGGATTCGCGGTCTGCCTGGTGCTGACCGGCAACGGCCGGCTCACGACGGAAAAGGGCGCCGCGCTCGAGGTGGGTTCGGGCTCGGCCTTCGTCGTCCCCTGGGCCGCCGGTCGCTGGGAGCTGACAGGGCCGGACGTTGTCGCCTGTCGTCCGCCGACACCCGAGAGTGCCGTCGGGGCGACGTGAGCGGCGTCCTGATCGGTGTCGACATCGGCACGACGCGGGTCAAGGCCGTGGCGACCGACCTCGAGCGGCGGGTGTGCGGTGAGCACGCCGTGGTGACCCCCTGGCGGCACCACGGCGCCCAGGCCGAGGTCGACCCGGCCGCCCTCGCGGCAGCGACGATCACCGCAGCGGCGGGCGCCGCCCGGGCCGCCGGCGCCCACGCCGTCGCGGTCGGCGTCACCGGCATGTCCGAGACCGGTGTCCTGCTCGGTCGCACCGGGGACCCCCTGGCGCCGGCCCTGGCGTGGCACGACCCGCGCGGGGACTGTGACGCGGTGCGCGAGGCGTTGGGGGAGGAGGCCTATCGCCGGACCGCCGGGCGCCCGATCGACTCGGTGTCGAGCCTGCCCAAGCTGCTCTGGCTGCGGGGGCACGTCGACGGTGCCCGAGACGCCGTGCGCTTCCTGTCCGTGCCCGAGTGGGCCGTGCATGCACTCGGTGGTGACCAGGTCAGCGAGCTGTCGCTGGTGAGCCGCACCGGCTTGTTCGACGTTCCCGGCAAGGTCCCGTGGACCGACGCGCTGGCCATGCTGGACGCGGGGCCGTCGTTCCTGGGAGAGATCGTTGCTGCCGGTCAGGCGGTGGGGCGGGTGCACGACGAGGCGCCCGATGAGTTGCGCGGCGCGGTGCTCACCGTGGCCGGGCACGACCATCAGACCGCCGCCTTCGCGCTCGGCGGAGCGGTCGACGGAGCGCTCGTCGACTCGATGGGGACCGCGGAGGCGTTGTTGCGCACGGTGGTGGCGCCGTTGTCGCCCGCATCGGTCGCCAGACTGGCGAGCATCAACGTCTCGACCGGCTGGGGAGTGGTGCCCGGCCACCTGTGCCTGCTCGCCGGCCTCCCGACGGGCATCTCCCTCGAACGGGTGGGGGCCATGGTCGGCGCATCGAGTCCCGACGAGCGCACCGAGCTCGGCCGCCGGGCGATGGTCGCCGACCGGTCCGTGACCGCCATGCGCATCTCGGCGACCTACCACGGGCTGACCGTGCACGACGTCGACGACGAGGTGGACCCGGCCCTGCTTTGGCGGGCCGCGGTCGAGGACCTGACGGCCCGGGCCGTGGGCATCCTCGACACGATCACCGCGGAGGTCGGCGCCCACCGGAAGGTCATCGCGACCGGCGGTTGGCTGCACAACCCGATGGTGCGGGCGGCCAAGGAACGCCAGTACGGGCCGTTCGCCAGCCCGGACCTGGCCGAGCCGGGGGCGGTAGGCGCGGCCGAGCTGGCCGGCGTCGCCGCCGGACTTGTCGAGCCCCGGTGGGTCGGCAGCGACGGGTCGTGAGCAGCTCACGGCGGTCGTCGTACGGCCAGGTCAGCCCCTCGGCGCGATTTCTCCTGAGCCGCGCGCGATCAGCTTCGTGGTGACCACTTCGGTGGCGTAGGGCGACTCGTCGCCGTCGCGGCGACGGAACAAGGCCGCGGCCGCCAGCTCCCCGATGCCGTGCGGATCCTGGGCGACCACGGTCACGGCGGGATCCAGGAGCTCGGCAAGGAGGAAGTCGTCGAAGCCGACCAGTGCGACCTCGTGCTGGCAACCGAGGCGGCGCAGGGCCCGTAGGGCACCGTAGGTGATGAGGTTCTGGGCGGTGAACAACGCGGTCGGCGGGTCGGTCGCGGTGAGCAGCTCCACGGTCGCCGCCTCGGCGGCCTCCATGGTGACGGCGTCCTGTCTCGTCGTCCGGTCCGAGACCGGCAGTCCGGCGACACTCATCGCCTCCAGGTAGCCGGCATGGCGCTCCTGCGCGGTCGAGATGCGCACCTGGTCGCCGAGGAACCCGATGTGCCGGTGACCGCCGGAGATGAGGTGGGCGACCCCCGTCCGGGCGCCGATCCTGTTGTCGGACAGGACCACGTCGGCGTCGATCCGGCCGGCGGCGCGGTCGACGAAGACCATGGGGGTGCCGGCGCGACGCTCGGGCAGCAGGTACGAGTGGTCGGTGCCGGTCGGCATGATGATCAGGCCGTCCACCCGGCGCGCGCTGAAGGCCGCCACGAGCTCGCGCTCCCGGTCGGGGTCCTCGTCCAGGCTCCCGGCCAGCACCGAGATCCCGCGCTCGCGCGCCACGTTCTCCACTGCTCGGTGCAGAGCGGAGGAGAACGGGTTCTCCACGTTCTCCAGGACGAGCCCGATCAGCGCGGTCCGGCCGTCGGACCGGCGCAGGCTTCGTGCCCCCTGATTGAGCTGGAAGTGCAGATCCTGCGCGGCGGCGGTGACCCGTCCGGAGGTGTCCGGGGCGACCCCGGCCTCGCGGTTGAGCACCCGCGACACCGTCTTCAGGCTGACACCAGCCCTCGCGGCCACGTCCCGCATCGTGGCGCGGGGAAGCCCCTTCGGCGGCGTAGGTAACGGATCCATCACGCTGGCCCCATCCCGGAAACAACTCCTTGACGCCCGTTGTACCGCAGGACTACAACTGCCCTGACAACGTTGTCAAGCCTGTCGCCGACAACGTCCACCCGACGTGAGGACAGATCGATGATGCGTAGGACAAAGGGGGCCCGCTCCCTCCGGTTCACCGGCGTGGTGCTCACCGCGCTGCTCGCCCTGGCCGCCTGTGGCGGCAGCGACGCGGGCACCTCGGGCTCGGGCTCGGGTGCTGGCTCCGGCGGTGAGGACATCGCGGTCTCGCTGATCACCAAGGACTCGACGAACCCGTTCTTCGTCGCGATGCAGCAGGGCGCCAAGCAGGCCGCCAAGGACGAGGGCATCAAGATCACCATCGCCTCCGGCAAGGAGGAGGGTGACGACCAGGGCCAGATCGACGCGATCGAGAACGCCATCACGCTCCAGCAGCAGGGCATCCTCATCACCCCGATGTCAACCGGTGTCAACACCGCGATGACGAAGGCGCGTGACGCCGGCCTGTTCGTCATCGCGCTCGACACGCCGCCGGACCCGCCGGACACCGTGGACATCACCTTCGCCACCGACAACCGCAAGGCCGGCAACCTGATCGGTGAGTACGCCGCGGCCAAGCTCGACGGCCAGAAGGCGGTCATCGCGCTGCTCGACATCTTCGACGACAAGGTCGTCTCGGTCGACTACAACCGCGACCAGGGATTCCTCGAGGGCATGGGCATCGAGGACATCGGTGACCCGAAGCTCAACGGTGACGAGCCCAAGACCGGCACGTACTCCGGCGGCGACTACGAGATCGTCGGCAACGTGGCCACCGGCGCCAACGAGGAGGGCGGCCGCACCGGCATGGAGCAGCTGCTGGCCAAGAACGGCGACATCAACGTGGTCTACACGATCAACGAGCCGACCGCGGCCGGTGCCTACGCAGCTCTGAAGGCGGCCGGCAAGACCGACGCCGTGGTGGTCTCGGTCGACGGTGGTCGGGCAGGTGTCGAGGCCGTACAGGCCGGCACCATCGCCGCTACCTCGCAGCAGTACCCGGCGAAGATGGTGGAGCTCGGCGTCAAGGCCATCATCGACATCGTCAAGACCGGCAACAAGCCCGAGAACTCGGCCGGCCTGGACTTCTTCGACACCGGCGTCACGCTGATCACCGACGAGCCGATGGACGGGGTCGAGAGCAAGGACGCGCAGTTCGGCCTGGACAACGCCTGGGGCTGATCCTCGAGCGATCAGCCAAGGCGCGTGGTGGGGGCAGTCGCTCCGGTGGCTGCCCCCACTGCGCGGTCCAGAGACAGTCGGCCCAGTCAGTGGCAGTATCACCCCCCACAGAGCCCTCGCTGTCGTCGCACGAACGAGAGGTGGCACCCGTGAGCGCACCGACCACGGAGACCGAACCCGGCTACGACGCAGCCGAGGAGTTCCTTCAGCGCCGGACCCCCGCGCAGCGGGTGCAGACGACGCTGCACAGCTACCCCTGGCTGAGCCCGGCGGTGGTGCTGGTCATCAGCGTGGTTGTGTTCGGCCTCATCAACGACCGGTTCGCCACCCTCAACAACCTCTCGCTGATCACCCAGCAGGTCGCCGTCGTGGGGACGCTCGCTGTCGGTCAGACACTCATCATCCTCACCGCGGGCATCGACCTCTCCTGTGGCGCCATCATGGTGTTCTCGTCGATGGTGATGGCGAAGTCCGCCTTCGACCACGGCATCCCTGGTTGGCTGGCCATCCTGCTCGGGCTCGTGGTCGGTGGCCTGGCGGGCGCGGCAAACGGCCTGCTGGTGACCAAGATCCGGCTGCCACCCTTCATCGTCACGCTCGGCACGCTGAACATCTTCACGGCCTTCACCCTGCTCTATGCGACCGGTCGCACGATCCGCGACTCCGAGCTGGCAGCCGGGCTGGCCTGGCTGGGCCAGACCTTCACCATCGGCCAGGTCCGCATCACGGTCGGTGTCCTGGTGATGATCGCGATGTACGGCTTGTTCGCCTTCGTCCTGCGCTACACGGCGTGGGGGAGACACGTCTATGCCGTCGGCGACGACGCCGAGGCGGCCCGACTGGCGGGCATCCAGGTTCAGCGGGTGCTGCTCAGCGTCTACATCGTGGCGGGCGTGATCTTCGCGGTCACCGCGTGGATCCTGATCGGGCGCGTCAACGCGGCAAGCCCAAACTCGGGCATCGACGCCAACCTGGACTCGATCACCGCCGTCGTGATCGGTGGGACCAGCTTGTTCGGCGGTCGAGGCACCGTGATCGGCAGCCTGATCGGGGCGCTCATCGTCGGCGTCTTCCGCAACGGGCTCCTGCTGGCCGGAGTGAACCCGAACTACCAGACGCTCGCCATCGGCATCCTCGTGATCATCGCGGTGTCGGTGGACCAGTGGATCAGGAGGGCACGCGCATGACCGCCACAACTGCCGAGCCAGCCCAGACCAACACCCGGGAACCGGTGCTGCAGGCCGTCGGGATCGTCAAGACCTACGGGCACGTCGTGGCGCTCGACGCGGTCGACCTCGAGCTCTATCCCGGCGAGGTGCTCGCCGTGATCGGCGACAACGGAGCGGGCAAGTCGACCCTGATCAAGTGCCTGTCCGGCGCCGAGTCGCCCAACAAGGGCCGGATCCTGCTCGACGGGAAGCCGGTGCACTTCAAGACACCCCTGGACGCCCGCAACCAGGGCATCGAGACCGTCTACCAGACCCTCGCCGTCTCGCCGTCGCTGGACATCGCCGGCAACCTGTTCCTGGGTCGTGAGCAGCGCCGCGCCGGCCCGCTGGGGTCGATCCTGCGGATGCTGGACGGAAGCGGCATGCGTGCGCAGGCCAAGGAGCAGATGTCGTCCCTCGGCATCGGCACCCTGCAGAACATGGGCCAGGCCGTCGAGAGCCTCTCCGGCGGTCAGCGCCAGGCCGTCGCGGTGGCTCGCGCCGCAGCCTTCAGCAGCAAGGTGATCATCCTCGATGAGCCGACCGCGGCCCTGGGGGTCAAGGAGTCAGGTCAGGTGCTCAAGCTGATCGAGAGCATCCGGGAGCGCGGGCTGCCTGTCGTACTGATCTCGCACAACATGCCGCAGGTGTTCGCGGTCGCCGACCGCATCCACATCCAGCGGCTGGGCACTCGCGCCGCGGTGGTCGACCCGAAAACAATCAGCATGGCCGACGCGGTCGCCGTGATGACCGGTGCGCTCAAGGTCGCGCCGGGCGGCGAGCTGGAGGAGGCCGGCTGACGTAGCGGTGTCGCCCCTAGCGGGCGAGGTCCGACTCGACGACCGCTCGCAGGGCCTGTGCGGCGATGGTCAGGGCCGGGTTCATGGCGGCCGACGACGGGAAGAAGCCGCCGTCGATGACCCACAGGTTGGCGACGTCGTGCGTCCGGCACCAGGGGTCCAGGACGCTGCTGGCGGGGTCGAGCCCGGCAACCACGGTGCCACACTGATGGCTGTTCATGCTGATGTCGAACCACTGGGTGAAGACCGCGTCGTAGCCAGCCGCCCGGAGCAACGACCTCGCCCTCCGGTGGAGCAGGCGATGGGTGCTCCGGCCTCGTGCCTGCCGTGCGGTTGTGATGCGACCCTGCCCGTCGACGGTCACCCGGTTGTCGGGGCTGGGCAGGTCCTCGGACATCACCAGCCACTCGACGCTGCGCTCCGCTAGTGGACGCAGCACTGCCAGTGGAACCTTCGTCGCCCAGCTCTTCATCATCACCGCGTCCACCCGACCGATGAGCTGCATCGTGCCGAGCGGGTAGCCGTCGCCTCCATCGGTGTACCAGTCGTTGACCGACAGCGTCTTCTGGAAGACCACGTCGTTGCGACGGTTGACGTCGACCGCAGCGACATGCGCGTTGTTGTGCATCATGAAGTTGCGACCGACCTGGCCGGAGGAGTTCGCCAGCCCGTCCGGATGGGCGTCGCTCGGTGATCGCAGCAGCAGGGCGGCCGAGTTGACGGCGCCGGCAGCGAGCACGAACCGCTGCGCCCGCACGGTGCCCTGTCCGTCGGGCCCCTCGACCACCAGGTGGTCGACCCGACGCCCGGAGGGATCGGTGACGATCCGGCGCACGACGGTCCCGGTCGCCAGCCGCATCGCGGTGTCGGCCAGGGCGGGGTCGATGGCGCGGGTCTCGGCATCGTTCTTCGCTCCCAGGCGGCACGGGAAGCCGTCGCAGGTGGCACACCGGATGCACCCGCCGTCCGGCCCGAGGTCGAGCCCCATCGCGTTCGCGCTCGGATGCACTCCGTTCGACCGCAGGCGCTGGGCGAGGTCGGCGACGTAGGGCTCGTGCTCGAGGGCGGGATGCGGGTACGGCGTGCTTCGCCACGGCTCGGTCGGGTCCTCGCCGGTGACGCCGTGCACTCCGTAGATGACCTCGGCCGCCCCGTAGTAGGGCTCCAGGTCGGCGTAGGAGAACGGCCACCCCGGCGACGTGCCGTCGCGATGTTCGACGGCACCGAAGTCGTGCTCCCGGAACCTTGGGAGGCTGGCGCCGTAGACCTTGGTGTTGCCGCCGACGACGTAGTGGACACCAGGGGCGAACGGCCGCCCGCGGCCGTCGTACCAGGTCTCGACCGGCTTGTAGCGTCGTTGTACGAACACCGCCTCCGGTGACAAGTTCGCCGGCTCACGCGGCAACCGCTCGCCGCGCTCCAGCACCAGCACGTCGACCCCGCGCCGGGCCAGTGCGAGGGCGGTCGTGGCCCCGCCCATGCCCGACCCGATGACGACGACGTCTGCACTCAGGTCAGCCACGTCCGCCAGCCAACCATCCCCGGCCCGTCCGCGCTCGGAGATGCTTGACTGCCCCTATGCCACAACCTCTCCGGTGGGCCCTCGTCGGCGCCAGCGACATCGCGGCGACCAAGGTGCTCCCTGCCATCCGCGCTGTCGGCGACACCGCAGTCGTGGTCCGCTCCGGTGATCGCGCCCACGGCTCCGCCTGGGCGGGCGAGCACGGGGTCCCGGACGCAGTGACCGACCTCCGGGCCGCGGTGGAACGCGCCGACGTCGATGCCGTCTACGTCTCGTCGGTCAACGCGTCGCACCGTGAGCACGTCGAGGCTGCTGCTGCCGCCGGGAAGCATGTGCTGGCCGAGAAGCCACTGGCGCTCTCGCTGGACGACGCGCGCGCCATGGTCGAGGCGTGTCGGGTGGCCGGGGTCGTCATGGCGACCAACCACCACCTGCCGGCGTCACCGACGCACCGAGCGCTCAAGCGCGCGGTGCAGGACGGACGCGTGGGAGAGGTCCGTGCTGTCCGGGTGCACCACGCCGTCCAGCTCCCACAACGGCTCGCGGGCTGGCGCATCGACGACCCGGTCGGCGGCGGTGTGGTCCTCGACGTCACGGTCCATGACGCGGCGGCTGTGGCTGCGATCCTCGGGACCCGGGCACTGTCGGTGCACGCGGTCGGCCGCAACCAGGACAACGACGACGGCGGACCATTCGACGCGGTGATGACCAGCGCCGAGTGGGAGGGCGGAGTGATCGTGGCCACACACGACGCGTACAACAACCCGCACCTGCCGACCAGCCTGCACATCCTCGGCACCGAGGGAGCACTGGTCGCTGAGGACTGCAACACCGGCGACCCGGTGGGTGACGTGACGCTGTGGCGGGACCACCGCGCCGAACCCCTGGACGTCGGGCCCCGGGACGACCTCTACGAGGTGACCGTACGAGCCTTCGGTGCGGCTGTGGCCGGCGGCGGGGCTGTCGTGGTCACCGGCGAGGACGGCGTCCGGTCCCTCTCCGTCTCGCTGGCCGTTCTCGAGAGCCTGCGGACCGGTGGGCGGGCCGAGGTCGCGCACACTCAGGTGTCATAGAACGGCGGCCGATCGGGCAGGTCCACCGGAACGCGTTCACCCGTCCGGCGCGCTTCCAGCGCGCGGTCGGCGATCGCCGCAGCTGCCAAGCCGTCCCACGAGCTGGGTCCGGTGCACCTGCCCGCTGCTGCGGCGTCGAGCCAGGCCTGCAGCTCGATGTCGTACGCGCGGGCGAAGCGGTCCTGCCAGCCTTGCGGCACCGGCGAGCCGCGGTGGCCATCGCGCGCGATGCGCACCGCCCCTTCGTCGCCGAGCGAGGCCGTGCCACGCTCGCCGACGACCTCGCACCTGACGTCATAGCCGTAGCCGGCGCTGACCGACACCTCGATGTCGACCAGCACACCGCTGGCGCTGTCGAGAATCAGGAGCAGCGGGTCGCGCACCCCCTCCGGCGCCCGGGTGCTGCGCCTGCCGTCCAGCGCGCGCACCCCGACGATCTCCTCGCCCAGCAGCCACCGGGTCGCATCCATCTCGTGGACGCCCGAGTCGTTGACCATCATGTCCTCGGTGTAGCTCGACGGGACCGACGCGTTCCGGTGGGCACAGTGCAGCATCAGCGCCGCTCCGATCGAGCCGTGGTCGAGCGAGTCCTTCAGTGCGCGATAGGCCGGGTCGTACCGACGCATGAAGCCGACCTGGACGAGTCGCCCGCCGGTCCCCGTCTCCGCGTCCACGATCCGCCGGCACGCGTCCTGGGTCGTCGCGAGCGGCTTCTCACAGAACACCGGCTTCCCCGCCCGAATGCTCGCCAGGACGTACCGCTCATGGGTGGGACCCCACGACGCGACAAGGACCACGTCCACGGCATCGTCGGCCACGAGTGCCTCACCACTCGCGTGCACGCGGGTGCCCGGGACGCCCGCGGCCACAGCCTGCGCCCGGCCGAGGTCCGCGTCGGTCACCGCAACGACATCGCCGCCGGCGAGCGCGGAGCTGATCCTTCGGACGTGGTCCGCGCCGATCATCCCGACGCCGATGACGCCCACGCGAACGCTCATTTCCGGGTCCCCACGTCGCGCACGATAGGCCCCCGTCCGATCCGTCGGCGTGAGACCCACTTGCGCAACCAGGCGGGGCGCGGTCTGATGGCCACATGCCGCTGGTGTTGTGCCCGTTCTGGCCGACCCGGCGCGAGCAGACCTTCGATCAGTTCTGTCGCTAGCCGCGCTGATCCCGGCTGTCCCCTGTCCTCGGCGAGGACCAGTGGCGACGCGCAGGCCCGGGGCCACGACGCGGCTGCTGGCGACCATCTGACCTGAACTCCTTCGAAGGGACCACTGCACATGTCTGTCACCGATGAGCTGCTCGACGCCAACAAGTCCTACGCCGGCGACTTCTCCGGACCACTGCCGATGCCACCCTCCCGTCAGGTCGCCGTGCTGGCCTGCATGGACGCTCGCCTGGACGTCTCCCGAGTCCTCGGGCTCGCTGAGGGGGACGCGCACGTCATCCGCAACGCGGGAGGTGTGGTCACCGACGACGCCATCCGGTCACTGGCCATCAGCCAGCGCCTGCTGGGCACCACCGAGATCGTGCTGATCCACCACACCGACTGCGGCATGCTCACCTTCGCCGACGACGACTTCCGGCGCTCCATCGAGGCGGACACCGGGATCCGGCCGCCGTGGGCGCCGGAGGCATTCGGTGACCTGGCAGGCGATGTCCGTCAGTCGCTGGCCCGGATTGCTGCCAACCCGTTCCTCGCCCACAAGGACTCGGTCCGCGGGTTCGTCTTCGACGTCGCCACCGGCGCGCTGACCGAGGTCGAGTAGGGGATCAGGCCGGCGAGGGTGTGGCGGTCCGGGTCCCTCGCGTCGTGCGGTACCAGGCGAGGAGATCGGGTTCGGTCATGGGCCGCCCGAGGTAGTAGCCCTGGGCCGCATCGCAGCCGAGCAGGCGGAGCCGGCGAAGCTGGTCGACGGTCTCGACCCCTTCGGCGACGGTGTGCAGGTCCAGGTTGCGGGCGAGCGACAGCACGGTCCGGGCCACGGTGTCGTCCTGACCGAGCTCGGCGACAAAACTTCTGTCGATCTTGACCTCGGCGACCGGAAGCCGACGGAGGCGCGCGAGTGAGGAGTATCCAGTGCCGAAGTCGTCGAGTGAGATGCGCACCCCCATGGCGCGCAGGGCGTCGAGGTTGGCGACGAACGGTTCCGGGGTCGCCATCAGCGCGTTCTCGGTGAGCTCGAGGGTCAAGGTCGAGGGCGGCAGATCGAGTGCTCGCAACCGAGCTGCGACCAGCGGTGGGAAGTGGCCGTCACTCAGCTGCAAGGGCGAGACGTTGACCGCGATGGTGCCGATCTCCAGGCCGGCCGAGCGGAACCTGCTCATGGCCGACAACGACTCCTCCAGGACGTGCGCCCCGAGGTCGTTGATCAGCCCCATCTCCTCGGCGAGGGACACGAACACGTCCGGGGGGACCGGTCCGGTGCGTGGCGTCCAGCGAGCGAGTGCCTCGACTCCCTGCGTCTCTCCGGTGTGCAGGTCGATGATCGGCTGGAAGGCCATCCAGATGTCACCCTCGCGCACGGCCCTGCGGAGATCCTGCTCGAGGCTCATCAGCAGCGCCGCCTGGACGGCCATGCCCTCGTCATGCACGACGTAGCGGTCCCGGCCGGCCGACTTGGCGCGATACATAGCCACATCGGCCGCGCGGATGAGGTCCAGAGCCGTGCGCCGGTCGCTACCGAGCAGGGCCACTCCGACCGAGGCGGTCACCTGGTGCGCCCGCTGCGCGACGGCGAACGGGGGGCGGACGCTCGAGACGATCGAGGCCGCCACCCGCTCGACTGCCGCGCCGTCTGCCTCCCGGACGAGGATCGCGAACTCGTCACCGCCCAACCGGGCGATCAGCCGGTGCGGCTGGTCCTGCTGGAGGCGTTGCGCCGCGTCGACCAGCATCTGGTCGCCGGCTTGGTGTCCCAGCGAGTCGTTGATCGTCTTGAACCGGTCGATGTCGAGGATGAGGACCCCCAGGCAGCCGTCGCCGGCTGCGCCGATGGCTGACGCGAGCTCGCGAAGGAGCAACCGCCGGTTGGGCAAGCCGGTCAGTGCGTCGTGGGTGGCCAGGTGCTCGAGCTGCTGGCCGGCCGCCTCGGCGACGTCCTGGCGTAGAACTGCGTTGTGGCGTTCCTGGCGGTAGGACCGGCCAGCGACGTACATGACGACACCGAGCGCACTGAGCACGCCGGCTCGCAGGCCCGTGAGCTCCCAGGGCATCGGAGGATCAGCAAGGGCGTTCTGCAGGAGGTAGCACCCAGCCGTCGCCGGGCCGATCACGGCTGCCGCCCGGCCGGTCAGCAGGACCGCGTACACCGCTGCCACGCAGTAGTACCACTGCAGCAGGGACGGGACGAGCTGAGGCTCGGCAGTCTGCAGGACCACGGCGACGGCCAGGACGGTGACGGCCCGGACGACGACAGCCCGTGTCGAGCACCAGCCGGCCAGACCGAGAACGCCGAGCAGGGCGACGCCGAGGAACACCGCGAGCACGGGGGTGGGGACGGGAACGATGAGGCGGGTTGCCACGCCGTGCGCCCCGAGAACGACGGGCACAACCGGCTCGATGCGCTCCAGGGACAACCGGGACAGCCAGCGCCGCAGCACGAACATCCCCTTCCGACAAGACAGACCGAGCTGCGCTGCCCATCAGCACCTCTAGCCGTATCGGATCCTCGGCAATGCTCCTGAAGGGTGCCAAACCGCCGCGTTTGCCCATGGGAATCGCGCAGCGGCGCCGGTGCGGCTGGTCAAGAGCCGGACGACGGGGGCCGATACTGGTGCACAACGACGGCGGAGAGGATGCGACGTGCAGGTCGACGCGCAGCGGCGCGAGGCGTACCTCGCTGCGTACGACCTGTTCGAGGCCGTGCAAGGCGAGCGACGCCAGGCCGCCATGGCTGCGCTGCCAGCTGCCCGCGAGGCCTCGGAGACGCAGAGCTGGCCCGAGGTCGGGTTCGTGCTGTCGGCGGCCGACACGGTGCATGCGCTGAGCCGGTCCGAGGACCACGAGCAGACGATCCGGGACGCGACCACGCTGGTGGCCGAGGCGGAGGCGCTCGCCGCCCCCGCTTTGTTGGCTGTGGCCCTGGGGCTTCGCGCGATCGCCGCGTCGTCGACGGGCGACACGTCGTCGTTGATGACAGACGCCAGCCGGGCGCTGGCGCTGCTCGACAACGAGGAGCAGCCTGCCCTTGATCGCTGCACCGGATATGTCGTGGTGGCTGCCGCGTTCAACACCTTGCGCCTGTGGGAGCTGGTCGACGAGCTCTACACGCGCGCCAGCGACCTCGAGCACGAGTGCCAGGTGCCGGTCCAGGCTGCGGCAATCGCCATCAACCGGGTCATCACCCGCTTCGAGTGGGCCCTCGCCCTTCTCGAGAACGACGACGAGGACGGGGCACAGTTCCGCCTTGCCCAGGCAGCATCGGCCATCGAGGTCGCCCGGGCCGAACAGCTCCCGCCGCTGTGGTCCAGGGACGTCGAGGCGTTCGACGTCATCATCCGGCTCCTGCGCGGGGAGGATCCCGAGCCGCTGCTGCCGGTCCTGACCCAGCACTGCGGCAACCTGGCCGAGGCCGGTGACATCGAGGTGCTGCCACTCTTGGCTGCATCGACGGCTCTTGCGCTGTGGCGCCACGGGCAGCGCGGCGCCGCGGTGTCAGCCGCGGAGGAGTTGACCCTGCCGAGCTCGGCGTCCTCCGGCGCGCGCAGCTTTCCCCTGTGGGCCCGCGCTCACGTGCTCGCTGGTGACCTGAAGTCCCCTGCCCTGCAAGCACAACGCGATCATGCCGCGATGCTGGGTCACCTTCGGTGGGAGTCGCGACAGGCGGTGCTCTCTGCTGCACGGGCCCAGATCGCCGCGGAACGGCGACGCGACGAGCACGACCGGCTGTCGGAGGCGGTCAACACCGACCCGCTGACCGGCATGAGCAACCGTCGTCCGTTCGATGCCTGGCTCAACCGGCCCTCCCTGGTCCGAGCGCGGTCCACGGCGCTCCTGCTCGTCGATCTCGACGACTTCAAGGCGATCAATGACACCCATGGACACGACTGCGGGGACGAAGTCCTGCGACGCTTCGCCCGGCTGGTCCTGACCTGTGTCCGTCCGGGCGACCTCGCCGTGCGCCTGGGCGGTGACGAGTTCGCCGTCCTGCTCGAGGACGAGAACCTGACCTTGGGGGCCGCTCGACTGCGCGGGGAGGGTCTGCGCCGGGCGGTGCGCGACGAGCAGTGGTCGACGGTGGCTCCCGGGCTGTCCCTGACCGTCAGTGTGGGCATGGCGGTCTGTGTCGTCGGGGCCGGCCCCAGCGGGGGCGGCCGGGCGCAACCGTCGACGCTCTACCGGGGCGCGGATGCCGCGCTCTACGCGGCCAAGCAGGACGAGGACGGGCTCGTGATAGCTGAGCTGTCCTAGCTGTCCAGTGCGGACGTTCGATCGGTGTCGGCGTCAGCGACCAGGGACCTTGGCGATCTTGGTTGTCCCGCCGTACCCGTTCTCGGTGTCGTGTCCCTCGAGCTCGACGGTGTCGACATCGTCCGGGATCCTCAGGCCGGTCTGGGTGCGGGTGAACGGCTGCTCCGAGGCGTGGTCATGGCCGAGGGTCATGGTCCCCAGCACGGTGCCGTCCGGCCCGCTCACCCGCCAGCCGTCGGCGTAGCGCTTCGGGCTGTCGTAGGGCGAGCTGAGCGTCACCGCGACGGTGAACGAGCCGTCGCCCTCCTCTGTCAGCTCCACCAGGCGGACGTCGGGGAACTTCGCGGCCGCCGACGTCGCGGACCGGTCCGACGACGGCTCGTTGGTGTCCCCGGACCCGCACGCCACCAGGGCCAGAACCGCGACGACGCCCATCAGGGACACCCGTGCGCTCGTCGTGGCCCGCGGGATCCAGTGCCGAAATGTCATGACACCAGCAGATCATCGCCGTGGGCGGAGCGGCACCCCGGGGTCAGGTCCCTGACATGGGGCCGCTGGTCGAGGCATGCGGCCACGGGGCCGCTGCCTCGTAGGCCTGGCACGCGCGGAGCACCAGCGCATCTGCGTGCCGTGGCCCGATCACCTGCAGGCCGACCGGCAGTCCGTCGCCCGTCAGCCCGCACGGCACGCTGGCTGCGGGCTGCTGGGTCAGGTTGAACGGATAGGTGAAAGGCGTCCACGACGTCCACCGTGGCGACGGCCAGCCTGGCGGGACCTCGAGGCCGGCGGCGAACGCCACGAGCGGAAGGGTCGGGGTCACCAGGAGGTCGTACGTCTCGTGGAAGCGGCCCAGCCGGATGCCGAGCGCGACCCGGGCCGCCGATGCCTCGATGTACTGCCGGGCTGTCATCGATCGGCCCTGCTCAGCGATGTCGCGCAGCCCCGGATCGAGGCCGTGCGAGGCCGTTGGCGGCAGCGAGTCGACCGCCGCGGCGGCGCCGGCGTACCAGAGCACGTTGAAGGCCTCGACCGGGTCGTCGAAGCCCGGGTCCACCTCGCGGACGACAGCACCGAGCCCGGCCAGCACGTCCACTGCGGCGCGGACCAGTGCAGCGATCTCGGGGTCCACGTCGACGTAGCCGAGCGTCGGGCTGAAGGCGACGCGCAGTCCCTCGACGCCGGCGTGGAGTCCGGCCCGGTGCGAGACGGGTGGTGTCGGGAGGGCGGACCAGTCGCGGCTGTCGAACCCCGTGAGGACGTCCATCATCAGGGCGGCATCCTCGGCCGAGCGCGTCATCGGCCCGACGTGGGAGAGCGTGCCGAAGGGGCTGGCCGGATAGAGCGGGATCAGGCCGTACGTCGGCTTGAGGCCGAACACGCCACTGAACGCGGCGGGGATGCGCACCGATCCGCCGCCGTCTGTCCCCACCGCCAGCGCCGCCATCTCCAGCGCGACCGCCGTTGCGCTGCCGCCGCTGGACCCGCCGGCCGTGCGTGCCGGATCCCACGGGTTGCCGGTCACGCCGGCCCGAGGGCTGTCCGTCACGCCCTTCCAGCCGAGCTCGGGTGTCGTGGTCTTGCCGACGATCACGGCCCCGTGCGCGCGCAATCGGGCCACGCTCGGCGAGTCCTCGCCCCAGTCCTGGTGCGGGTCGATGGCGAGCGAACCGCGCAGGGTGGGCCAGCCACGGGTGAGCAGCAGATCCTTGACCGCGACCGGCACGCCGTCCAGAAGACCGCACGGCTTACCCGCGGTCCAGCGTCGTTCCGCGGCGACGGCAGCGTCCTGCGCGCGTTGCTCATCGACCAGGCAGAACGCGTTGACCGCCGGATCGAGCTGGCGGATCCGGTCCAGCGCTGCCCGAGTGGTCTCGACGGGCGACAGTGTGCGGTCGCGGAAGGCCGCGACCATGTCCACTGCCCGCATCACGCGCCGCCGAGTGCGCTACCCACCATGCAGGCAGCCTGTCAGGCACGGACCCACACCGGTAGCGTCCGACGAATGTCCGCACTCGTGCTGGTGGCCGTGTTGCTTGCCGGCATCGTGGTGCTCACTCCGGTGGCCGACCGGACCGGGTTGCCGCAACCGGTGCTGGTCACGTTGTTCGGCCTGGCCGTGCCCCTGGTGCCGGGGATCCCCGAGCTGCGGATCAACCCCGAGCTGATCCTCCCGATCCTGTTGCCCCCGTTGTTGTTCGCCGCCACCCAACGCACGACCATCCGCGAGTTCCGCAACAACGCGAGACCAGTGCTGATCCTCGCGGTCGGGCTCACCACGGCGACGGCGCTGGTCGTTGCCGTTGCCGCTCACCTGGTGGGGCTCGCCTGGGGTCCGGCATTCGTGCTCGGCGCCATCGTTTCCCCGCCGGACCCGGTCGCGGCAACGGCGGTGGCTCGTCGACTCCGCCTGCCGGACCGGATCGTCACGGTCCTCGAAGGTGAGGGGATGTTCAACGACGCCACGGCGCTGGTGCTCTACAAGGTGACGGTCGCCGCGGTGGTCACCGGCTTCGTCTCGGCGCCTGCCGTGATCGGCGAGCTGCTGCTGGCGGTCGTGGTCGGGCTGGCCGCGGGTCTCGCGCTGGGCTGGCTGACCCGGTTCGCGCTCTCGAAGCTGCACGACGCACCTAGCGAGACCACGGTGACCGCGGTCGTCCCCTTCGCGGCGTACATCGGAGCCGAGCACATCGGTGGCTCCGGCGTGCTCGCCGTGCTGGCACTGGGACTGTTCCTGCGCAGCTACGGCCATGTGGCGCTGACGGCCAACGGCTGGCTGCTCGGCCGGGCGGTGTGGGACTTCGCCGATTTCGCCATCAGCAGCTTGACGTTCGCTTTCGTCGGCTTCGAGCTCACCACCGTGCTCGAGGACAGCAACACCGACTGGTCCACCGCGCCGCTCGTGGTGACGGTGCTCGCGACCGTGGTTCTCTTCCGCGCCGTGTGGATGTTCCCCGGAGTCGGGATCGCCCGGCGGTGGGAGCGGCGGGGCCGAGCTATCTCGCCGTACGGCTGGCGGGAGACGACGGTCATCTCCTGGGCCGGGATGCGCGGCGTGGTCACCGTGGCCACCGCGCTCGCGCTGCCGATGACGCTCGACGACGGCTCGGACTTCCCTCGCCGTGCCGAGCTGGTCCTGGTGGCCCTGCTGTCAGTGCTGGTGACGCTGGTGCTGCAGGGGCTGACGCTGGCGCCGCTCGTCCGCGCACTCGGGGTCGGCTCCACGGCGGACTTCCCCAAGGAGGTGCACCAGCTGCGGGACCGGGCGGCCCGCGCTGCGCTGGACCGGCTGGAGGGGCTCACCGACGAGCACGCGTCGAAGTCCGTACGTCGTGCGGCGATCCTGCAGTACGAGGGCTACCTCGCTGCCCAGGAGGCGCTCGCCATCGCCCGGTCCGGATCCGGGGACGAGGGTGACCTCGAGGCGCTGCAGAGCGTCCTGCAGATCGCGGCCGACACCGAGCGCGACGTCGTGCTCCGGGCCCGCGGCACCGGCGAGGTCAGTGCCGCAGCGGCCGACGAGGTGCTCCACGACGTCGAGTCGCGCGCAGCCCGCGAGATGGACTGACCCTCGGCCCGGAAGATGGACGGGCGGGCTGGCCCGGACGACGGGATCGGGCGTACCGTTACGACCCGGCGGGGATCGTGCTTCATGCCCCCCGCATCCCCGTCACGAGGAGGACCGGCATGACGATGCACGTCCCCGGCAGCGACCAGCGCACCGACCTGCGAGTCATCCGCGACGACTCAGCCACGCCATCCCCGGCGGCCGGGTCAGAGCCGGCGCCTCAGCAGGCGCTCGGCCTTCTGGAGAATGCGCGGCGCGTGGCCGATGCCACCGTCGGTGAAGCGCGCGCCGAGGCCGAGCGCCTCCTCGCCGCCGCTCGCGAGCGTGCCCAGCAGGTGCAGCGCGACGCACGGGAGCTGGGACAGCGACTTCGGGACGACGCCGAGCGCGAGAGCGCCCGGGTGCGCCACCAGGCATTCGGTGAGGCCGAGCGCATCGTGGCTGACGCCAAGGCCCAGGTCTCGACGCTGGAGAGCTCGGTAGGGGACCTGCAAACCGGCCGGGACGAGGCGTTCGGAGCCGTCCAGTCGATGGTGGACCGGCTCGCCGGCCTGCTGCACGAGCACGGGCCCGCCCGCGGCGAGCACCAGGGCGGCCCCGACGACCCAGGCCACCAGCAGTAGCCGCTCGGATGAGTCGGGGCCGCTGAACAGGCCCGCCCCTTGACGTGACCCGTGTGACAGGTGTTGTCTGTCGGGGCTCTTGTGACCACTTGGGCGCGTGCCATGCTGCCTCGACTTTCGGTGGCCTGGCTGGACCGGGAGGGCAGCGGATGGCCACGGCCGCCCCACGACGCGCTCGCCCGTGGGTCGGGTGCTGCTCTGGTGTTGCTGCCGTCGCCCTGACAGCTTCGCTGCTCGCCGCGTCCCCGGTTGCCGCCGCCCCGTCCGCCGACGGTGCCGGTGACCTCGGCAACGCCGTTCAGCGCAGCCGGTCGCGGGTGGCCCGCACCTCGGACGAGGTCGGCCGGATCGAGGCCAGGCTCTCCGGCTCGGCTGCCCGCTCGGCCCGGCTCGGCGCCGACGTCGGTCGGGCCGTGGAGCAGTACAACGGCGCCCGCGTTCGGCTGATCCAGGCGCGGCAGGAGCGGAGCGCGGCTCTGCGCGAGGCGGAGCTCGCCCGGCTCCGGGTCGGCCGCGCTCGCATCGAGCTGGGGCGGTTCGCGGCCGATGCCTACCGCACCGGCGGGGACCTCGGCGGCTGGTCGGTGATCCTCGTCGCGGGTGGACCGCGGGACCTGATCAGCGGCACGGCTGCACTAGCGTCGATCGGGGACAAGCGGCAGCGCGCCCTGGACGACGTACGAGCCGCCCAGGCCTACGCGAACTCGCTGGAGCGGCGCGCGACACAGATGCTCGACCGGCAGCGAGCCGCCGCCGCGCGGGTGTCTCGGTCCAGGGCGCAGGCGCAGGGTCGGTTGGTCGCCCACCAGCAGGCCGTCGTCGCCATCTCCGCCCAACGCACCCGGCTGATCCGCTCGCTCGCCTCGGCCCGGAACACGACGGTCCGGCTCGAGCGTCGTCGACAGGTCGCTCTGGATCAGGAGCGGGCCGCTGCCGCCCAGCGCGCGGCCCGGGCGCAGGCGCGCGCCATCGAGGCCGCCAACCGCGCCGCGGCAGCGCGCTCGGCCCGCGAGGCCCGCGCGGCGCAGGACGCGCTGACTACTCGACTGGCCGAGACCGCCCGGGCCGCGGAGGAGACTCGTGCCGCCGAGGCCGCTGCGCGGCAGCAGGCGGACGCGCAGAAGCAGGCAGACGCGCAGAAGCCACCCGATGCGGCACCCGGAGCGGCCCGGTCCGAGCCACCGACGCCGGCCCCGGCGCCGGCCCCGACCGCGCCCTCCACAGGTGGCGCTGCCCCTGGTGGCTCGTCGGCCGGCACCGCATCAGGCGCCGACGCGGCCATCGCCTTCGCCCGGGCACAGGTCGGCAAGCCCTACCGGTGGGGTGCCGACGGGCCGGAGAGCTTCGACTGCTCCGGGCTCACCATGCGCGCCTGGCAGCAGGGGAGCGTCGCGTTGCCGCACTACAGCGTTGCGCAGTACCAGCGTGCGCAGAAGGTCCCGGTGTCCGAGCTGCAGCGCGGCGATCTCGTGTTCTTCGGCAGCAACCCCGATGACTACCGCAGCATCTACCACGTGGGGCTCTACATCGGCGGTGGTCAGATGATCGAGGCTCCCTACACCGGCGAGAACGTGCGGGTCTCGAGCATCTGGCGCACCAGTCTGCTCGGCGCAGCTCGACCGTGATCACATGAGCAGCTACACCGAGCGACACGCGCGCTCCTTCGGCGGCTGGCTGGTGCTCTTCGCGTTGGGCTACGGCCTCTTTCACCACGCCGGGACGGTCTTCACCGGCCTGGGTGACGTGGGCCCCACCCGGTGGGCGGACTGGATCGACGTGCTCACGCCGTACGTCGTCGTCGGCACCGCTGCCGGCGCCCTTCGCGGAGCGGGCGCGTCGCGCACGACCTGGGGCTGGTTCATCGTCGCGGCCGTGCTCTACACCCAGGGTCAGGGCATCCACCTGGCCGCCAACTCGATCGGAAACACCCTGACCGGTGAGCACCCCGAGGTCGTCAACCTGTGGGACGAGGTGGTGGGTCACTACTTCTGGTTCGCGGGCTTCGCCCTGCTCGTCGCCGTGCTGGCGGTGGCGCTGGCCGACCGCCGACCGCGGGGAGGCGCGGGTGCCTATCTGTTGGCCCTGCTCGTCGGCTTCACCCACATGACGAACTCGGTCGAGGGCCAGACCGCGTACCTCGGCATCGGCACGGCGCTGGTGTTCACCGTGTGGGGTGTCTTCACCCGCGACGGCATGGGTCGCTACCTCGCAGCGGCGTACGCCTTCTCGCTCGTCCTGCTCGTCGCGTTCGGCGTGTGGCAGGGCGGCTTCCCCGAGTTCAGCGAGCTCGGCTGGATCTGACCGGGGTCAGTGCGGGTGAGCCGTACCGGCCTCCTTGGCCGCCGCCAACCGCTTGCGGGAGATGATGATCTCGGCCTCCGCCTCGACCCGGCCGGTCCACGTCGCGCCCTCGACCGACTTTCCGGGCTCGAGGTCCTTGTAGACCTCGAAGAAGTGCTGGATCTCGAGCCGGTCGAACTCCGAGACGTGGTGGATGTCGCGCAGGTGCTCCATCCGCGGGTCGGTCGCGGGGACGCAGAGCACCTTGTCGTCACCGCCTGCCTCGTCGGTCATCCGGAACATCCCGAGCGTCCGCGCCTTGATCAGGCACCCGGGGAACGTCGGCTCCTCCAGCAGCACGAGCGCGTCCAGCGGGTCGCCGTCCTCACCCAGGGTGTCCTCGATGAAGCCGTAGTCGGCGGGGTAGCGCGTCGAGGTGAACAGCATGCGGTCCAGCCGCATCCGTCCGGACTCGTGATCGATCTCGTACTTGTTGCGATTCCCCTTGGGGATCTCGATCAGGACGTCGAACTCCACGGTGCCTTCCTCCTGCGGTGGCGATCCGCACGACCCTCCGGGAGCGCGGCCGGTCGATAGTCTCGCGCACGTCGGTGCGCGACAACCAATCGAGGGAATCGAGGCAGGGGTGGGAACCGGCGACGCCCGTGCACCAGCTACTCGTCGTCGGCGCCGCTCGTGGCTGGTGGCCCTCACTGCCGTGCTCGTCGTGGCCGCAGTCGCGCTGGCTGGTCTCGACCTCTCCGGCCGGCTGCGCGGCGGACTGGTCGCTGACCCTCGGCCGACCCCGACCCCCTCGCTTCGCCTGGATCCCCGACCCGTCAGCGCGCTGCCGGTGCTCACGCCGGCGTCGACGGCCGGTGGTCCGTCCCCAGGAGCGGTGCCGGTCGTTGCCCTCGAGCGGTTGCTGGCGTCCGGGCCGCTGGGCGCGTCACCTGGCGCCCTGGTCGTCGACGCGGCCAGCGGCGAGCCACTGCTCGACCGGGAGGGGTCGCGCGCGCGGACGCCCGCGTCGGTGCTCAAGCTCACCACTGCGGCCGCCGCGCTGACCGCGCTCGACCCGGAGTCACGGCTGTCGACGCGTGTCGTCCAGGGTGGGGACCCCGGCGACCTCGTGCTCGTCGGCGGCGGCGACGCGACGCTGACTCGACGAAAGACCTCGGGCCTCCCCGGCCGGGCCAGCCTGGCGACCCTGGCGGACCGGGTTACAGAGGCGCTGCGGGCAGCGGGCGTCAGCTCCGTCACGGTCAACGTGGACGACTCGCTGTTCTCCGGTCCCGCGGTGTCCCCGGACTGGCCGGCGACGTACGTCGGCTCGGGGGTGGTCTCGCCCGTCAGCGCATTGTCGCTGGACGGCGGCCGGGTGACGCCGCGTCGTGACGCCCGCTCGGCCGACCCGGCGCTCGCCGCGGGTCAGGAGCTCGCGCGGCTGTTGACGAAGCGCGGTGTGCCGGTAGGCGGTGAGGTGACGCGTGCCGTGGCGACGCCGGCGGGGAGAGAGCTCGCCGTCGTCGAGTCGCCGACGGTGGCGGAGCTCGTCGAGCTGATGCTCTCGACGAGCGACAACGACATCGCCGAGTCGTTGCTCCGGCTGGCGGCGGTGGCCGGCGGGCGGCCCGGGACCTTCGTCGACGGAACGGCGGCCGCCGCGCAGATCCTGGCCGGGCTGGGTGTGCCGGTCGAGGGACTGACCCTCCTGGACGGCAGCGGTCTGGCCCGTGGGTCGACGATCGCCCCGGCAACGCTGGCCGCCCTGCTGGTGCTCGCGGCCCAGGACACGTCGGAGCCGGCGCTGGACCACTTGGTCACCGGACTGCCCGTCGCGGGGTTCAGCGGCACGTTGGCCACCCGCTTCGGCGTGGGACGGGACGGGGCAGCGGCCGGACTGGTCCTCGCCAAGACCGGGACGTTGACCGGCGTCAGCACCCTGGCTGGAGTGACGACCGCGGGCGGCCGGGCGGTCGTGTTCGTCGTCATGGCCGATCGGGTCCCGGGGGACACGCTGGCCGCACGAGCGGTGCTCGACCACTTCGCCGCCCGGCTGGTCAGCAGCGGCACGCCGTAGCGGCGGAAAAGTCCTTCGGCGCTGGATGGTTGGGCGGTTTGGTCTGCGGGCACCATGGCGGCCGAAGGAGGTACAACCATGGCTTTCCTGCTTTGGATTCTTGCCGTCCTGATCGGCATCTGGGGTGTCGTCACGCTCATCCGTGGTCAGGTGTTGCTCGGCATCGTCCTGATCATCGTGGCGTTCCTCGTCGGCCCCGGTGGCGTCAGCATCTTCACCTGACCCCACCCCGACAGTGAGATAGCTGCTCCATCTGTCAACACGCTCTGAGTCGATGGCCGGAGTGGTCCCATGGGCCGCTCCGGCCATCGCCGTCTCTTGAGGACGTACGGTGAACCGATGAGATCGTCAATGGTCGACTGGGACGTCGCGGTGGCGACGGGATCCCGTCTGGTCAAGCCCGGCCCGGATATCGACCCTGCCGAGGCGCGGGCAGCCGTCGCGGACCTGCGCACTTACGCCGCGCAGGCCCACGAGCACGTCGCGGCCTTCACCGGCCTGGACGCGCCGACCGAAGGGTCGTCGGTCGCAGTCATCGACCGGCCCGGCTGGATCAAGGCGAACGCGGCCGGCTTCCGCACCGTCCTCGAGCCCCTGATCGACAAGCTGCAGGACCGCCGAACGACGTCGTCCGTGGTGGGGGATGCCATTGGATCGAAGGTCACCGGCGCCCAGACCGGCACGCTGTTGGCCTTCCTCGCGACCAAGGTGCTGGGCCAGTACGAGCTCTTCCCGCCGTATGGCGACGAGAACGGCGACCGTCCCGGCCGGCTCCTGCTCGTCGCGCCGAACATCGTCGCGGCCGAGCGAGAGATGGGCGTGGACCCGCGCGACTTCCGGCTCTGGGTCTGTCTGCACGAGGAGACGCACCGGGTGCAGTTCGGTGCGGTGCCGTGGCTGCGGGACCACATGATGGAGCGGATCCGCGAGTTCGTCGCGGCGACCGAGCTCGACTCCGCCGCACTGGCCGCCCGGCTGCGCGACGCGGCGGGCGCGGCGTACAGCGCGATCCGCGACGGCTTCGACCCTGACTCGGCCGACACCGGTGGCTCGCTCATCGAGGCTGTCCAGACCCCTGAGCAGCGCGAGATCCTGGACGGCATCACGGCGATGATGTCGCTGCTGGAAGGTCACGCCGACTTCGTCATGGACGGGGTCGGGCCCTCCGTGGTCCCCTCGGTCGGCCAGATCCGGGAGAAGTTCCAGGCCCGGCGCCGGCAGGCCAACCGGGTCGAGCAGGTGATCCGCCGGCTGCTCGGCCTGGAGGCCAAGATGCGCCAGTACCGCGACGGTGAGCGCTTCGTCCGCGGGGTCACGGACCAGGCCGGCATGCACGGGTTCAACCAGGTCTGGGCGGGACCGCAGAACCTGCCGACCAAGGACGAGATCGCCGACCCGGCAGCCTGGGTGGCCCGCGTCGTCACCCCCCGCGAGCTCCCTGCCTGACCGGTAGCGTCGCGGGCATGGGCCCGTCGGCAGCGGTGGCAGCCGTGCGTCGGGCCGTGCGCGGTGCCCTGGCCGACCTGAGCCCGGGCGACCTGGTCCTCGTGGCGTGCAGCGGTGGCCCGGACTCCACGTCGTTGGCCGTGGCGACGGCCTTCGAAGCGCCGCGAGCGGGCCTGCGTGCGGGCGCCGTCACGGTGGACCACGGACTGCAGAGCGGCTCCGCAGAGCGGGCGGTCACGGTTGCGGGTCAGCTCCGGGAGCTGGGACTCGAGCCGGTCGAGGTCGCCACGGTCGAGGTCGCCACCGAAGGGGGACCCGAGTCGGCCGCGCGCACGGCCCGCTACGCCGCCCTCGACGACGCCGCCCACCGCCTCCGCGCAGCGGCAGTCCTGCTCGGGCACACCCTCGACGACCAGGCCGAGACCGTGCTGCTGGGACTCGCCCGCGGTTCGGGTGCCCGCTCGCTGGCCGGCATGGCCGCCCGCCGCGGCATCTACCGCCGACCCCTCCTCGGCCTGCCTGGTGCTCTGCTGACAGAAATGTCGGCAGAGCACCACGTCTGGGTGGACCCGCACAACGACGACCCGGCGTTCGCCCGGACGAGGGTCCGCCACGACGTCCTGCCCCGCATCGAGGCGGCCCTCGGTCCCGGCGTCGCTGCCGCCCTGGCCCGGACAGCCGCCCTGCTGCGCGAGGATGCCGACGCCCTCGACGCGTGGGCCGCGAAGGAGCACGTCCGCGCCGTCGGCGACCCGGCCCGCCCCAACGACCTCGACGTCGACGTCCTGTGCGACCTCCCGCCCGCCGTCCGCACCCGCGTCCTGCGCCGAGTCGCGATCGCCGCGGGAGCCCCCCCGACCGACCTCACCGCCGAGCACGTCGGCGAGCTGGACCGGCTGCTCACCGACTGGCACGGCCAGGGCCCGCTGCACCTCCCGGGCCGCGTCCGGGCCACCCGGCGCTGTGGGACGCTGTCGCTCACGACGGCCGGCTGACCAACCGACACCGAGGGGCTCGAGACGCGTGGACGAGAAGGACATGGGGACCGACCTGGAGAAGGTCCTGGTCTCCGAGGAGCAGATCCAGCGCCGCCTCGCCGAGCTGGGTGCCGAGATCGACACCGACTACGAGGGCAAGGACGTGCTGCTCGTCGGCGTGCTCAAGGGGGCCGTCATGGTGATGGCCGACCTCGCGCGGGCGCTGCACTCGCAGGTGGAGATGGACTGGATGGCAGTGTCGTCCTACGGCTCCGGCACCAAGTCCTCCGGCGTGGTGCGGATCCTCAAGGACCTCGACCGCGACATCACCGGTCGCCACGTGCTCATCGTCGAGGACATCATCGACTCCGGCCTGACCCTGTCGTGGCTGATGTCCAACCTGACTTCACGGGGTCCGGCCTCGGTCGAGGTCTGCGCCCTGCTCCGCAAGCCGGACGCGGCCCAGGTCGACGTGCCGGTGCGCTACGTCGGCTTCGACATCCCCAACGAGTTCGTCATCGGCTACGGCCTGGACTACGCGGAGCGCTACCGCAACCTGCCGTTCGTCGGGACTCTCTCCGCGCACGTCTACTCCGGCTGACGGCACCTGCTGCGCCTGCTGACGCCGCCTGCCCACCCCGGAGCGCCTCGCGGGAACACCGGGGCCGGCCCGGACCGTTGCACGGTCATCAAGGAGCCGCTCGCGCCCGCGGGACCTCGTGCGCGCGTAGCGATGCCAGGGTCTGACCCAGGGCCGGGTACGCTCAAACTCCGGCTCAACCACGTCTGGTAGGAGGGACGGGGCCACCCGCCCCGCTTCGATGGACCTCAAACGCTACTTCCGCGGCCCCTTCTTCTGGGTCACGATGGTCATCCTCGGTGTGCTCATCGTGACGTCGATCTCGTCGGCGTCCGGCGGGTTCAAGCAGGTGGACACCTTCCAGGCGATCAACGCCATCGAGTCCGGCAAGGTCGCCGAGGCCACGATCGTGGACCGGGACCAGCGCATCGAGCTCACGCTCAACGGCGGGGACAAGATCGCCGGCAGCGACAAGATCCAGGCCGACTACGTCAAGGCCCGCGAGCGCGAGCTGGTCACGCTGCTCCAGGAGAACCCGCCGGTCAAGGGCTACACCGACAAGGTCCCGAGCCAGAACCTGCTCGTCAGCCTGTTCATCAACTTCCTGCCGATCCTCATCCTGGTGCTGCTGTTCCTGTTCTTCTTCAACCAGATGCAGGGTGGCGGCTCGCGCGTCATGCAGTTCGGCAAGTCCAAGGCGAAGCTGATCTCCAAGGACACACCGAAGACGAGCTTCAAGGACGTCGCGGGCGCCGCTGAGGCGGTCGAGGAGCTGCAGGAGATCAAGGAGTTCCTGGAGAACCCCGCCAAGTTCCAGGCCATCGGGGCGAAGATCCCCAAGGGCGTCCTGCTGTACGGCCCGCCCGGCACCGGCAAGACGCTGCTGGCGCGCGCGGTCGCCGGCGAGGCCGGCGTGCCGTTCTACTCGATCTCCGGATCGGACTTCGTCGAGATGTTCGTCGGGGTGGGCGCCAGCCGCGTGCGCGACCTGTTCG
>JBBRVU010000027.1:0-31842 GCA_038246575.1 Actinomycetes bacterium | reverse complement strand
GACGAGGTCACGCTCATCGTGGTCGTCGTCGAACCAGCACCTGCCGGCCAGCCCCGCCGCCACCAGCTCGTCCTCGGTCATCAGCTCGACCGGCAGCGTGTCCGCCCAGTCCTCGCTCAGCTGTCCCACGGGGGGCCAGAGGAGGGGAGATCGAGTCGAACACATGTTCGAATCCTACCGGACGGGCCGGACACAATCAACCCGACATCCACAGGAAAGTTGTTGTACGACACCGAAAATCGACCCCCCACAGGTCTTGCCCGGTGACCGCTGATCTCCTGTTCTCGGTGCTCTCGCGCTTGATGTCGACGTGTGCATTGACGCTCCCCCGGGTGCCGACGATCCTCAAGCCAAGGGCCCGGCCGGCGGGCGCCGATCGCCTACGCCCACCAGAGGAGGGCAGATGGCACAGTTCCGGGACTCCCTTCCGCAGCTCGGGTCGGACGTCTTCCTCACCGACTCCGGCCTGGAGACCGACCTGCTGTTCAACCAGCAGGTGGACCTCGCGGAATTCGCGTCCTTCCCGCTGCTCGACACCGCGGACGGAGCCGAGCGACTCAGGACGTACTTCCGCGAGCACGCCTCAGTCGCGGCGGAGCACGACGTGGGGTTCGTCCTCGAAGCGGCGACCTGGCGGGCCAACGGCGACTGGGGTGCGTTGCTGGGCTACGACGCACAGGCGCTGGACGCGGTCAACCGCAGGGCGATCGAGCTGCTCGCGGAGGTGCGCGACGACTTCGCGTCCACCGGCAACTCGCACCCGATCAGTGGCTGTCTCGGGCCGCGCGGCGATGCCTACCGGCCGGACCGGCTGATGACCGCGGACGAGGTGGCCGCGTACCACCGGCCCCAGATCAACACGTTCGCCGACACGGACGCGGACCTGGTCACCGCGATGACTCTGACCTATCCCGACGAGGCGACCGGGATCGCGTTGGCCGCACGCGACGCCGGGATGCCCGTGGTCCTGTCCTTCACGGTCGAGACCGACGGCAACCTGCCTGACGGCTCGACGCTCGCGGACGCGATGCGCATGGTCGACGCAGCCACCGACGCCTATCCCGCGTACTACATGGTCAACTGCGCCCACCCCTCCCACTTCGTGGCCGTGCTCGACAACGACCCGCCATCGGCCACCAGGTTGCGCGGAATCCGGGCCAACGCGTCCACCAGGAGCCACGCCGAGCTGGACGCTGCCACCGAGCTCGACGGCGGCGACCCGGTGGTGTTCGGGGAGGAATACGCGCAGATCCGCGCGCGCTTCCCGAACCTCACGGTCCTCGGCGGCTGCTGCGGCACCGACCTCCGACACATCCAGCAGGTCGCGTCAGCCTGTCTCTGACCCGCGCGCCGAAGGAGCAGCGGCGCGACCTCGAGCTGTTGCCCGACTCCTGACGACTGAGTCAGCGTGTGGCGAAGCTGCCGGCGATCCGCCGCTCGGCCTCGTCATAGGTCTGGCCGGCCTGCCCGAGCAACGCGCTGATCCCGGCCAGCGCCTGCTGCAGGCCCTGCGCCGACCGGTTCCACTCCTCGTACAGCAGCTGGAACCGCTCCTGCGCCTGCCCGCTCCACGTCGCGCTGATCGGCAGCACCCGGCTGCGCAGGGAAGCGAGCTCGGACTCGACCTGCCCGGCGGTCGTCTTGACCTGCTGTGACAACGAGATCAGCTCGGCAGGGGTGACGCGGAATGCCGTCATGGGTGCCTCCTCGGCGGGTGGGATGTCGTGCGCACCACGCTAAGGAGATCGGGCCTGCCGGCCGCCAAGTTGTGCACAGGGGGTCCGGCTCAGGCCGGACGGCCGAGCGCGCCCACCGGCGCGACCACCTCGCCGACCTCCTCGCACACCCAGTGCGGGTCCTCGCCGAGATCGGGACTGACCCGCAGCTCGTGCGCCGTCACCTCGTCGTCCTCGTCGTCGTGCGGGTGGCTGCACAGCGGCCATCGGCCGACCCGTTCGAGCAGCGCCTCCTGCACATCCTGGGCCACCAGGCACGCGACGTACGGAGCACCGTCGGGCCACTGGTCGAGCCACCAGCGACGCTCCATGAGCACGTCGTCGACGACCGACACCATCGGCCCGGTGTCGAGGTCGTAGGCCGCCAGGTCGTGCAGGACTCGTGCCCTGGCGGCGAGCAGCGGATCGGTCACGGGACCATTGTCCCCGTGACAGTGCTGGTGGACGAGCCGATCTGGCCATTTCGCGACCGGCTGTGGTGCCACCTGGTCAGCGACACGTCCTACGAGGAGCTGCACGACCTCGCGCAACGGCTCGGTATCCCGCGGCGCGGCTTCCAGGGCGACCACTACGACGTGCCCGCCGAGCTGCGCGACCAGGCGATCGCCCTCGGCGCTACCCCGGTCACCGGCCGGGAGCTGATCACCCGGCTGCTCGCCTCGGGGCTGCGGCTCCGCAAACCGCACTGATCTCAGTCGCCTCGGGTCATTCCCTGCAGCTCCCGGGTGAGGTTGGCGCGGGCAACGGCTTCCCAGTGCGTACGTCCGTGAGCCGTGCGGAACAGCACCGGCCGGTCGGCAAGCGACCGCAGAACGGCTGCTCGTCCGCCGGCGAAGGTCTGGTCGTCCAGGTGGGCGAACTCGGCGCGCACCGCAGCGACGTACGCGGCATAGTCGTCCGGCCCCGACGCGAGCACGGCCAGGTCCGCGTCGCAGAGAACCGCACCGTTTCGATCCGCGTCGTCCGGGTCGTGGGCTGCCGTCAGCTCGACCAGCCGGCGCACCTCGTCGACGGCCAAGTCCTCGACATACAGGGCGCCCAGTGCCTTGCGCGCCAGCATCGCGCTCCGGTGCTCGTTGTCGGCCGCGGTCGGGTCGTAGACCGCGTCGTGGAACCACGCCGCGAGCCGGACGAGGTCGGCGTCGACCGCGTTGTCGGCCAGCTCGTCGACGCGAGCGAGAACGGTGCGCAGGTGGTGGACGTCGTGATAGCGGCGGTGCGGCTCGACCCAGCGCGTGAGCAGGCTGGCGCCAGCACCGGCGACATCCCCGTGGGCACCGGCGTTCTGGGCCGTGCGCAACCAGGCCAGCGCGAGATCGGGCATCCCGTCATTCTGGCGGTCGGCGGATCCCCGATCCCGGTGACCCGCACCCCTTGCGCCCGCAGCCGATCCGGAGCAGATTGTGCACGCCCGGAATGACACACGATGTCCGGATCACTGGGGAGCTGACATGCGTTCAGCACGACACCTGGCCTGGATCGCCGCCGCAGCCATGGCTCTCGCTGTCCCGTCCGCCGCGTTCGCGGCGGCCGGAGACACCGAGGTCACGGTCGGCAGCGACGACAGGTACTTCTCGCACAACAAGCAGAACGAGCCCGGCCTTGCCGTGAACCCGGTGCAGACCAACGTGTTGGCCGCCGGTGCGAACGACAACATCGACCTCGAGCAGTGCAACGCAGGCGACCCAAGAACTTGTCCCTTCACCCCTGGTGTCGGTGTGTCCGGTGTCCAGTTCTCCCTTGACGGTGGCAGCAACTGGACCCAGCCGACCTACCAGGGCTGGTCCGCACGCAACGCCTCCTGCCGTCCCGCACCCGGCACGAGTCCCGGTTGCCAACCGGGCACCGGTCCCATCGGCACGCTGCCCGGCTACGTCGAGAACAATCTGGTGTCCAACGGTGACCCCGAGCTTGCCTTCGGCCCGATTCGTGGCGCCAACGGCAGGTTCTCCTGGGCCAACGGCCAGCGGCTCTACTACGCGAACATCGCGACGAACTTCCCCGGGAAGCAGGGCTTCAAGGGTGACGGCGCCATCGCGGTGTCTCGCACCGACAACGTGCAGGCCGCGGCGGCCGGCGTGCAGTCGGCCTGGAAGGACCCGGTCATCGTCACCAAGCAGAACAACGCTCTGTTCAGCGACAAGGAGCAGATCTGGGCCGACAACGCCGAGACCAGCCCGTACTTCGGCAACGTCTACGTCTGCAACGTCGGCTTCCGGGGCAACGGCGGTGCAGAGCCGGTGTTCCTGGCCCGCTCCACCGACGGTGGCGACACCTGGCGGACCCGACAGCTCACTGCCGCGGTCAACAACGCCCGAAACGGCGGCCGGCAGGGCTGCACGATCCGCACCGACTCGCGTGGCGGGGTGTACGTGATCTTCGAGGGCTTCGACAAGCAGCGCAGCACTGACGTCTTCTACCAGGTGAAGTCCACCGACGGCGGCGCGAACTTCGGGCGCCCGCAGGCCATCACCACCGTTGCCGGGATCGGCCAGTTCGACCCGGCGCAGGGGCGGTTCACCATCGACGGCGTGGCCGGCGCGCGGACCAACACGTTCCCGAGCATGGACATCGCCAACGGTGCGCCCTCCGGGAGCGACGCCACCGACGAGATCCTGGTCAACTGGTCCGACGACCGGGCGGGCACGAACAACGAGCGCGCCTACCTGATCCGGTCGACCAACCGCGGTGCCAGCTACTCGGCGCCGCAGAACGTGTCCGAGGGCGCCGACCGGGCCAACCAGCCGGCCATCGCCATCTCGCCGGACGGCTCGGATGCCTACCTGGTCTACAACGCCTATACGACGCCGTGGCAGTCCACGACGGCTGCACCCAGGCCGATGCTCGGGGTCGTCCGCCATGCCGAGGTCAACCGGTCGACCGGTGTGGTCGGTACGTTCGCCACGGTGAACCGGGGGCAGCCGGGCGACGCCCGCGCCTCCAGCGGCAACGGTCTGACCTCGGAGTTCCTGGGCGACTACAACTACGCGGTCGCAACGCGGGACTTCGGGTCGGCGGTGTGGAACGACGTCCGTAACGCGGCCGACTGCCCGGCGATCGATGCCTACCGGCAGGCGTTCCTCGACGACGTCACCGGTGGCGGCGCGTCACCGATCGTCGGCGACGAGGCCGAGGACCGTGAGCAGGCGGCCGAGGTGCCCAACGCGCACTCGTCCGATCTGCGGCCGGGGCCGAACAACCAGTGTCCCCAGGGCGGGCCGGTGTCGTTCGGCAACACCGACATCTACGGCGGGACGTACGCGGACCCCACGTAGGCGTCAAGAGGCACGTCGGCCCGGGTGGCCGCCCGCAGGATCAGAGCCAGCCACGGCTCTGGGCTTCGCGGGCCGCCTCCACCCGGGTCGACGTGCCGGTCTTCTGGATCGCCGAGGACAGGTGGTTGCGCACCGTGCCGCCGGACAGGTGCAGCCGCGCGGCGATGGTGGTCACCCGCGCCCCGGTGAGGGCGAGGCGGAGCACGTCGACCTCGCGGTCGGTCAACGGACTGGCCCCCTCGGCCAGCGAGGCAGCGGCGAGGGCGGGATCGATGACGCGCAGGCCCGCCTGCACCCGGCGTACGGCGTCGGCGAGCTGTGCGGCCGGGGCATCCTTGACGACGAAGCCGGAGGCGCCAGCGTCCAGGGCTCGCCGCAGGTAGGCCGGGCGGCCGAACGTCGTGACAACCAGCACCTTCGCGCCCACCTCGCCAGTGACCTGGGCGCAGGCGGCTATCCCGTCCAGGCCGGGCATCTCGATGTCGATCAGGCACACGTCGGGTGAGTGGGCGCGGACGGCGTCGAGCACCTCGTCGCCGCGACCCACCTGAGCCACCACGGTCAGGTCGGGCTCGCGGTCGAGCAGCGCGGCCAGCGCCCCGCGGACCATCGCCTGGTCGTCGGCGAGCAGCAACCGGATCTCGCTCACCAGCTGACCTCGAGACGGGTCCCGCCGCCGGGCCCCGGTCCGAGGAGGAAGTGCCCGCCAGAGGACTCCACCCGCTCGCGCAGGCCACGCAGCCCGTTG
Organism: Actinomycetes bacterium; assembly: GCA_038246575.1. Classification (GTDB taxonomy): domain Bacteria; phylum Actinomycetota; class Actinomycetes; order JACCUZ01; family JACCUZ01; genus JACCUZ01. The sequence goes on along the minus strand of JBBRVU010000027.1, from coordinate 26,083 downwards.
CCCGGCCCGCTCCCGGCCAACCCACGTCCGTCGTCGGTGACGGCCAACGCGTGCGGCGTCAGCTCGACGCGGCAATGACGGGCGCCGGCATGGCGGACGACGTTGGTCGCTGCCTCGCGCAGCACCCACGCCACAACCGTACGGTGCCGCGGGTCCAGCACGTCAGGGTCCGGGGGCATCTCCGCGTCGATGCCCGCGGCGCGCAGGGCCAGCGCCGCCCCCTCCAGCTCGTCGCCCAACCGGGCCGCGCGCAGCCCGCCCACGGTGGCGCGGATCTCGGCCAGCGCCTGTCGGGTGAGCGCCTGGATGTCGGCCAGCTCGGCCCGGGCGGCAGCGGGGTCCTCGTCGACGAGCTTCTCGGCGAGCTCGGCCTTCACCGTGACGACGGTCAGGCTGTGCCCCAGCACGTCGTGGACGTCGCGGGCCACCCGCTCGCGCTCCGCGCTGACCGTCAGCTCCTCCTGGACGCGGCCGTAGGTCTCGCCCTGGTCGGCCATCAGCCGGCCGGCGCCCGTCCCTGCCGTCGAGGCCAGCACGATCAGGGTGAAGTAGAACCAGCCGGCCAGGTCGCCGGTCAGCCACGGCAGTGCGAGCGCCACGACCACGGCGGCGGCGCTCAGCACCCAGTTCCACGGCCGGGGCAGGGCGAACATCCCCAGGGCCTGGACGAAGGGCACGAAGGACAGGGCGGTGAGTCCGATGGCCGGCACGGTGAGCAGGGCCAGGACGACCAGCACCGGGACAAGCACGACCGCGCGCGGCAGCCACCGGAGCCTCGTCCGCAACCCGCGCATCGAGCCCGCTGCATAGGTCGTCCCGAACGCCACCACCACGAGCACGGTCGCCCAGCGCCAGACCGGCGCCACGTCGGACTGCACGGCAGCCACGACCGGGAAGACCAGGAAGATCATCCAGGCCGACCACATCAGCCAGCCGAAGCGCTCCCAGGGGTCGAGCCCGTCCCGGTCACGACGGGAGTGTCGGTCGCTGCGGGCGTTCCGGGGCGCCGGACTCACTGTCGAGCCCGGCCGCGGCGCACCAGCCAGATCGCGAGCACCGCAAGGACCACCAGCCATGCAGCCACGTTAGTGATCGGGACCCACAGCGCCTCGTGCACGGTGGAGCCGTCGGTCCCGTCGAGGACGACGCCCTTGGTCAGCGGGTAGCGCGCCAGTGCGGCGTAGCCGTACAGCGGGGTGAATTTCGCGACCGTCAGCAGGGTGCCCGACAGCGGGAAGAAGATGTTGCCGAGGAAGCCCAGGATCACGATCGACCCGCCGGCGGCGCTGACTGCGGCCTCGGAGCGGAAGGCCAGCCCGAAGCACAGTCCGTACAGAGCGAAGACGCAGCCGCCGCCGATGAGCACCAGGGCACTGAGCACCCATGCCGACGTGTCGCCCCGCGAGCCGGTCAGCCCGCCGAGCAGGTAGACGAGAGTGATCGGGACGGCCGCCACGCAGAGGGCGAGCGCGGTCTTCACCCGGACGTAGCCGGTGTCGCTGAGCGGGGTCAGGCCGAGCTGACGACCCCAGCCCTCCGATCGCTCGACCGCCGCGCGGCCGCCGATGCCGACCGTGGCGCTGACCGCACCGTAGGCCGCCATCGCGATCATGATCGCCATCCCGACGTTGCCGTTGCCGACGCTCTCGTCGGCGTAGTCCTGTCCGGCGCCGAAGATCAGGTAGAAGAACGCGGGCAGCACCGTGGTGAAGAACAGCGTGACCGGGTCGCGCAGGATGCGACGGATCTCCAGGCCCAGCATGGTGGCGTTCATCGGGTCGGCTCCAGGTCGTTGGTCTCCGGTCGGGCGGTCAGTCGGACGAAGGCGTCTTCCAGTGACCCGGTCGCCACCTCGAGGTTGCGGCCGCCCAGCTCGCCCAGCAGCAACGCTGCCACCGCGTCCGAGTCACCGGACCGCACCCTCATCCGCGAACCGGCGACGGTGATCTCGCTGGCTACGGGGGCCAGCCGCACCCGAGCGGCGTCCACGTCGGGTACGTCGGCGGAGACGACCCGGCCGGTTGCCTGGGCGCGGATCGCCTCGGTCGACCCGTCGGCGACCACCCGGCCCGCGGCCATCAACACGATGCGTTCGGCGAAGTCGTCGGCCTCCTCGAGGTAGTGCGTCGCGAAGACCACAGTCCGCCCGCGCTCGGCCTCGGCATGCATGGTGGCCCAGAAGTCGCGCCGGGCCGTGACGTCCATGCCAGCGGTGGGCTCGTCGAGCACTTCGAGACTCGTCGGTTCGCCAGCTCGGTCAGTCCTGCGCGCGCGAGCACGTCGTCGACGTCGGCGTGCCGGTCAAAGGCCGAGGCGACGTAGCGCAGGGTCTCGCGCACGGTCAGCGTGCTCAGCAGCCCACCGGTCTGCAGCACCGCAGAGATGAGGCCGGCGGTCACCGCGTCCCGCGGCCGGCGCCCCAGCACGGCCGCGGACCCGGACGTGGGCTCGACGAATCCGAGGACCATGTCGAGCGTGGTGGTCTTGCCGGCTCCGTTGGGGCCCAGCAGGGCGACGACCTCGCCGGGATCGACGTGCAGGTCGACCCCCGCCACGGTCCGCACCGTGCCGTGCCGGGTCGGGAAGGTCTTGACCACATCGTGCAGCTCGATCGCGGCCGCGGCCGTCGTAGGAGGCATGCACCCACCGTGCCGGGCGAGCGAGGGGCGGGGATGCGTGACCCGTCACGACCTGGCCGTGACAGATGTCAGTCCGTCAGGCCCCGCAAAGCTCTTCGGGGAGCGGCCGGGCGTGTACGACGGTGAGCCCGGACACCGCCCGGGTGAGCACGACATAGAGCCGCCGCAGTCCCACTCGCCGGGACGGCTCGGCGGCGACGATGGCTGCCGGCTCGACGACGACGACGTGGTCGTACTCCAGGCCCTTGGCCAGCGACGCCGCCACGACGGTGACCCGAGTGGGCTCGCCGTCGCGCCCCAGTACTGAGTGCCCGACACCGAGGCCGGCCGACAGCGCCTGGACGTCGGCGTCGGCGACGATGACGCCGACCGACCCGGGTGCCGCCAGGACCTCGCCCAGCCGCTCGGCCACCCCGCGTACGACGTCATCGACCTGGCGCACAACCAGCTCGCCCGGGTTCTCGCGCACCGACTCGGCCGGCGCCACACCCGGCGCGATGTGCGACAGCAGCCGGCTGGCGTACTCGATGACCAGCGCCGGCACCCGGTAGCCACGACGCAGCACCTCGATCTGTCCTGCCGGCTTGCCCAGGTGCGCCAGCGTCGTCGTCCAGTCGGCCGTCGCCCACGGCGTCGTCCCCTGCGCGATGTCACCCAGAACTGTTGCCGACCCCGTCGAGCAGCGTCGACCGACTGCCCGCAACGCCATCGCCGACAGGTCCTGCGCCTCGTCGAGCACGACGTGACCGAGACTCGGCTCGCGCTCCACCAGGTCCGCGGTCTCGTCGATCAGCACCGCGTCGGCCACCGACCACGGCGCGCTCTTCGGCCCGCGGGCCGGCTTCTCCCACAGCAGCAAGGTCTTCTCCCGCTCGTCGAGCACACCGTCGGCCGCGTCGGCCAGAGCCTGGGCGTCACCGAGCAGCGTGAGCACCACCCGCAGCGGATCCAGCGCCGGCCAGAGCGCGTCCACCATCGCCCGCACCTGGGGGCTGCGCGCGACTGCGTCCTGCACACGATCGTCCGGCGACTCGCCGGCCGCCTCCATCTGCATCAACACGGCGTGCGCCAACCGCTGCGCGAGCATCGCGCGAGCCGCGCCGTAGCGCACACCCCGCGCGCGCAGCTCGACCACGATCTCGGCCAGCACGTGCACCGGCACCCGCCAGCGCCGCGATCCGCGCGGCAGGACCAGCGCCTCGACCGGTGCGGACAGCGCGGCGTACACGGCGTTGTGCAGGACCACCGCCATCCGCGCATCACCCTTGAGGGCGGCGGTCTCCGATGAGTCCTCGCCGCGGATCGTGACCCGCGCGCCGACCAGCTCCTCGACCGTCACCTGCCGCACGTCCACCTCGCCCAGCGCCGGCAGCACCGCCGAGATGTAGGACAGGAACGCCGAGTTCGGCCCGACGACGAGCACGCCGCCGCGCCGCAGCCGCGCGCTGTGCGTGTAGAGCAGGTATGCCGCCCGGTGCAGTCCGACCGCGGTCTTGCCGGTGCCGGGAGCGCCCTGGACGCACACCGTGTCGGTGACGTCCGCCCGGACGATCACGTCCTGCTCGGGCTGGATCGTCGCCACGATGTCGCGCATCGGGCCTACCCGCGGCCGCTCGATCTCGGTGGCGAGAATCGCGCTGCGTCGGGTCGCCTCGCCCGGGTCGAGGAGGTGCTCGTCCTCGTACGCCGTGATGTGGCCGCGCTCGAAGCCGAACCTGCGCCGCAGTGCCACGTCCATCGGGCTGGCCCGGGTGGCGCGGTAGAACGCGGTCGACACGTCGGCCCGCCAGTCGATGACCACCGGGTCACCGTCGTCGTCGTGGACGTGGCGGCGTCCCACGTAGAGCCGCTCGGGCGGACCGTCGGGTGGCGCCAGGTCGAGGCGGCCGAAGAACAGTGGTGTCTCGGGGTCGTCGGTGAGGGCGATCACCCGGCGGTTCAGCGATGCCGCGAGGTACTGCTCGGACACCGCGTCGCCGCCATGGGCGTCCAGCGCGAGGGTCCGCGCCCGCATCCGCGCCAGCTCCTCGCGGGCTGCGCCGAGGTAGGTCTGCTCGGCCTCGAGGGCGGGGTCGCGGACCGGGACATCGGGGGTCGCGTCACCTGCAGGCACGTGGCAGCACGATACCGCGCAGGCGGGCTTGAGATCAGGCCGGCAGCGACAGCAGGACCCGGCGCAACCGGGCGAGCCGGACGTGCAGCAGCGTCGGCGAGGTCGGGTCGGGGGAGAACACCAGCCGGGCGACCAGGGCCTGGGCGACCCGCAACGCCCGGGCAGCTCCCTCCGCCTGGCCCGGGAGCGTGACCTGCTGGGCGGGAGCCGGGCGGCCGATGTGCGCGAGCAGCGCCGCGATGGCCCCGTCGACCTCGTCGATGGCGGTCGCCGGCGGGTGCAGCAGGCTCGCCCGGAGGGCGTCGGTGACCCGCCACCACACCCGGATCGGCACCGGGTCGATGACGCTCTTCCGGACGAGCGCGGTCGCGATCTGGTGCGCGGCCAGCTGGTGCGCGAGGTCGCGGTGGTCGTACGGCGTGGTGGCCGCGAGGGTCGTCGTCAGCTCCAGCGGGCTGTGCACCGTCGTCATCGTCGCTCCTGCTGCTCGTGGTGTCCGGACTCGCACGGCGGTCTCCCGCCACCAGCACTGAGCGGGCAGCGGTCCCGGCTGATACGTCTGCGCACAGATCGGGCCGCGACGGGGTTCCCTCCTGCGCGGCCAAGGGCCACGATCGGTACGGGAGGTGGTCGCCGTGCCGGTGTCAGGTCCGTACGCGTAGGTCATGCGCCTCGATCACCTTGCCGACGTCAGCTGGAGCTACGACCTGCTGCACAGCGTCGCTGCCGGTGACGGGTCCGACGGCCAGGTGTTCGGCCAGGGCACGGCGCAGTTCTCCGGGCGGATCGCGGGACCAGCGACGTGGTCGAACTTCCCCCGCATCCGGCAGGGCTACGCCTTCCCGGACGCCCACGGGTCGGTGACCGTGGACGAGGGGGGTGTCGTCCTGTTCACGGTCACGGGCATGTCGTCGCTCGACGACGGCTCCGGGGTCCACGTGATGACCTTCCGCACCGAGCACAATGCCCACCTCTGGCTCAATCGGGTCATCGCGGTGGGTGAGGGAAGGGTCGACACCGAGTCCGCGCAGCTCGCGATGCGCTACTACGAGTGCACGGTCGACGTCCTGCCCACGGTCGGCGTCCGTGCGAGCAGTGACAGATGACCGGCGAGCGAGATCTCGGCGTCCTTCTCGCGACCATGCGCCCGGAGCTGCTGGCGGACCGCTTCGTGTTCGCGACCGGGCCTGAGGTCCCACCCGGGTGCAGTCCCGTCGTGCTCGTCCGGGAGGACGAGGGCATCACCGTCGTGGTGCCGCAGGACGAGGCCGACGGGTTGGGGCTGCACTACGACTTCGTGGCCGCCATGGTCACCCTCAGGGTCCACTCGTCCTGGACGCCGTCGGCCTCGCCGCCGCCGTTGCGACGACCCTCGCCGATGCCGGGATCAGCGCCAATGTGGTCGCGGGCTACCACCACGACCACGTGTTCGTGCCGGTCGGGCGAGGTGCGGAGGTCGTGCGCCTGCTCGGCGCCGCTCAGCTGGGGTCGAGCGACTGCAGGTCGTCGAGGTCGTCGGCGTCGACGATCCGGTAGGCGTAGCCCTGCTCGGCGAGGAACCGCTGCCGGTGCGCCGCGTACTCCTGGTCGAGGGTGTCGCGCGCGGTCACGGCGTAGAACCGCGCGGTGCGCCCGTCGGCCTTGGGACGCAGCACCCGGCCCAGCCGCTGCGCCTCCTCCTGCCGCGAGCCGAACGTCCCTGACACCTGGATCGCGATCGACGCCTCGGGCAGGTCGATCGAGAAGTTGGCGACCTTCGACACGACGAGCAGCGAGATCTCGCCGGTGCGGAACGCGTCGAAGAGCCGCTCGCGCTCCTTCACCGTCGTCTCGCCCTTGATGACCGGCGCGTCGAGGCGCTCACCGAGGTCGTCGAGCTGGTCGAGGTACTGCCCGATCACCAGCATCTGGTCCCCGCGGTGCCTGGCCACCAGTCGTTCCACCACGCGGGTCTTCGACGCGGTCGAGGACGCGAACCGGTAGCGGTCCTCGGGTTCGGCGGTGGCGTAGGCCAGTCGCTCGGACTCCGAGAGCGTCACCCGCACCTCGACGCAGTCGGCCGGAGCGATGTAGCCCTGCGCCTCGATGTCCTTCCACGGTGCGTCGTAGCGCTTGGGGCCGATCAGCGAGAACACGTCGCCCTCACGGCCGTCCTCGCGCACCAGCGTCGCGGTCAGGCCCAGCCGCCGGCGGGCCTGCAGGTCGGCGGTCATCCGGAAGATCGGCGCCGGCAGCAGGTGCACCTCGTCGTAGACGACGAGGCCCCAGTCGCGCGCGTCGAGCAGCTCGAGGTGGGTGTAGACACCTTTCCGCCGAGTGGTCATCACCTGGTACGTCGCGATGGTGACCGGCCGGACCTCCTTGCGGGCGCCGGAGTACTCGCCGATCTCGTCCTCGGTCAGCGACGTGCGCTTGAGCAGCTCGTGGCGCCACTGCCGGGCCGCCACCGTGTTGGTGACGAGGATCAGCGTGGTCGCGCCGGCCCGGGCCATCGCGGCCGCGCCGACGATCGTCTTGCCAGCCCCGCACGGCAGGACCACGACACCCGAGCCGCCGTGCCAGAACCCGTCCACGGCCTCCTGCTGGTAGGCGCGCATCGTCCAGCCGTCCTGCACCAGCGAGATCGCGTGCGCCTCGCCGTCGACGTAGCCCGCGAGGTCCTCGGCGGGCCAGCCGAGCTTGAGCAGCATCTGCTTGACGTGCCCCCGCTCGGACGGGTGAACGGCGATCGTGTCCGGGTCGACCCGTATGCCGAGAAGTGGCGCGATCTTCTTCGACCGCGCGACCTCCTCCAGCACCGCCCGGTCGGTCGTGATCAGCACCAGCCCGTGCACCGGGTGCTTCTCCAGCCGCAGCCGGCCGTAGCGCGCCATCGTGTCCGCGACGTCGACCAGCAGCGCGTTCGGCACGGCGTAGCGGCTGTAGCGCAGCAGCACGTCCACGACCTGCTCCGCATCGTGCCCCGCGGCGCGTGCGTTCCACAGCCCCAGCGGGGTCAGCCGGTAGGTGTGCACGTGCTCCGGGGAGCGCTCCAGCTCGGCGAACGGCGCGATCTCCCGGCGGCAGTCCGCGGCCCGGTCGTGGTCCACCTCGAGCAGCAGTGTCTTGTCGGACTGGACGATGAGCGGGCCGTCGGTCACCGCGTCATTGTCCGCCATCGCCTGGACAACCGCCGAATCCGCGCCTGCGGGGCGTCAGCGGCCGCCGAGCACCTCGTCGATCGCGGCCAGGAGGCAGGCCGCCTCCTCGGTGGTCCTCCGGGCACTCGTCGACCCGCTGACCGGGCCCTGCGGCTCCGGCACATTGTCCGTCCCGCGACGGGCCTGCCCACGGCGTACCTGCTTCTGCTGCATCTCGGACAGAGATGTGGACTCGTCCTCGAGATACCAGGGCCGCGCCGGCTCAGGAGGCCGTCTCGTCACTAACCGGCGAGACGCCGGTGATCCGGTGCACCGCGAAGGAGCGCATCGCGCCGCGCAGATGGTCGTAGGCCGACACCTGGCCGCCCTCGACGGCCACCGGGTCGATCACCCGCTGGGTGCCGCGCCCCTCGGCGTCGACGTAGCCGATCCACAGCGACTCGCCGGCGGCAGCCGCATCGCCCAGGATCGCGAGCATGTCCGCCGCTGGCCGGCTCAGGGTCACGGTCGACGCCCGGTCTCCGGCACGCAGCGCCGTGACCGCGGCCGCGAGCAGCGCGGGGGCCGGCGGCGGCGGTCCGACACTCGTGATCGTCGCGGGGGGACGGGCACTCGTGCGCCGGGACTCGGGGCGGCGGACGACGACGGCGCCGTCGGTGCCCTCGGCCGCCGGTGCGTAGCCCATCTCACGCAGCCGCTCGAGCACGACCTCGGGAGCGGACTGGGCGGAGAGCACCGTCGGCGCCAGCCGGCGCAGCCGCAGCGCCGAGGCCCGCTTGTCGGAGAGCAGCTCGGTCAGCACGCTCTCGTCGTCGGCGCGCACGAACGCGGCCGCCGCGCCGACGCGCATCCGGCCGTGCCGGCGGGCCACGTCGTCGACGAGGTAGGCCAGCGGCTGGGGCACCGGCGTCCGGGACGTCGAGGCCAGCAGATCCGTGACGTCGACCGCGGTCCAGCCTGCGTCGAAGGCCCGGCGGACGCTGCCCTCGGTGAAGCGGTAGACCGTGGCACCGCCGGTCGACTCGACATCGGCGACCAGTCGCAGCGACCGGGCCAGGTCGGTCCGCAGCGGGCCGGGTGCCACCGCGGTGAGGTCGGCCTGCAGCAGGACGTGGTCGAGCAGCGGCGGCAGCGCCTTGTCCAGCGCCGCGATGGCGGCGTCCGGGTCGCCGTCGACGAGGCGGCGGGCGTGCGTTGCCAGCGCCCCGCCCGCGGTGAGACCCAGGACGCCGGCCTCCCGGACCGTCCACCTCACCAGGTCGTCCTGCAGCCGCCCACCGCGTCGGGGTGCCCGCCAGCGCAGGCGCTCGCTCAGCGAGTCAGCTGTGGTCGCCTGCCCTGGCGCCAGCCCGGCCAGGTCGGCCAGCACGGCGGCGCGGACGACCGGCGCCAGGGTGCGGTCGAGATCAGGTCCCAGCGGTGCCAGTGCCCGGCCACGCTGGTCCTTGCCGCCCGCGAGCCCGGCGGCCCGGGTCGAGCGTCGCCAGGCGTCGACCAGGAACACCCAGCGCTCCGCCGTCGGGGCGTCGAGCCAGTCGTCATAGGTCTGCGTGGGCAGCCACGCTTCGTCCAACCCGTCGTCGCCGGCGGCGACGAGCCCGGCAGCGTGGGCGACCTCGACGATCAGGGTCATGACGTCTTCGCTCACATCGAGCGCGGTGGCCGTGCGCGCCCGGTCGCGGACGCCCAGGCCTCCCGCCCGCAGCACCCGGGGCGGGAGATCGGCCCACAGATCGAGCAGCTCCTCGAGCTGGCGGACCACGGTGGCCGCCTCGCCGGCCGCAGTCGAGTCCACGCGCCGGGCGTCGGCTGGTCCGGTGATGTGCTCGGGCAGCGTCGGCTGCACCTCCGGGTGGACCCGGCCGGCGCGCAGGTGCAGGGCCACCTCCCGGGGCAGCACGACGGTGCGGACGTCACCGGCGACGAGCAGGCCGTGGGCCAGCAGCCACTCCACCGGCGTCGCCGCCGTCGCGGCGGAGACCTCGCGCAGCGCGTTGTCCAGGCGTCCGGTCGGTGGTCCCCAGACGAGGGACTGCAGGGCCTCGTGGGCGCCCGGGGCCGCCGTCGCGAGCAAGGCATCGAGCCGGGCCGGATCGGCGAGCACCTCGCGCGGGGGGCCGCCGATGTCGGCGGCCAGCGTCTCCAGCCGGCGCGGACCGTAGCCCAGCAGGGCCTGGTCCAGCGGTGGGCCGAGGCCTGCGGGGGCGCCGATCACCTCGCGGACAGTGCGCGGCACCATCAATCCGGCGTAGCCGTCGCCGTTGGCCTCGCCGGCCCGGAAGACCAGCGCCTGGTCGAGCAGGTCGGTGACCGCGGCGCCGGGGTCGGCGACCACCGCGGCACGCAGGTCGGCGGCGGTCACCGGCTCCGGCAGCGCGCACACGGCCTCGAGGACCTGCAGCGTGAACCGGTCGAGCAGGTCGATGGCGCGCTGCGTGGAGGGACGGGTCGTGGCGCGGGCCGCGAGCGAGGTCAGGTCGGAGGGGATCGGCGAGAGCAGGTCCGGCCGGGCCCGCAGCAGTGCCGCCAGCGCGGCGTCGTCGCGGGTGCGCAGGTCCTCGGCGAGGGTGCGCGGGCGGGTGGCGGACATCCGAGCCACGGTACGCCGGTGAGCGGCGAGGGGCCGCACTCGTCTAGCCTGCCGAACCAGCCCGAAGTGACTGGAGGACCCCGCCGTGCCCAGCGACCGCCCGATCTTCGTCGTCGGCTGTCCCCGTTCCGGCACGACCATGCTGTCGCTGATGATCCACGCCCACCCGCGGCTGGCGATGCCTCCGGAGACCCGGTTCCTGATCAAGACCTGGCGCCGCCGCAAGAAGTTCGGGGACCTGTCCAAGCCCCAGCAGCGGGCGGCGCTGGCCAAGTCGTGCGTCCGGACCGGGTCGAAGATCCGCGACCTCGACCTGGACCCCGACGAGACGGTGGCCAAGATCCTGGCCGGTCCGCCGACCATCGGCTCGGCCTTCGGGATCATCTTCAAGGAGTTCGCCGACCAGCGCGGCAAGGCGCGGTGGGGGGACAAGCGCCCGGCCTACTACCAGGAGGTCGACGTCCTGCTGCGGCTGTTCCCGGACGCGCAGATCGTGCACATCGTTCGCGACGGCCGCTCGAACGTCGCCTCGCTCAAGCGGATGCCGTGGTGGCCCTTCGACAGCATCGGCTCGATGGCGGCCTGGTCGCAGGCCGAGTACTGCGCCCAGCGCAACCTCTCCCGGCTGCCCAAGGACACGTTCCACCTCGTGCGCTACGAGTCCCTGGTCGCCGACCCGCGCACCGTGCTCGGTGAGCTCTGCGACTTCCTCGAGGAGGACTTCCACGAGGACATGCTGGAGCCGCACCGGGTCACCGACGTCGTCCCGGATCGCAAGCACTGGCACGAGAACCTCAAGTCCGGGGTCAGCACCGCGCAGGTCGAGTCGTGGCGCAAGGGCCTCGAGCCGTGGGAGCTCGGACTGATGGAGACGGTGCTGCGCCGCAAGCTGCGACGCTACGACTACGCCATCTCCGGCGCCGGCATCCGGCCCTCGCCCCGGCTGGTCGTGAAGTACGCCCGGGACGCCATGGAGCGGCGCGGTGCCATGCGCAAGCGATGGGCCGAGGAGAGCCGCGAGGCGACCGAGGCCACGCACCCGGTGGCGGCGGAGCTCACCAGCCGCCAGGTCCAGCTGGCCGCGGCAAACCGCACCACCACGTCCTGATCTGACGTTAGCCCTCGCCCGGGCGCGGGTAGGGACGCACACATGTCCGCTTCCGGGATCGTCGTCATCGTGGTGCTCGCCGTCATCGTCCTGGCGGTGGTCGGCGCGCTGGTGCTGGTCATGAATCGCCGCCGACAGCGCGCGGGGCTGCAGGAACGCTTCGGCCCGGAGTACGACCGGGCGGTCGACGACCACGACGACCGGCGCGAGGCGGAGAAGGAGCTGGCCGACGCAGCCGACCGGCGCGACGCCTTGGAGATCCGCGACCTCAGCACGGCTGAGCGCGACAAGTACGCGCAGCAGTGGATGGAGGTCCAGGCGGCATTCGTCGACGACCCCGGCGCCGCGACCCGCGACGCCGACCGGCTCATCGGCGCGGCGATGCGCGACCGGGGCTACCCGGTCGAGGACTTCGAGTCCCGCGCCTCGATGGTGGCGGCGGACAACCCGGAGCTCGTGGAGCACTACCGCTCGGCCCACGAGATCGGCATCCGCACCGACGAGGCATCGACCGAGGAGCTGCGCCGCGCGTTCGTGCACTACCGGGCGCTGTTCGAGCACATGCTCTCCGAGCGCAACGACGTCACGGCCTGACACCGCGTCCCGGCCACCTACCCTTGAGGGCGTGACCCCCCTCGTCGTCGGCTTCGATCTGGACATGACCTTGATCGACACCCGACCCGGCATCGCCGCGGTGTGGGACGCGATGTCGCTCGAGACCGGGGTCCACGTGGACAGCGCGGCCGCCGTCAGCCGGCTCGGGCCGCCGCTGGAGGAGGAGCTCGCGGTGTGGTTCCCTGCGCACCGGGTCGACGCGATGGGGGACCGGTTCCGCGAGCTGTACCCGGGGCTGGCCGTCGAGCCGACCGGGCTGTTGCCCGGCGCCCGGGAGGCGGTGGCCGCGGTGCACCGCCACGGTGGTCGGGTGGTCGTGGTCACCGGGAAGTACGAACCGAACGCCCGCCTGCACCTGGAGCACCTCGGCATCGCCGCCGACGCGGTGGTCGGCTGGCGATGGGGGCCGGCGAAGGGCGAGGCCCTGCTCGAGCACGGCGCGACTGTGTACGTCGGCGATCACGTCGGTGACGTGGCCGGTGCCCGCGCCGCCGGCGCGCTGGCCGTCGCCGTGCCGTCCGGACCGGTGTCGGCCGAGGAGCTGCACGCCGCCGGGGCCGACGTCGTGCTCGGCGACCTGCACGCCTTCCCGGCCTGGCTCGACGAGCACCTGCTGGACCGGCGGCTGGCCGAGCTCGAGGCGGGGCTGCGCGATCTCGGCTCGGTGGTCGTGGCCTTCTCCGGAGGTGCCGACTCGGCGTTCCTGCTCGCTGCGGCCGTCCGCGCGCTGGGCCCGGAGAATGTCCTCGCCGCCACCGCTGTCAGCTCCAGCCTGCCCGCCAGCGAGCTCGAGGACGCCACCCGGTTCGCCGCCGACCTCGGGGTGCGCCACCTACGCCCGGGCACCGACGAGATGGCGCGCGACGGGTACCGGGCCAACGCGGGCGACCGCTGCTACTTCTGCAAGGCCGAGCTGCTCGACGTGCTGGCGCCGCTGGCCCGCGAGCACGGCGTGCCCCACGTCGCCACCGGCACCAATGCCGACGACGCGGTGGCGGGCTTCCGGCCCGGGATCCGGGCGGCGGCCGAGCGCTCGGCCGTCACCCCGCTCCTCGATGCCGGGCTCACCAAGGCGCAGGTGCGGGCCGCCAGCCGGCGCTGGGGGCTGCAGACCTGGGACAAGCCGGCCGCGGCCTGCCTGTCCAGCCGGGTGGCGTTCGGCATCGCCATCACCCCCGAGCGTCTGGCCAGGGTCGAGCGAGCCGAGGCGGCGGCTCGCGCGGCGCTGCACGGTGCCGGCATCGAGGTCCGCGACCTGCGGGTGCGCGACCTCGGGGACACCGCGCGGCTGGAGGTCGACGCGCACCTGGTCGACGAGGTGAACGCCAGCGATGCCGTCTCCGTCGCGCTGCTCGAGGCCGGGTTCGACACGGTCGAGATCGACCCTCGTGGCTTCCGCACCGGTGCCATGAACGACCTGCTGCCGGACCCCGAGCGCTATCGCTGAGGCGCGACCGGCCGTCCGCGGCTAAAGTGGACCGCCCGCGCCGGACGTACGGCACTGAATGCTCACTCCGCGCACCCACCCCCCGACGAGCAAGAGGTCTTTCGTGCCTACCGGCAAGGTCAAGTGGTACGACACCGAGAAGGGCTTCGGCTTTCTCTCCCGAGACGACGGCGGCGACGTCTTCGTGCACTCTTCCGCGCTCCCGGCCGGAGTGCCCGCCCTCAAGCCAGGGAGCCGGGTGGAGTTCGGGATCGTCGACGGCCGTCGCGGTGAGCAGGCCCTGACCGTGACGCTGCTCGACCCGGTGCCGTCCGTGTCGGCCGGCACCCGGAAGTCGGCCGATGACATGTCGGTCATCGTCGAGGACCTCATCAAGCTGCTCGACGGTGTCGGCAACGGGCTGCGCCGCGGCCGCTACCCCGACAAGTCGGTGGCGGGCAAGACCGCCGCGGTGCTGCGGGCCGTCGCCGACGACCTCGACGCCTAGGCTCCCACTCCGTTGGCGGCGGTCACCCGCCTACGATGACCAAGTGAGAGACGTTGTCGTGGCGGTTGCGCCCGTCGTCCTCGTTGCGCTGGTCCTCACCGGCTGCAGCGACGATGGGGCTGCCGGGGTCCGGGTCGCGGAGGCCGGCCGCGCCACGGTCGCGGAGGTGGTCGAGGCACCCGCGACAGTGAGCGCCCGGGCCACGGCCACGGTCAGCGCCGCCGCGGGCGGGACTATCGAGGTGCTGCGGGTCCGCGACGGCCAGCAGGTCCGCCAGGGCAGGGTGCTGCTGCGCATCGAGTCACCCGACGCCCGACGAGTCCTGCGCGAGGCGCAGCGCGCCGACAACCAGGCGGCCTCGGCCGGCGCCGGTGGGGTGCCGGCAGGCATCACCGGGCCGACCCAGGCCGACGCCGCCGTCGCTCGGGCGTTCGCCAGGGCCGGTCGGACCGCGCGCGCGATCGAGGACAAGACCATCCGGGCCCAGGCACTCGCCGCGTTGCGCGCGTCGAAGTCGCAGTACGCCGCGGCCCGGGCCCAGGCCGACCGGGCGGCGGCTGCGCTCTCGGCGGGCATCGGGAGTCTTTCGGCCGCCGTCACCGCCCTGTCGGCCGCCCAGCGGGTGCAGACCCGGGCCGCCGTCGCGGCCGCCCGTCGCACGGTCAAGGCGCTCGTCGTCCGGGCGCCGATCGACGGCACCGTCTCGCTCAACCCGCCACCCCAGAGCGCCGGCGGCTCGTCCGCGGACCTGCTCGCCCAGCTCCCGGAGAGTCTCCGGTCCCAGGCCGGGTCCGCCCTCGGCGGCGGGGCCGCGAGCGACAACGTCACCAGCACGGTCGCCGAGGGTGCTCCGGTCAGCGGCGGCCAGCCGCTGGTCACGGTCACCGACGCCTCGACGCTCACCCTCACCGCCTCGGTCGACGAGACCGACGTGCTGCTCGTCACGCCGGGGGTGGCCGCCTCGGCCGAGCTGGACGCGGTACCCGGCGCGACGTACGACGCGAAGGTCACCGCCATCGACCCGACGCCGATGACGTCCACCCGCGGCGGCGTCAGCTACGTCGTGCGGCTCTCGCTCGGCACCGGAGCCGACGCCGACGGGGTGTCGTCGCCGACTCCCCGGCCGGGGATGAGCGCGGTGGTCGACCTGCGGGTGCGCACCGCCCGCGACGTAGTGGCCGTCCCCGCCTCCGCGGTGATCCGTGACGGTCGCCAGGATGCCGTCTGGGTGGTCAAGAACGGCGTCGTCCGCCGCCGCGCGGTGCGGCTCGGTGCGCAGGGCGCGAGCCGGGTCGAGGTCCTCGAGGGAGTTAAGGAGGGCGAGCGGCTGGTCGTCCGCGGCGCCGACCGGGTCACCGACGGGCAGCGCCTCTCGTGACTGCCGCGCCGGTCGTCGGCCGGCCGGCCGTCGAGGCCATCGACGTACGCCGCAGCTATCAGCTCGACGGCCTTGCGGTCGAGGCCCTGCGCGGGGTCAGCCTGCGCATCGACGCGAGGGAGTACGTCGCTGTGGTCGGCCCGTCGGGCTCGGGGAAGTCGACGCTGATGCACCTGCTCGGTTGCCTGGACCGACCCACCTCGGGCGAGCTGCGCGTCGGAGGACGTGAGATCTCGGCGATGGGTGACACCGAGCTGGCCGAGCTGCGCAACGCCACCATCGGCTTCGTCTTCCAGTCCTTCGCGCTGCTGGGTCGCACCAGTGCCATCGACAACGTCGGCTTGCCGCTGGTCTACCGGGGCGTGCGCAAGGCCGAGCGACGCGAACGGGCTGCGGCGGCGCTGGAGACCGTGGGGCTGGGGCACCGGCTCGGGCACCGGCCGGGCCAGCTCTCCGGCGGCGAGCAGCAGCGGGTCGCGATCGCGCGCGCCCTGGTGACCGAGCCCGCCGTGCTGCTGGCCGACGAGCCGACCGGGAACCTCGACACCCGCAGCGGTGCCGACGTCCTCGCCGTGCTGGACCGGCTCAACAGCGAGCGGGGTGTCGCGGTGGTCGTCGTGACCCATGACGCGGAGGTCGCCGCGGTGGCCCGGCGACGCATCGGCGTGCGGGACGGCCTCGTGGAGTACGACGAGAGCGACGGTGCCCGTGCGCACGGGTGAGGCCTTCCGGGTCGCGCTCGAGGCGTTGCGCGCCAACAGGTTGCGCAGCGCGCTGACGATGTTGGGAGTCGTCATCGGAGTCGCTGCCGTGGTCATCCTGGTCGCGCTCGGCAGCGGTGCGAAGGCCGAGGTCGAATCCCAGGTGGAGGGCCTCGGTTCGAACATCATCATCGTGGTGCCCGGCAAGTTCGAGTTCGGGTCCGCGCCGTCGGTGAGCCGGCTCACCCTCGACGACGTCGACCTGCTCGGTCGGGTGGTCGGTGACCGCGACCGGGTGGCGGTCTCGGTCGCCTCGGGGGAGACGGTCAGCGTCGGCCGCCGGAAGCAGTTCGTCACCGTCAACGGCGTGAACGAGAGCGTGCCCACCGTGTTCAACCGGCCGCTCGCCCGGGGGGAGTACATCACCGCGTCCGATGTCGACACCCGGCGCCGGGTCGTCGTGCTCGGTTCGTCGGTAGTGCGCAAGCTCTTCGGCGACGTCGACCCGCTCGGACGGCAGGTCGGCATCGCGGGCGTGCGGTTCCGGGTGATCGGGGTGTTCGCGAAGGTCGGCTCGACGTTCGGCGTCGACCGGGATGCCGAGGTGCACATCCCGGTCACCGCCGCCCAGCGGCTGTTCGGCGTGGACCGCATCGACGCACTGGCCGTCAAGGCGCCGACGTCGGACACCGTGGAGGCGTTGCGGCCCAAGCTGGTCGCAGCACTGCAGGAGCGCTACCAGGGCGAAGAGTTCTCCGCGGTGACCCAGACACAGATCCTCGGCACGATCGGGCGCATCCTCGGCCTGCTCACCCTCGTGCTCGCCGCGATCGCCGCGATCTCGTTGATCGTCGGCGGCGTCGGCGTCTCGAACATCATGCTGGTCAGCGTGCGCGAGCGGACCCGGGAGATCGGGCTGCGCAAGGCGCTTGGTGCCCGGCAGCGCGACATCCTGCTGCAGTTCCTCATCGAGGCGGTGCTGCTATGCGTCGTTGGTGGCATCCTCGGCATCGGACTGGGCATCGGCACGTCGCTGTTCGTCAGCGCGGTCACACCGCTGCCGGCGGTCATCGTCTGGTGGTCGCCGGCGCTGGCCTTCGTGGTCTCTGCCGCGGTCGGCATCTTCTTCGGGGTGGCACCTGCCCGACGGGCCGGTCGCCTCGACCCGGTGACGGCCCTGCGGACCGAGTGAGCCGCGCCGGTCCGGGTACCGTTCCCGCATGAGTCGATCAGTCGTCATCCCCTGGGACGACGCGCTCGTCGGCTACGACTTCGGTCCCTCGCACCCGCTCAACCCGATCCGGGTCGAGCTGACGATGCGCCTGGCCCGGGAGCTCGGAGTGCTGGATCGACCCGTCGTCACGATGGTCACTCCGACGGCTGCGACCGACGACCTGATCGAGCTGGTCCACGAGCCGGACTACGTCGCCGCGGTGCGGGCGGCCTCGGCCGACCCGCGCCGAGCCGACCACGGGCGAGGACTCGGGACCCCGGACACCCCCGCCTTCGCGGGCATGCACGACGCTGCCGCGCTCATCGCGGGCGCGACCCTGGCTGGGGCCGAGGCGGTGTGGACCGGGCGGGCCGAGCACGCGGTCAACGTGGCCGGCGGGCTGCACCACGCGATGCCCGGCGCGGCGAGCGGCTTCTGCGTCTACAACGACCCGGCGATCGCCATCGCCTGGCTGCTGACCCAGGGCGCCGAGCGCATCGCGTACGTCGACGTGGACGTCCATCACGGCGACGGAGTCGAGCGGGCGTTCTGGGACGACCCCCGGGTGCTCACGGTGTCGATGCACGAGAGCGGGCGCTACCTGTTCCCCGGCACCGGGTTCGCGCAGGACTGCGGCGGACCGGCCGCTGACGGGCTGGCCGCCAACGTGGCGCTGCCTCCCGGCACCGGGGACGACGCCTGGCTGCGCGCCTTCCATGCCGTCGTCCCGCCGCTGATCGCCGAGTTCCGGCCCGAGGTGCTGGTGACCCAGCACGGCTGCGACAGCCACTTCCGTGACCCGCTCGCCCATCTCGGGCTCACCGTCGACGGTCAGCGGGCGTCCTACCAGGCCCTCCACCAGCTCGCGCACCAGCACGCCGGAGGCCGCTGGCTGGCCTGCGGTGGCGGTGGGTACGAGCTGGCCGAGGTCGTGCCGCGCGCCTGGACCCACCTGCTGGCAGAGGCCACCGGCTCGCCCATCCCGCCGGAGACCGAGACCCCCGAGGCCTGGCGGGACCACGTGCGCACGACGTACGGGCTGAGCGCGCCGTTGCTGATGACCGACGGCGCCCGGCCGGCCTGGCGGGACTGGGCCGACGGCTTCGACCCGTCCGACCCGGTCGACCAGGCCGTGCTCGCCACCCAGCGGGCGACGTTCCCCGCGCTGGGTCTGCCCGTCGAGCACGCACTGTGAGCCCGCTGCGGGCGCCGAGCCGTGCCGACCTGCGGGCCCATCTCGTCGACGGCCGCATCGCGGGAGATGTCGCGACGCCGCGGGAGGACAACCTGCGCAAGTACGGCTTCCTCGCCGACGGGCTGCCCAAGGCGATGTTCGGCCTGCGGCCCAGCCGGGCCTGGGGGTTCGAGGACGTTCTGGCGCTGATGGCGGCCCGGGTCGGGGTCTCCCCGGACCCCGCGCACCTGGACGGGCCGGACCGGATCGACCCGGACCTGACCCTCGACGGCCTGGACCGGATGGCCGAGCACCTCAAGGACGCGGCCCACCCGGGCGCCCGGGTGCTGGTCGCGACCGGTCACCCCGCCGGCCTGCTTCCGGTGCACGTGTCGGTCGCCGCCGCGCTGGCGCGGGCCGGTGTGACGCTGCTGTCTCCCGCAGCCGGCGCCGTCCTCACCAGCACCTGGCCCGGGGGCCGCACCGAGCGGCAGATCCGCTACATCCTCGACGTGGCGACCCTCAGCACCCGCGGCGAGCTCAATCACACCCACTCACCGGCGCCGATGGAGACGATCCTCGCGGCCCTTGCCGAGGCGGGTGAGTCACCGCCGGACCTCGTCGTCGCCGATCACGGCTGGGCGGGTGCGGCCGGGCAGGCCGGGGTGACCTCCGTCGGGTTCGCCGACTCCAACGACCCGGCGCTCTTCGTCGGGGAGGACGAGGGGCTGGTGGCGGTCAGCGTCCCGCTCGACGACAACGTCGAGCCCCACCTCTACGCACCGATGACGGCCTACCTGCTCGCCGCCGCGGGACTGGGCGGCTGACCGCCTGGGCTGACGGGTTGGGCCGAACGGGTGACGCTGGGGCGCGACAGCGGGCCGGATCGGGGGCGAATCCAGGCCCAGAGCAGGCGAGTTTCCGGTCCCCCCTTTCCCACGGGGCACATCCGCCCCTACCCTGACCCCCGAAGCGCATGACGCCTGGTGCGCGCCGGAGGGGAAGCCGGCGCCCGTCACGTGCTAGAGGCTCGGTGCGTCGTGGCTGGTTCGAATGATCGTCCGTTGGCTGAGGTCAAGTTCCTGACCGTGGCCGAGGTTGCCTCGGTCATGCGCGTCTCGAAGATGACCGTCTACCGGCTCGTGCACGCCGGGACGCTCCCGGCCGTGCAGGTGGGCCGGTCCTACCGGGTGCCGGAACAGGCGGTGCACGACTACCTGGAGCAGTCCTACATCGAGACTGCCTAGCACCAAGAACGCGAAGGCCCCGGCCACCCGTGAAGGGTGACCGGGGCCTCGACTTCTGCACCTGGTCCGGCCAGCCGGCGTCGGTCGCGGTCAAGGCGAACGGCACCGAGACTGTGTGCGTCCCGTCGCCGAAGCCGGCCGGCAGTGCGGTGACCGAGCCGTCGGCGCCCTGGGATGCCGGGGCCGAGAACGGGTCCGGGCAGGTGTTCTCGAACTCGGAGGTCACGTTCTGCCGCCAGGAATGGAGCCGGCCGCCCCTGCAGGTAGGGTAGGGCGCTCTGCACCTCCCCCTCGAACGAAGGTCTTCTGTGGGTTCCGTCATCAAGAAGCGCCGCAAGCGCATGGCCAAGAAGAAGCACCGCAAGCTGCTGAAGAAGACCCGCGTCCAGCGCCGCAACAAGAAGTAGGCCCGCCAGCGTGGCTCGGGTCGTGATGGTGACCGGGGTCTCGCGCTACCTCGGCGGTCGCTTCGCGCAGTTGCTGCAGGCCGACCCCGACGTCACGCGCGTGATCGGCGTGGACGCCGTGCCGCCCAAGCAGGACCTCGGTGACGCCGAGTTCGTGCGGGCGGACATCCGCAACCCGGTCATCGGCAAGGTGATCTCGCAGGCCGAGGTGGACACGGTCGTGCACATGGCCGTGCTGGCCACGCCGCGCGACGCCGGTGGCCGGGCGATGATGAAAGAGATCAACGTCATCGGCACCATGCAGCTGCTGGCCGCCTGCCAGAAAGCGCCCAGCGTGGCCAAGCTGGTCGTCAAGTCCTCCACCGCCGTCTACGGGTCGTCGCCGCTGGACCTTGCGATGTTCACCGAGGACCAGGAGCCGAACGCCCTGGCGAGCAGCGGCTACGCGAAGGACTCGGCCGAGGTCGAGGGTTACGTCCGCGGCTTCGCCCGTCGGCGCCCCGATGTCGACGTGACGACGCTGCGGTTCGCCAACTTCGTGGGGCCTCGGATGCAGACGGCGCTGACCGCGTACTTCTCGCTGCCCGTCGTGCCCACCGTGCTGGGCTTCGACCCTCGGCTTCAGTTCGTGCACGAGCGCGACGGCCTCGAGGTGTTGTGGCGCGCCACGATGAGCGACTATCCCGGGACGTTCAACGTCGCCGGACCCGGTGTCATGACGTTGTCCCAGGCGATCCGCCGTACCGGGCGCCCGTCACTTCCGCTTCCGCAACCGGCAGCCCCGTGGATCGGGCAGGCGCTGCGGCGGCTCGGTGTCGCCGACTTCTCCCCGGAGCAGATCCGGTTCCTCACCTACGGCCGGGTGGTCGACACGTCCCGGCTGCAGCAGGTCATGGGCATCACCCCGCACTACAGCACCCGCGCGGCCTTCGACGACTTCGTCAACCAGCAGGGCTTGCGCGGACCGCTGTCGGCCGACACCGTGTCAGCCGTGGAGCATGCAGTGCTGGCCGCGATGCCCTGGAGCGGATCCCGTGCCTGACGCCCGGGTCATCCCGATCGACGACGGGGGTCGCCCGTCCCGGCGTCCCTCCGCGAGTGCGGCCGACGCCGTTGCCGTAGGCGCCTCCCGGGCCAAGGGCCAGCGCGGCCGGCGTCGGGGCACCCCGCTGATCGAGGACACTGCAGCACCGGACGGTCCGCCCGTGGCGGAGGACGCCACGGCGGACGGTGTCGCACCGGAGGGCCTCGCCCCGGACTGGGAGCGCAAGGTCGCGGCGGGGCTGGCGTTCGTCCGTCGCCGGCTGACCGGTGACGTGGAGGTCGACGAGTTCGGCTTCGACGCGGAGCTCACCGAGCACGTTCTCCTGGCGATGATGCGCCCGCTCTACGACCACTACTTCCGGGTCGAGCTGCGAGGCCTGGAGAACGTCCCCGCCGAGGGTGGCGCGCTGATCGTGGCCAACCACTCGGGCACCATCCCGCTGGACTCGATCATGACCCAGGTCGCGCTGCTCAACCACCACCCCGCTCGCCGGCACCTGCGGATGCTCGGCGCCGACCTGGTCTTCCAGACGCCGCTGATCAGCGAGCTGGCTCGCAAGTCCGGCACCACGTTGGCCTGCAACGCCGATGCCGAGCGGCTGCTCACCAAGGGCGAGCTGGTCGGGGTCTGGCCGGAGGGCTTCAAGGGCATCGGGAAGCCGTTCTCCGAGCGCTACAAGCTGCAACGCTTCGGCCGCGGCGGCTTCGTGTCGGCAGCCCTGCGTACGAGGGCACCCATCGTTCCCGTCTCGATCGTCGGCGCCGAGGAGATCTACCCGATCCTGGGCAACGTCAAGACGCTGGCGCGGCTGCTCGGGCTGCCCTACGTGCCGGTCACGCCGACCTTCCCCTGGCTGGGACCGTTGGGCCTGGTCCCGTTGCCGAGCAAGTGGATCATCGAGTTCGGCGAGCCGATCCCCACCGAGGAGTACGGCGAGGGCGCCGCGGACGACCCCATGCTGGTGTTCAACCTCACCGACCAGGTGCGCGAGACCATCCAGCACACGCTCTACCGGTTGCTGATGGCCCGCCGGTCGATCTTCTTCTGAGTCAGCAGCTGGTGAGCGGCGGCACGGGGACGCAGCCGACGGCCGGGGCGCTGGCCGTCGGCAGGGCAGTTGCGGTCGGCAGGGCAGTGACGGTGGGCACCGGGGAGCCCACTGGCGCCGGGGCAACGCTCGGCAGCGGTGAGCTGACGGGGGCCGGGGTGACCCTGGGCAGCGGCGCCGCGGTCGCGGTGACCGGTCCGGGCTTTAGCACCCGCCCGGTCCCGCCGGTCGAGCCGGAACCACCGGAACGGGAAGAGCCAGACCCTGTGACCGGTCCGGTGAGGGTGTCGGTCGCGCCGCCCACGGCATCGGTCAGCGGTGCCGTGGTCTGACCCGCGTCGGTGACGGACTCCACGGCGCCCCCGGATCCAGCGCGACCCGCGCCGGTCGCTCCCTGGCCCGAGCGGCCGGGGTCGCCGCGGCTCATGGCCCAGCCGTCATCAACGGCCGCTCCGATGGCCCCGCCGCCGGCCGCCTGCTCGATGCTGCGGAAGCCAGACGTGGCGCTGCCGGCCAGCACTGCACCGGTGCCGGTCCTGATCTTGGCGAGGCCGTCCAGGGTCGATTTGACCTGCTCGCGAAGGGGAGGGTCGAGCACGACGAGGAGGTCCTCGAGACGCTCGCTGGCCCCGACGACGAACCGGTCGAGGATCTGCATCGGCTCGGCGTCGCCGGTGGCGCGGTAGGAGTCGGTGAGCGCCTGCGCACCGGCGGTCGTGTCGGCGTCAAGGTCACGCAGCGGCTCGGCGATCCGGGCCCGGGTCGCGGCCTCGGAGCCGGCCTCGGAGGCGGCGAGGCGCTCGGCCTCCCCGAGCCGGGCATCGGCCTGCTCGAGCAGCTCGCGGCCACGGGAGAGGTCGGAGCCCGCCACGGCGAGCTGGGCAGCCTCGATCCCGCGCTTGAGGCCGTAGAGCGGGTCGCCCGGCAGGGCTCGGGTGCTGGCGGCGGCCGCGCCGGCGCCCGCGACGAGGGAGAGTGCAGCAACGGCGGCGGCGGCATGGCGCAACCGGGTGCCTGGAGTGCGCTCCGGAGCCTGCTCGGCGGGCTGACGGGGGGCCGGGACCACGATCGGACGTCGGGCGGTCTCGGCGAGCAACCGCTCCCGGAGGGCGGCCCGGAACTCGGGGGCGGGAGCAGCAGCTTGCGCGCCCGGTTGGAGGGCGTGGGCCAGGGTGACCAGCGGCGCCAGGACGTGATCGGCAGGGACCCGGTGCGCGGTGAGGAGCTCGTCGAACTCCCGGGCCTGGCGCCCGGCGCCGGGCACACCGGCTGCCCAGTCGGTCACTCGGGTCAACCCCCTGCACCCCCTTGCGCGTGCGTCCCACCGCTGTCGGTCGAGCGGGTCCTCATCGCCGCTCCGACCTGACAACGACGGCCGCAACCGGTGGTCACGGCTCCTCCGGACATTTCGATCATGCCGGTGATCGCTGCGGAATGATCTTGGCCAGTGCCCGGACCGCCCGCAGCTGCAGCTGCTTGACGGCGCCCTCGGAACGGTCCAGGACGGCGGCTGTCTCCGCGATCGACAGGCCCTGCAGGAACCGCAGCACGATGCATTCCTGCTGCTCGGACTTCAGCTGGTGGATCGCGTCGACGAGCACCTCGCTCTGCAGCCGACCCAGGACCTCGTCCTCGATGCCGTCGTCGGCCCGGTCGGCGTCGAGCATCTCGGCCGTGGTCACCTCGAGCTTGAAGCGACTGGACTTGACGTGGTCGGTCACCAGGTTGCGAGCAATGGTGACGAACCAGGCCCCGATGTCCTTGCCCTGCCAGGTGAAGGAGTCGATGCGGCGAAGCGCGCGCAGGAAGGTCTCCGAGGTCAGGTCCTCGGCCACCGGGTGCGACCCCACCCGGTAGTAGAGGTAGCGGTAGATCGAGTCGACGTACGCGTCATAGACCTGCCCGAAAGCCTCGGCATCACCTTGCTGAGCCAACGTGACGAGGGCGCCGATCCGGGTCTTCTCCGGGTCCTCGCCGTCAGCGGGGCCGGAGCCAGGTGGTCGTCCGGTGCGGGCCGGGCCGGACGCGGCGGCCCAGGCGATGCCCAGCTCCTGGGCGACCAGGGCCCGCAGCTCCGCGAGCCCGGGAAGGCCAGCAGCCGGCAGCGGCGCGAGCACCACGGAACCGAGCACCAGGCCTCCCTCCGGCAGGGACGAATCCCGCGGGTCTACCCCGACATCCGGTGTGACGAACGTCTCGATCGGCGCGATGAGGGTAGACCGCGCGATTCCACCCGACCAAATCCCGCTGTGTCCGGTCTAGGTCGAGGACTTGTCCCGACGTCGCGCGGACACGGCAGCCGCCACGGCCCCGACTGCCGCCCCGAGCGCCGCTGCGCTGGGAACGCCCACGGTGACCGCCCGGCGCCCCGTGCGGTAGTCCCGGATCCGCCAGCCGTGTGCGCGCGCATGGGATCGCAGCGTCGAGTCGGGGTTGACCGCGCACGGGTGGCCCACCAGCGACAGCAGTGGGATGTCGTTGGCCGAGTCGGAGTACGCCGAGCAGGCGCCCAGGTCGAGTCCCTCCAGCTCGGCGAGCGAGCGCACCGCAGCGGCCTTGGCGGTCCCGTGCAGGATGTCGCCCACCAGCCGGCCGGTGTAGACCCCGTCGACGGTCTCGGCCACGGTGCCGAGTGCGCCGGTCAGGCCGAGCCGCGACGCGATGACGGTTGCCACCTCGACCGGGGTCGCGGTGACCAGCCAGACCCGCTGACCCGCGTCGAGGTGCATCTGCGCCAGCGCCCGGGTCCCCGGCCACACCTTGGCAGCCATGACCTCGTCGAACACCTCCTCGCCGATGATCCGCAGCTCGGCCACGGTGTGCCCGGCAGCGAAGCGCAGTGCGGTCTCGCGGGCCTCGGTCATCGTCTGCACGTTCTCGCGTCCGACCAGGCGGAACCTGGCCTGCTCCCAGGCGAAGTGCCCGAGGTCGCGGAGGGTGAAGAAGTCCCGGGCGTACAGCCCGCGCGCGAGGTGGTAGATCGACGCTCCGCGCATCACGGTGTTGTCGACGTCGAAGAACGCAGCGGCCGGAGTGGACATGGCCGGGTCAGCGTAGGGCCTGCGACGTGGCCTGAGCGGTAGCTCCCTGTGGGAGGCTGTCGCGGTGCCTGTGCCCCGTGTCGGCAACCTTGCTGACCTGGTCCGCGCCGCAGGCGAGCGCGTGCCGGACCATCCGGCCCTGGTGCACGTCACCGGCCCGGAGACCGAGTCCGTGCTCACCTGGAGCGCGTTCGACGCGGCTGTGGATGCTGCGGCCGCGGGCCTGCGCGAGGGGCTCGGCCTGCGGACGGGCGACCGGGTCGCCCTCATGTTGTCGAACACCCCCGCGTTCCTCACGGCGTACGTCGGTCTGCTGCGGGCAGGGCTGGTGGCGGTGCCCGTCAACACCGGCTACACCGCACCCGAGCTGGCCGGGATGCTCGGCGCCTCGGCTGCCAGGGCGATCGTCTGCGACGACGCCACGACGCCGGTCGCTGAAGAGGCGGTCGCCGGCACCCACCGCGTCCTGGTCGACCCGGCCGGGCTCGAGTCCCTGGTCGCGCAGGGCCGGTCCACGGGGAAGGTGACCGCGACGGGTGCCGGTGAGGACCTGGCGGTGCTGCTGTTCACCTCCGGCACCAGCGGCACGCCCCGCGCCGCGATGCTCAGCCACCGGGCCCTGCTGGCGAACCTCGACCAGTGCGCCGGTCTGGTCCCGGCGCCGGTCGGCGGCGCGGACGTGGTGCTGCT
>JBBRVU010000026.1:0-32173 GCA_038246575.1 Actinomycetes bacterium | reverse complement strand
GTCGTCGCGCCGTAAGCCGCCGTTCGGCATCGCGCAGACGGGCAAGTCGTTTCGCAACGAGATCACCCCGGGCAACTTCATCTTCCGCACCCGCGAGTTCGAGCAGATGGAGATGGAGTTCTTCGTCGAGCCGGGCACCGACGAGGAGTGGCACGAGTACTGGCTCAAGGCGCGCTGGGACTGGTATCTCGGACTCGGCCTCAAGGAGGAGAACCTGCGCTTCTACGAGCACCCGAAGGAGAAGCTCTCGCACTACTCCAAGCGCACCGTCGACATCGAGTACCGCTTCAACTTCGGCGGGAAGGAGTTCGACGAGCTCGAGGGCATCGCCAACCGCACCGACTTCGACCTCGGTGCCCACTCGAAGCAGTCCGGCACCGACCTCACCTACTTCGACCAGGAGAAGGGCGAGCGTTGGACGCCGTACGTCGTGGAGCCCGCCGCCGGGCTGACCCGGGCGACGCTGGCCTTCCTGCTCGACGCGTTCACCGAGGACGAGGCGCCCAACGCCAAGGGCGTCATGGAGAAGCGCACGGTGATGCGCCTGGACCCGCGCCTCGCGCCGGTCAAGGTGGCGGTGCTCCCGCTGTCGCGCAACGCCGACCTCACGCCCAAGGCGAAGGACCTCGCCGCAACGTTGCGGCAGACCTGGAACATCGAGTTCGACGACGCCGGAGCGATCGGGCGGCGCTACCGCCGCCAGGACGAGATCGGCACGCCGTTCTGCGTCACCGTCGACTTCGACACCCTCGACGACCAGGCTGTCACGATCCGCGAGCGGGACACGATGGCCCAGGAGCGGATCGGGCTCGACGCCGTGCCGGGCTGGCTGGCGCAGCGCCTGCTCGGCTGCTGACCCCGCACGTGGTCGACCCGCCGGAGCGAGACCCGTTCGCGACGACGCGCGCGACGTACGACTTGATCCACACCGACTACGAGGCCCGGTCCGGGGCTGACCCGAAGCAGCTCGGTGAGCTGCGCGGTGCGGTCGCCGATCTCCTCGACCCCGGTTCGTTGCTGGCCGACGTCGGCTGCGGTCCGGGCAGGGACGCCGTCTACTTCGCGTCCCGCGACCTGTCGGTGCTGGGTCTGGACGCCTCGGTCGCGATGGCCGCGCGGACTCGCAGCCGCGGGGTGACGACTGTGCTGGGCGATCTCCGGTCCCTCCCGCTCGCGGCCGGGCGACTGGATGCGGTCTGGTCCGCGGCCAGCCTGGTGCACGTGCCCAGCGCTGACGTGCCGGCGACGCTGCGCGGATTCCGCCGCGCGCTCACGTATGGCGGCGTCCTCGGGCTCTCGACGGCGGTCGGTGACGTCGAGGGCTGGGAGGAGGTGCGGTACGTCGTCGACCCGGGTGTGGAACTGATCCGGCCGTTGCGTCGCTGGTTTGTGCACCACCGGGTCGACGACCTGCTGGACCTCGTCCGCGACGCCGGGTTCGAGGTCCGATCCGCCACCGAGGTGACCAGCCACCGCCGGTGGGTCCGCGTCCTCGCCACAGCCAGCTGAGGGACCGGCGCCGATCAGCCCTGCCGTGCGCGGCAAGACACTCCACCGCCTTGAGGCGCACATCGTCGGAGTCGTAGCCCCTACACCGGAACCGACCACCACGCCGACCCCGACGCCCACGGCCGGGCGCAGCGATCGGTTGCTGCCGGATCTCATCGCGCTGCCGGCACGGCAGCCGTCGGTGCATTTGCGCGGCTACAGCCGGCGCCTGCGGTTCACCTCAGCCCTCGGCAACGTGGGGGTCGGCCCGATCGAGGTGCGACCCAAAAGCAACCGACCGTGTCCTTCCGCCAGTCCGAGCGCTACGGGTCGTGCAGCCGGCGCACGCCGCAAGGCATCTCGGTGGGCTGGATGGACGTCTACCAGGGCTTCCTGGCCGGGCAGGTGCTGCCGCTTCCGAAGAGGCTGCGAGACGGGCTCTACTGTCTCGAGACGGTGGTCGACCCGATCGACCAGCTGCTCGAGTCGGACAATGACAACAACACGTCCGTGCGGGCAGTCGCGATCCGGGGCACTCGCGTCGTTTTCCGACCGAACGCACGGTGCCGTTGAGAGGACACGACATGACCGAGATCGACCGTCGCACGTTGCTGAAGGCCGGCCGGGCCACGACCGGTGGCGTCGCCCTGGCTCTCGGCGCGGGCATCGAGGCCCCGGCCGTGGCGGCGCCACGGGTGAGCCGGACGCTTGCCAGGAAGCTCTCTGTGCCGTGGGGCCTTGCGTTCCTCCCCAACGGCAACGCACTCGTGGGCGAACGAGACAGCGGCGACGTCTACGTCGTGCGCCGTGGTGGTGGTCGACGTCGGGTCGGGCAGATCAACGCCTTCAGCCGGCAGACCTCGGGTGAGGGTGGCCTGCTCGGGCTGGCCCTGCACCCGGGCTTCCGGCGCAACCGCTGGGTCTATGCGTACCTCTCGACGCGCAACGACAACCGCATCGTGCGGATGCGCTTCGCCAACGGCAGTCTCGGTAAGCGCCAGGTGATCCTCGCGGGCATCCCGACGAACGCGCACCACAACGGCGGCGGTCTCGCGTTCGGGCCGGACGGGCTCCTCTATGTCAGCACGGGCGACGGTGAGGTCGGCGCGCGCGCCCAGAGCCGGAGCTCGCTGGGCGGCAAGGTCCTGCGCCTGACGCCTGGCGGAGAGGTCCCAGCCGGCAACCCGTTCGGCAACTACACCTGGTCGATGGGCCACCGCAACGTCGAGGGCATCGCCTTCGACGCGCGCGGCGGGCTCTGGGCCAGCGAGTTCGGCGAGAAGGAGACCGACGAGCTCAACCGGATCGTGCCCGCCGCGAACTCCGGGTGGCCCAACGTCGAGGGCAGCGACGGGGGCGGTGGCTACCACGACCCCTTCGCGGAGTGGTCGCCCACGTCGACCTGCTCGCCCGCGGGTCTGGCCGTGGCCAACGGACGCGCCTGGCTGGGCGCGCTGCGGGGGCAGTGCCTGTTCTCGGTGCGGCTGCGAGGGCCGGACGCAGGCACCGTCCGGCGGCACTTCGCCGGCCGGTTCGGACGGATCCGTCAGGTGGCGAAGGCCCCCGACGGCTCGCTGTGGATCACCACGTCCAACCGGGACGGGCGCGGCGCCCCGGGGGCGAAGGACGACAGGGTGATCCGGATCGCACTGCCCTGACGCGGGGACGGTGACACGGACCGACATTGAGAGACTGGTCCCGTGACTCCGTCCCCTCCGCTGCGCATCGGCCCCCACGTGGTGAGCCCGCCGGTCGTGCTCGCTCCGATGGCCGGCATCACCAACCAGCCGTTCCGGACGCTGTGCCGCGAGTACGGCGGCGGTCTCTACGTCAGCGAGATGATCACGACGCGGGCGCTCGTCGAACGCGACGCCGAGACGATGCGCCTGATCGAGTTCGGTCCGCAGGAGTCGCCCAGGAGCCTGCAGCTCTACGGCGTGGACCCCGACATCGTCCGGGAAGCGGTGACGATGATCGTCGCCGAGGACCGGGCCGACCACATCGACCTCAACTTCGGCTGCCCCGTGCCCAAGGTGACCCGCAAGGGCGGGGGAGCCGCGCTGCCGTGGAAGCGAGACCTCCTGCGGTCCGTGCTGCGGGCCGCAGTGCGGGCCGCCGGCGACCTTCCGGTGACGATGAAGATGCGCAAGGGCATCGACGACGAGCACCTGACCTACCTGGAAGCCGGTCGCACCGCCGAGGAGGAAGGCATCAGGGCGGTCGCCCTGCACGGGCGGACGGCGGCCCAGGCCTACTCCGGGCACGCCGACTGGTCGGCGATCGCCCGGCTCAAGGACCACGTCACGTCGATACCGGTGCTGGGCAACGGCGACATCTGGGAGGCCGCGGACGCGCAGCGGATGATGCGCGAGACCGGATGCGACGGAGTGGTCGTCGGCCGGGGCTGTCTCGGGCGGCCGTGGTTGTTCCGGTCGCTGGACCGCGCCTTCGCCGGGCAGCCGGACGATGCGCACCCGAGGCTCGGCGAGGTGGCTGCGGTGATGCGCCGGCACGCCGGCCTGATGGTGGAGTGGCTCGGCGAGGAGAAGGGGCCACGGGAGTTCCGAAAGCACGTGTCGTGGTACCTCAAGGGCTTCGGTGTCGGCGGCGAGACCCGCAACCGGCTCGCCCTCGTCTCCAGCCTCGGCGAGCTCGACGAGCTGCTCGGGTCCGTGAACCGTGACGAGCCTTTCCCCGAGGTGGCGGTGGGCACCCCGCGTGGCCGGGCCGGCTCGCCGCGGCGGGTCGTGCTGCCCGAGGGTTGGCTGGCCGAGCGTGGCGGCGGCCGGGTCGATGCGGACGCCGAGCTGGCCATCTCGGGCGGTTGAGGCGGCCCCCTACGCCATCCCCAGCTGGTCCAGGGTGACCGCGTGCAGGAAGGCCTCGTGCGACCACCCGTCGTAGCGACCGGCCGGGCCGGTGTGCGCCGCGCCGCCCATGGCCGTGTGCAGCAGCAGCGGCAGGCCGCGCTCAGTGGGACGTGACTTCTCCTCAGCACGCATGCGCGCGACCCACTTGGCCGGCTCGTGGACCGAGACCCTCGGATCGTGACGACTCGCCGTGACGAGCAGCGCCGGCCGGCGAGGTCCGGGCGTGTTCTCGTACGGCGAGTAGCCCTTGAGATAGGCGTAGTGCTCCGGGTCACGCGGGTCGCCCCACTCCTCCCACTCGGCAACGGTCAGCGGGAGGGTGTCGTCGAGCATCGTGGACACCACGTCGACGAACGGGACCTCCGCCACGACCAGTGCCACGTCGTCTGGGGCCATGGACGCGACGGCACCCATCAGCAGGCCCCCGGCGCTCATGCCCCTGACGGCGAGCGCTTCGGCCGACGTCACGCCGGTGGTGACCAGGTGCCGGGCAACAGCGACGAAGTCGGTGAAGGTGCTGCGCTTGCTCAGCAGACGTCCCTGCTGCCACCAGTCGCGGCCGAGCTCGCCGCCGCCGCGGACGTGAGCGATCGCCAGCGTCATGCCCCGATCGGTGAGGGGGAGCATCTCCGACCAGAAATGGGGGTCCAGACTCGCCTCGTAGGCGCCGTAGCCGTACAACAGGCACGGTGTCGGCCGGGCCGGCTGGGCCGGTTCCCCGCGGCTGATCAACGAGACCGGGATCTCGACGCCGTCCTCAGCGACTGCCTGCACCACCTCGCACCGGTAGCCGCCCAACGACCGGACCACGGCGCGGGTGTGGACCGCAGACTCGTCGCCGGCTCCTAGCTCGTGGTCGACGGTGACGGCTGGCCGGATCCACCCTTCGCGCACCAGGCGCACGGACGTCACGTCCTGCTCGGTGTTGCGGGCGAGCCGCACCGACTCTCCGGCAGCGTCCGGCTCGACTAGGCGCACCGTGTTTCCCGACCGGTCCAGGATCCGCACCCGCAGGACCCCGCCGCAGCGCTCGGAGACCACGACGTGCTCGCCGAACGCGTCGGCCGACTCGACGCGGATCGCCGGGTCGTGGCCGAGCAGCTCCTGCCAGCTCTCGGCCCCGGGCGCGGTGACCGGCGCCGTCACCACCCGGTACTCCGGCGCGTCGAGGTCGGTGACGATGAGCAGTCGTCCACCGTCGGGGCCGGGCTGGTGGTCGACGGCGTACTCCCGACCAGGGACTCGCGCCTGGACCAGGACGGGCGGATCGCCCGGCTCCGACGAGCGGACAAGCCGGACCTCTGTCGTGTCCCTGCTCTGGGCGCTGAGCAGGAGGTAGGCCCCGCTGCGGCTGGCGTCGATCGTCAGCTCGAAGCGTCGGTCGTCCTCGTGCCAGACCACGGCGTCAGCCGCCTGCACGGTGCCCAGCACGTGCCGGTGGATCGTGTCCGGGCGGTAGCTGTCGTCCAGGGTCGTGTACAAGAAGCTGGCGCAATCGGCTGCCCAACCCACGCCGTAGTAGGTGCCGGCCAGCTCGTCGGGGAGGTCCGTCCCCGTCCTCAGGTCGCGGACCCGCAGCGTGTAGACCTCGCTGCCGTCGTGGTCGACGGAGTACGCCAGCAGCCGGCCGTCCGGGCTCGGCTGGCAGACGCCGAGCTCGAGGAATTCCAGCCCGTCGGCGAGTGCGTTCTCGTCCAGCAGGACGTCGTCGGGCCCGGGTGAACCGCGCCGGCGGCGGACGTGCTCGGAGTACTGCGCCCCGGCCGGGCGCCGGGTCCGGTACTCCCAGGCCCCGTCCGCCCAGGGCGCCGACACGTCCTCGTCGGGCAGGGCGCCTGCCAGCTCGCCCTCGATCCTGCTGCGGAGTGCGGCGAGATGTCCGGTCTGTGCCTCGCACCAGGCGTTCTCGGCCTCGAGGTAGGCGGTCAGGTCGGGGTCGTCGGTCCGGCGCATCCAGGCGTAGTCGTCGTGCACGTCGTCCCCGTGCAGGGTCCTCGTGCTCGTGCGACGCGGGGCGCTGGGGGCCTGATGCGGGGCGGACACGCGGTCACGGTAGCGCTCACCCCGCCGTTGTTGACTCGTGACTCAGGACAGGCGTGACAAACGGATCGGCACCCAGCATGATGCGGTCACGACGGATTGCGACGCCGCGGTCGTCCGATGGCGCGGAATCCGCAGGGCAGTCCTGGAGGTCCGATGAGTGTGCGACGGGTCCTGATGGCAGCAGCGGCAGCGGCACTGGTCGCGGCCGCGTTGCCGGCGACGAGCACGAGCGCGGGGGCGGGGATCCGTGCCACGGCCGACGGGAAGACGACCTTCACCGTGGGCATCACCCAGGACATCGACTCCCTCAACCCGTTCACCGGCATCGTCGCGTCGGCGTACGAGATCTACCAGCTCTCCTACGACACCCTGACCGATTACGCGCAGAAGGACTTCTCGACGGAGCCGTCCCTGGCCGAGAGCTGGGACGTGTCAGCGGACGGCCTCACTTGGACCTACCACATCCGCTCGGGTGTCACCTGGTCCGACGGCGTCCCGCTGACGGCGCGAGACGTGGCCTACACGTTCAACCGGGTGCGCAAGGGCAAGTACGAGCAGACCAACTTCGGCAACTATGTGAGCGACCTGACCTCGGTCACGGCGACCGACGACCAGACGGTCGTGATGAAGGTCAAGAAGCCGACACCGATCATGCTCAGCCTGGCGGTCTACATCCTCCCCGAGCACATCTGGAAGGACATCGACGCCAAGAAGGTGCGCAGCTTCGCCAACGAGCCCGGACCCGACGGCATCGTCGGCTCCGGTCCCTTCGTGGTCACCGAGCACAAGCGCGGGCAGTTCATCCGGTTGAGCGCGAACAAGAACTACTGGGGCGGGGCTCCGGCGATCGACGAGCTCGTCTTCCGGATCTTCAACAACGAGGACTCCCTCGCCCAGGCGCTGCGCCGCGGCGAGATCGACTTCGCCGACAGCCTCGGGGCGAACGTGTTCAAGAGCCTCGAGAGCGCGGACGGCGTGACAACAGTCCCTGCCAACTACTCCGGTTTCGACGAGATCGCGTTCAACACCGGGGCCGCGCTCGACGACGGGACTCCCATCGGTGACGGGCACCCGGCGTTGAAGGACCCGAAGGTTCGGGTCGCGCTGTCCTACGCGATCGACACCCAGACGTTGGTCGACCGCGTGCTCGGCGGGCGGGGCAGCCCGGGGTCGAGCATCATCCCGCCGATCTACGAGAACCTGCACTTCGATCCCGGAGCCGACGCCTTCACCTTCGACCCCGCCAGGGCCGAGTCTCTGCTCGACGACGCCGGATACACCAAGGGTGCGGACGGAGTTCGGCGGATGCCCGGCGGCGGGCGGCAGCTGTCGTTCCGGCTGCTCGGCCGGAGCAACTCCCAGACCAGTCAGCAGAGTGTCCAGTTCGTCGCCGGCTGGCTCGAGGACATCGGTGTGCAGGTCAAGACGAAGATCGTGTCCGAGGATGCGCTCACCGAGATCATCGGCGAGGGCAAGTTCGACATGTTCGAGTGGGGCTGGGTCGTCGAGCCCGATCCCAACTACCAGCTGTCGACGTTCACCTGTGCCAACAGGTCGTACAAGGACGGCGGCAGCGTGTTCGCCAACCTGTCCGACTCCTTCTTCTGCGACAAGCGCTACGACCAGCTGTTCGCCCAGCAGGCCGGGCAGATCGACCCGGCCGAGCGGGCGGCAACGGTCAAGGAGATGCAGCGGATCGTCTACGAGCAGGCGCCGTACGTCATCACGTTCTACTACGACAACCTCGAGGCCTACCGGTCGGACCGGTTCACGGGTCTGCTGCCCCAGCCCGAGCCGGACGGCTCGCTGCTCTTCCAGTACGGCACCGCGAGCTATCGGTCGGTCCGACCGGTCACGGCCGACGATGCCGCGCCGGCTGCGTCGGGCGGCGGAGGGTCTGGCTCGTCGGCTTCTGACGGGGGCAGCAGCACCCCGTTCGTCGCCGGGGGAGTCGTGGCCGGCCTGCTCGTGCTCGCGGGAGCCGGTTTCGTCGTGGCGCGCGGCCGCCGGCGGCCCGAGCACGATGTCGAGTAGCACGGGATCTGTGCTCATGTCCTGGTGGCGCCGGTGACGCTTGCGCCCGCCGAGACTCCCCCGACGGGCTCGGAGAGTCGACCGCCCGCGGCGGGTCGCTCGGGGCTTGCGGTCTACGCGGCCCGTCGGGTGGTCACCGGTGCCGGGACGATGCTGTTCGTCCTGGTCTTCAACTTCTTCCTGTTCCGGCTGCTGCCGGGTGACCCGATCTCGCTGTACACCCGCGGCCGCAACGTCGACCGGGAGCAGCTGCGGGCCTTGCGCCGGGCGCTCGACCAGCCGATCGCGACCCAGTTCGTCGACTACCTGAAGAATCCCTTCGCGGCCGGCGTGGACTCGACCCAGTTCTCGCGCCCGGTCTGGGACGTCATCGGCGACTACGTGTTCCCCACGCTCGTGCTGCTCGTCACCGCCACGGCGCTGTCCGCCGCTTTCGGCATCGCCATCGGCATCAAGGGCGGCTGGAAGCGGGGCAGCGTCTTCGACCGCACGAGCACCGGGATCACCCTCACCCTCTACGCGATGCCGGAGTTCTGGCTCGGCATGGTGCTGCTCATCCTGTTCAGCACGGGAGTCGGCATCTTCCCCGGCATCTTCCCCAGTGGCGGCACGATCACCCCGGGGCTCGACCCGTGGTCGGTGAAGGGACTGGCCGACCAGGCCTGGCACCTCACGCTGCCCGCGGCGACGCTCACCCTGGCCTATCTCGCCGAGTACGCCCTGGTGATGCGGGCCAGCCTGGTCGACGAGCTGCGTCAGGACTACCTGAACACAGCTCGGGCCAAGGGGATGATGGATCGCCTGGTGCGGCGCCGGCACGCGGTGCCCAACGCTCTGCTGCCCACCATCACGTTGGTGTTCCTCAACATCGGCTTCGTGGTGTCCGGCGCCATCACCGTCGAGACGGTCTTCTCGTGGCCGGGACTGGGGCTGCTCAGCTACCAGGCGATCCGTGGACCCGACGTTCCGCTGCTGCAGGCCATCTTCCTGTTGTTCTCGCTGTCCGTCGTGCTGGCCAACATCGTGGCCGACGTGGTCGTGGCCGCCGTCGACCCGCGGGTTCGCACGTGAGCGCGCCGGTGTCGGTGGGGCCGGCGGACACGCAGCCGCCGCTCTCGGCCCGCACCGTCCGACGGGTGCGGCGCCGCCGCAGCCTGGCGCGGTTCTGGGCGCAGTTCCGCCGCGAGCGCGGCGGCATCGCCGGCCTGGTCCTGCTCGGGATCTTCCTGGCACTGGCGCTGGCCGCGCCGCTGCTCTTCTCCGCCGACCAGCTCAAGGTCACCGAGGCCACCGGGGGAGTGCTGGCCGCGCCGGACGCGAGCTATCCGTTGGGCACCGACGAGTCCGGCCGATCGGTGCTGGCCCTGGTCGTCTGGGGGGCCCGTGTCTCGCTGCTGGTCGGCGTCGCCGCCACGGTGATCTCTATGGTCATCGGCACCCTCGTCGGCATCGCGTCCGGACACTTCACCGGCTGGTCGGGGTCGGTCCTCGAGCGGTTGACCGACTGGTTCCTCGTGATCCCCTTCCTGCCGCTCGCCATCGCCCTGGCCACGGTGCTGGGGTCGTCGCTGCTCAACGTGATCGTCGTGATCGGCGTGACATCCTGGCCGGGGACGGCTCGGCTGGTCCGGGCCCAGACGCTCTCGGTGGAGGCTCGGCCGTACCTGGAACGGGCCCGGGTGCTCGGCGGCGGGCACTGGCACCAGATGTCGCGGCACGTGCTGCCCAACGTCATGCCGCTGGTCCTGGCGAACACCACGCTGACGGTGGCCGTGGCGATCCTGTCCGAGACCACGCTGTCGTTCCTCGGACTGGGTGACCCGTTCCGAGTGTCCTGGGGGTCGATGCTCGACAGCGCCTTCTCCGCCGGCGCGATCAGCTCCGGCGCCTGGTGGTACCTCCTGCCGCCCGGGATCTGCGTTGTCATCGTGGTCCTGGCGTTCACCCTCGTCGGCCGGGCGCTCGAGAACGTGCTCGACCCGCGGGAGGCCTGAGCCGTGCCGTTGCTGCGCCTGGACGACGTCTCGGTGACCTACCGCAGCACCGACGGCGCGGTTCCCGCAGTGCGCGGCGTCACCCTGGACGTCGAAGCGGGGACGTCGCTCGGCGTGGCCGGCGAGTCGGGGTCGGGCAAGTCGACCCTGGCGGCCACCGTGCTGCGGCTCACCCCGGTCTCGGCAACCGTCACCGGCCAGGTGTTGCTCGGCGGCGAGGACGTCCTCGGGATGACTTTTGGCCGGCTGCGCGCGGTGCGCTGGGCCGAGGCGTCGATCGTGTTCCAGGGCGCGTTGCACTCATTGAACCCGCTGCAGCGGGTCGGCCGCCAGATCGCCGAGCCGGTGCTGCTGCACGACAGTGCTGCGCGTCGCGGCGATGTCGAGGCCCGGGTGCGCGACCTGCTGGCCCAGGTCGGTCTCGTGCCACGGCTCGCCTCGTCGTACCCACACCAGCTCTCCGGCGGCCAGAAGCAGCGGGTGATGATCGCACTGGCCCTGGCGTGTGGCCCGAAGCTGATCGTCGCCGACGAGCCCACGACGGCGCTTGACGTGATGGTGCAGGCGCAGGTCCTCGACCTGTTGACCGGCCTGGTACGCGATCTGGGGCTCGGCCTGGTCGTGATCAGCCACGACCTTTCCGTGCTGGCGACAACCTGCGACCGGGTCGCCGTGATGTACGCGGGCCGCGTCGTCGAGGAGGGACCGTCGGCCGAGGTCCTGGACCGAGCCCGACACCCCTACACCCGGGCGCTGTCCGCCGCCTTCCCGACGATCGGCGACCCGGCGGCCCGCTTCGGCCCGAAGGGACTACCCGGGGACCCGCCGTGGCCGGGCGACCTGCCGAGCGGCTGCCCGTGCCACCCGCGTTGCCCGGAGGCGGTCGACGCCTGCGCGACCGAGGACGTCCGCCTTCGGGAAGCCGGTCCTGCGCACCGGGCCGCCTGCGTGCACGTGAACGCGAGCGCGACACGATGAGCCAGCCCGAGCGTCCGGGCGCGGGCCCGCCCCCGCCCGTCCTGGAGGCGGCCGGACTTGCCACGACGTTCCGGTCCCGCAGCGGCGCCGCCGCCCGGGCCGTCGACGGGGTCGACCTGGGGCTCGGCCGCGGCGAGATCCTCGCCCTCGTGGGCGAGTCGGGCTGCGGCAAGACCACCCTGGCCCGGACCCTGCTGGGCCTGGCTCGGCCGGCCGCGGGCGAGGTCCGCTTCGACGGCGCGCCGCTGCGCTACGACGGGGCGTCGCTGAAGGCCTATCGGCGCAAGGTCCAGCTCGTCCTGCAGGACCCGACCGGCTCGCTGAACCCGCGGCACACCGTCTACGAGGCGGTCGCCGAGGGGCTGCGGGTCCACGGTGTGCCCGGCGACGAGCAGGCCCACGTGGTGGAGGCGATGTCCCGGGTCGGTCTGCGCCCGGCCGAGCGCTACTTCCTGCGCTATCCGCACGAGCTCTCGGGCGGCCAGCGCCAGCGCGTGGTGATCGCCGGTGCGCTCGTCCTCCAGCCCGAGGTGCTCGTCGCCGACGAGCCGGTCTCCTCGCTCGACGCATCGGTTCGCGGCGAGATCCTCGCTCTGCTGCTGGAGCTGCGCAAGGAGCTCGGGCTGTCTGTGCTCGTGGTCACCCACGACCTGGGCCTGGCGTGGAACATCGCCGACCGCATCGCGGTGATGTACCTCGGGCGGATCGTGGAATCGGGCCCGACCGAGCAGGTCCTGGCCGACCCGTCCCACCCGTACACGCAAGCCCTGCTCTCGGTGGTGCCGGAGAGCAGGCGGCTCGAGCCGGTCGTGCTGAGCGGGGAGCCGCCGGACCCGACGAACGTCCCCGCAGGCTGTCGCTTCCACCCCCGCTGTCCCGCGCTTGCTTCCGGGGAGGCGGCCGCCGCAGGGGTCGACGCCGACTGCCGCACCGGCAGCCTGCCGGTGCTGCCTGACACCACAGAACATGGCGCTGCCTGCTTCCTCTCCAGCGCCAGACAGGGCATGCTTACTGACTAGCGAGTCAGTAACGGAGGCGAAACATGCAGCAGGAGTACGACGTCGTGGTCGTGGGCGGTGGCCACAACGGCCTGGTCGCGGCCGCCTACCTGGCGCGCGCAGGCCTGCGAACCGTCGTCTGCGAGGCACGCGAGGTTGTCGGGGGAGCCGCCGTCACCGAGACCCCGTTCGGTCCTGACTACAAGGTGACCTCGCTGTCCTACGTCGTGAGCCTCCTGCCGCCCTCGCTGGTGCGCGATCTGTCCCTGGACCGGCACGGCTACCACGTCTTCCCGCAGGGGCCCTACTTCGCGCCGCACACCGACGGTCGCTTCCTCGCGCTACCCACGGACCGGGCTGCTCGGCGCGAGCAGGTGGCGAAGTTCTCGGACAAGGATGCCGACGCGATCGACCGGTGGGACGACTGGCTGGACGGGCTGGCCGGGCTGCTCGCGCCGCTGCTGGACGCCGTGCCGCCCAAGGTGGGATCACGGCGGCCGGCGGACCTGCTGGCGCAAGCCGGGTTGCTCCGTCATCTCCGCGGCGTCGACACCAGGCAGGCGGTGGAGATCACCCGGCTGTTCACCATGTCGATCGCCGACCTGCTCGAGGACTACTTCGAGTCCGACGCGATGCAGGCGCTGCTGTCGGTGAGCGGAGTGATCGGGACGTGGGCCGGTCCCCGGTCCGCGGGCACCGCGTACGTCATGGCGCACCATCACATCGGCACCCTCGACGACACCGCCGGGGGTGACGGTGCGCCGACCGGGCAGTGGGGGTTCCCGCGCGGCGGCATGGGCGGCGTGACCCAGGCCATGGCGGCGGCGGCCCGCAGCTTCGGCGTCGAGATCCGCACGTCTGCACCGGTCGCGGAGATCCGGACGCGCGGCGGTCAGGCGACCGGCGTGACCCTGGCGAATGGCGAGGAACTCACTGCCTCGACGGTGGTCACCACCGCGCACCCCGCAATCTCCTTCCTGCGGCTCGTCGACCGTTCGGCGCTTCCCGCGGACTTTGTGCGAGACATCGAGCGGTGGCGCTCGCGAAGCGGCGTCGTCAAGGTCAACCTCGCGGTCGACCGCTTGCCGGAGTTCACCGCGAAGCGCGGCTTCGACCCGGACGTGCACGGTGGCACGATCGTGCTCGCCGAGACCCTGGACGAGGTCGAGGGTGGGTTCCAGGACGCGGTCTCGGGTCGGGCCTCGCGGCGACCGTTCGCCGACATCGCAATCCCGTCGGTGTTCGACGACTCGCTCGCGCCGGAGGGACATCACGTCGTGTCGATGTTCACCCAGTGGGTGCCGCACGAGTGGTCCTCGGCCCCGCACCGTGGCGAGGTCGAGGCGCATGCCGACGCCGTCGTGGCGCGGGTCGAGGAGGTCGCCCCCGGCTTCACGTCATCCGTGCTGCACCGCCAGGTGATCGGTCCGCACGAGATGGAGACCGAGTACGGCCTGGTCGGCGGCAACATCTTCCACGGCGAGCTCTCGGCGTCCCAGCTCTTCCACGCCCGGCCGGCGGCGGGCTACGCCGACCTCCGGACCCCCGTGCGCGGGCTCTACCAGGCCGGGTCAGGAACCCACGGGGGCGGCGGCGTCACCGGCATCCCGGGCCGCAACGCCGTTCGCCAGGTGCTGCGCGACCGTCGTCGTGACCGGTGGCTCTCTCGCTGGCCCGGGCGGTAGGCATGGCCACGTTGCAGGCCGCGCTGCCGGGTGACTACTACGTCGACGAGTCCCACTGGAACCGCGAGCGTGAGCAGGTGCTGCACCGTGGCTGGTTCTGCGCCGGGCGCCTCTCGACGTACGGCCTCGTGGACGGTGATCCGGGCCGCGGGCGGGTCGCGACCGTGGACGTCGCAGGGGAGAGCGTGCTGGTCACCCGAGCCGATGACGGGACCCTGCGGGCGTTCTACAACGTCTGCCGGCACCGCGGGTCGCAGGTCGTGCCCGTCGACCCGGTCGATGATCGTCCCGAGCCCTGTGCCGCAGCGGCGCTGCGCTGCGCTGCCCCTACCACTCCTGGACGTACGACCTGGCCGGCCGGTTGCTGCGGGCCCCGCACACCGAGGACGTCGACGACTTCGACCCCGAGGTGTTCGGCCTGCACCCCGTCGCGGTCGACACCTGGGGCGGTTTCCTGTTCCTGCACCTGACGCCGGAGCAGGCGCGGCCGGTCGTGCCAGCCCTCGACGGGGTGCCGGCACGCCTGGCGAGGTACCCGCTCGAGTCGCTGGTGGTCGGTCGGCGGCTGACCTATGACGTCGCGGCCAACTACAAGGTCCTGCTGGAGAACTACAACGAGTGCTACCACTGCGCCGGCGTGCACCCCGAGCTCGTCCGACTTGTCCCGTCGTTCGGTCGAGGTGGCGTGGGACTGGACTGGGACGGGGGGGTCCCGCACCGCGAGGGTGCCTGGACCTTCACCGCGTCGGGGACGTCGGCGCGGGCGCCGTTCCCCGACCTGGACGACATCGAGCGGGTCCGGCACAAGGCCGAGCTCGTCTACCCCAACCTGCTGCTGAGCCTGTCTGCCGACCACGTCGCCGCGTTCACCCTCTGGCCGCAGGGTGCGGCCAGCACCCGCGTCGAGTGCGACCTGCTGTTCGCGGCCGACGAGGCGGAGCGAGCCGGATTCGACCCGTCGGATGCCGCTGACTTCTGGGACACCGTCAACCGGCAGGACTGGGCGGTCTGCGCGTCGGTGCAACGCGGCATGACCTCGCGGAGTTACACGCAGGGCTGGTTCGCGCCCATGGAGGACGACAGCCTCGACATCCGCCGCTGGCTGCTGCCGAAGCTGGGCGAGTCGTGAGCCGGTCGTACGCCGTGGACACCGTGGTTGTCGGCCTCGGCGGGCTCGGCTCGGCAACGACCTGGCAGCTGGCTCGGCGCGGGGTGGACGTCGTCGGGTTGGAGCAGTTCGAGCTCGGCCACCTGCGCGGGGCGTCGCACGACACGTCGCGGATCCTGCGCCGCAGCTATCACACGCCCGGCTACGTGCGGCTCGCCGGCGAGGCTTACGACGACTGGGCCGATCTCTCGGCCGCGTGCGGACAGGAGCTGGTCACCGTCACCGGCGGCGTGGACCTGTTCCCGCCCGGCGCCGCCATAGCGCTCGAGGACTACGTGACCAGCCTGGCGGCCGAGGGGGTGCCCTACGAGGTGCTGGACGTGGCCGACGTGCGGGCGCGATGGCCGGCGCTGCAACCGCCGGAGGGCACCCTGGCTCTGCACCAGCGCGACACCGCGATCGTGCCGGCCGGTCGGGCGACCTCGGTCATGGCGGCGCTCGCTCGGGGCGCGGGCGCACGGTTGTTCGACGAGTCGCCCGTCGTCTCGCTGGAGGCCGAGGACGACGGCTCGGTCACGGTGGTGGCCGGCGGCGCGGCGGACCGCACCTTCCGGGCCCGGCGCGTGGTCCTCACCGTAGACGCGTGGACCAACGGGCTGCTGGCCGATCTCGGCACGTCGCTCCCGTTGACCGTGACCCGCGAGCAGGCGACGTACTTCGCACCGTCGGACCCGGCGGCGTTCTCGGCTCGGCGGCTGCCGGTGTGGATCTGGATGGACGACCCGTCCTTCTACGGCTTCCCCACGTACGCCGAGGGGGGCGGCGGCGCCGTGGTGAAAGGGGCGCAGGACTGTGGGGGAGCCGTGACCACCGCGCAGACGAGGTCGTTCGACGTCGACGACGCTGCCCTGGATCGGCTCGCCGGGTTCGTCGGCGGGCTGGTCCCGGGTGTCGGTGCGCCGCTGCGCACGGTCACCTGCCTCTACACCTTGACCCCGGACCGCGACTTCGTCGTGGGAGCGCTGCCGGCACATCCGGCCGTGCTGGTCGGGCTCGGTGCGGGGCATGCGTTCAAGTTCGCCCCGACTCTCGGCCGGGTGCTCGCCGACCTCGTGACGATCGGCGTCACGGCCTCAGACATCAGTGCCTTCGCTCCGGACCGGGCCTCGCTGGTCGAGGTCGGTCACCCGGTGAGCTGGTTGGTGTGAGCCGGCTACGGACGCAACGCCGCGGGATCCATCCCCAGCTCTGCAGCGGCGGTGTGACGCACCCAGCTGGTGACCTGCCGGCTGCTGACGACACCGGCGTGCACGGTGGACTGGACGGCGAGTCCGTCGAGCATCGCGGTGATCCGCCAAGCGGCGCCGCTCGGGTCCGCGCAGGTCATCTCGCCGCGCTCCACGCCCTGCCGGATGACGTCGGCAACCGTGTCCTTCCAGCGCACGTCCAGCCCCTGCGACACCTCGGCCATCTCGGGGCTGCGCAGGCCGGTGGCCCAGGCGTCGATCCACAGCGACCACCCGGCGCCGCTGTCCTCCGGCCCGTACATCCGCAGGATCTTGGCCAGTCGGCGGGCGGCGCTGCCGCGTCCGGAGGCGGCAGCGTCGAGGCGCTCCAGGTCGCGCTCGGCGGCGTAGGCGAAGGCCGCGGAGAGCAACGCTTCCTTGGACGCGAAGTGGTAGAAGACCAGCCCGGTGCTGATGTCGAGAGCGGCCGCGACGTCGGCGACCCTGGTCTGGGTGAACCCGTGCTGGGTGACCTGCTCGATGGTGGCGCGCAAGATCTCGTCTCGACGTACCTCGACCTTCCGACGAGCCATGCCCGGACCCTAGTTGTTGATGCGCCTGGAGGTGCGAGATGACCCCGCCACCCTTGACCGACGAGCTGCTCGCCCCTGCTCTGCTCCCGTTCGGGCAGAGCACGATGCTGCCGGGCGCCGCCTACACCTCGCCCGACGTGTTCGCGTGGGAGCAGCGACACTTCTTTGCCGCCTCGTGGGTGTGCCTCGGTCGGGTCGATGCCGTCTTCGCCGACGGTCGTACGCAGGCCGCGACGACGGTCGGCGGCATCGGGGTGCTGCTCACGGCAGGACCGTCCGATGGTTCCGGGGTCGCCGCGTTCGCGAACACGTGCCGTCATCGCGGGCACGAGCTGTTGCCCGACGGCGGCGCCTCATCCCGACGGGCGGTCATCTGCCCGTACCACGCCTGGAGCTACGACCTGTCGGGCACGGTCATCGCCGCCCCGGGGTTCCGTGCGGTGCCGTCGTTCGACCCTGCGCAGCACAGCCTGGTCCGGCTGCCGGCCGAGGTGTGGCACGGGTGGGTGTTCGTCAACGCCCGCGGCGACGCGGTGCCTTTCGCCGAGCACCTGGGCGGGCCCGCGGGGCTGGACGAAATCGTGGCGGCGTACCGGCCGGAGACGTTGGCGCTGGGGGCAACGCACGAGTACGTCGTGGCGGCGAACTGGAAGGTCCTCACCGAGAACTATCACGAGTGCTACCACTGCCCGCTGATCCACCCGGAGCTGTGCGAGGTGAGCCCACCCGACAGCGGGACGAACTACGAGCGGCCGGGAGCCTGGGTCGGTGGCTCGATGGACCTGCGCGACGGTGCTCAGACCATGTCGCTGGACGGTCGCAGCCTCGGGTCGTCGATCGCCGGTGTCGATCCGCGGCAGGTGCGCTACCTGGGTCTGCTCCCGAACCTGCTGCTCTCGTTGCACCCCGACTACGTGATGACGCACCGGATGACGCCGCTGGCACCGGACCGGACGGCGGTGGAGTGCGCGTGGTACTTCCCGTCGGCGGACGTCGACCCGGCGTACGCCGTCGATTTCTGGGACACGACGAACCGTCAGGACTGGGCGGCGTGCGAGTCGGTGCAGCGCGGCTTGTCGTCTCCGCACTTCCGCCCGGGGCCGCTGGCGCCCAGCGAGGACGCGGTGCACCAGTTCGTGACGACCATCGCGCACGGCTACCAGAGCGGCAAGATCCCCATAACCGCATGATCGACAGGAGATCTCGGAGGGCTGACCTGCAGCGATGCACAAGATCCCCGCAACTGCATGATCGACTGGGAAGGGTTGTTGGGGGGCTACTGGTCGAGGTGGTGGCCGGCGAAGTACATGAGAGGGTCGCTGAGCAGCTCGATGCCGATGCCGTCAGGGTCCTTGAGGTACATCGACTCCGGGATGCCGACGTCCGGC
This sequence comes from Actinomycetes bacterium, assembly GCA_038246575.1. Classification (GTDB taxonomy): domain Bacteria; phylum Actinomycetota; class Actinomycetes; order JACCUZ01; family JACCUZ01; genus JACCUZ01. The sequence continues at coordinate 13,768 of JBBRVU010000026.1, read as the reverse complement.
CCGGCATAGGTCACCCCGGCCGCGTCCAGCCGCTCCCGCGCCTGCTCCCACTGCTCGCGCGGCACCGAGATGGCGATGTGCTGGACGCCGCCGATCGCCTCGCTGCCGGGCTCGAGGCCGAGACCGGGGAAGTCGAAGAAGCCGAGCAACGTCTTGTTGCCGACGTCGAAGAAGAAGTGCGACGAGCCGGGGTAGTCGCGGTTCTCGACCAGCTCGGCCAGCGGGAAGCCGAGCAGGTCCTGGTAGAAGCTGATCGTCTGCTCGACGTCGGAGCAGATCAGCGCCGCGTGGTGGATCCCACGTCCGATCGTCGGCTGCCGCGACCCGGCTGGCTTGAGGTGCTGACCCCGCAGCTGCTCGCGGCGGGCCTCGAGGTCAACCAGTTCGGCGTCTGTTGGCATGGCCGCGAGCGTAGCCACAGACCGACTCCCGAGGACAGCGCTCAGCGCGACGGGTAGGTCAGCCCGATCTGGCGGCGGATCTCGTCCATCGTGCGCATGATCGCCGCCGTCTCGTCCAGGGGCATGATCTCGCTTTCCAGTCGTCCCTCGCGCATGCAGCGGGCGACTTCGGCCGCCTCGTGGCGCAGGCCGCCTCCTGCGTGCGGCTCGTCGAAGCGCTCGATGGAGCCGTCACGCCGGGTCAGGGTGAACGTGGTCGGCGAGTAGAACACCGAGTCGATCTCCAGCCGCGCATCGCTGCCGACGATGGCGGCGCGGTTCGGGCCCAGCGCCAGCTGGGTGGCGGTCAGCACGGCGTGGGCGCCGCCGTCATGTTGCAGGAGGACCGACGTGGTCGCGTCGACCCCGGTCAGCGTCGGGTCGCTCACCGCCGTCACGGTCGTCGGGGACCCGAGAACCATCGATGCGAACGAGACCGGATAGATGCCGAGGTCGAGCAGCGAGCCGCCACCGAGTGCCGGGTCGAGCAGCCGATGCCTCGGGTCGCCGTCGAACCACTGGCAGTGGTCCGCGATGACGACCTGCACCTCGCCGAGCGCACCCGCGGCCAGGAGCTCGCGGACGCGCACCATGTGCGGCACGAACCGCGACCACATGGCCTCCATCAGGAACACCCCTCGGGCGCGCGCCGCGGCAAGCAGCGCCTCGGCTTCGGCGGCGTCCATGGTGAACGGCTTCTCGACGAGCAGCGCCTTGCCCGCCTCGATGGCCAGCATCGCGGCGTCGTGGTGGCCCGGGTGGGGCGTCGCCACGTAGACGACGTCGACCGCGTCGTCGGCGACCAGGGCGGCGTACGACGCGTGGGCGCGTGCGACCGAGTGTTCCGCGGCGAAGCGGTCCGCCGACTCCTGGGTCCGGGACCCGACCGCGACCACTTCGCTGCCGTCCAGCAGCGTGAGGTCGCGGGTGAAGGAAGACGCGATGCCGCCGGTGCCGATGACTCCCCAACGCATCGTTTTCATCGCCGGTCCACCCTCCTCGCTCCCCACGCCACCGCGAGCGGCCAGAGCGCCTGCGCACCTGCCGCGACCCGCTCCGAGATCCCCACCCGGTCGCTGCCGGCGACCAGCTCGACGAAGAACCAGCCGACCAGCGCGAGCAGCACGCCACCGGCGGCAGCCGACACGACCGGCCGCAGCGGTCCCTTCGCCGACCCGCGTCCGGCCGCCAACGGCCAGACGGCCAGGGCTCCGAAGCCGGCGGCCGCCGCCGCGGTGTGTGCCGCCGAGCTGCCACCCCCGGCGGGCAGCGGGAACACGGCCACCAGCACCGTCGCGACCCCACCGGCAGCGAGGACGATGCGGCCGGGTTTCGCCGCCGAGCGCAGCGCGAGGGCGGTCGTGACGTGGCAGATCCCGAGCCCGGCCAGTGCCGTCGTCATCAGCCAGCGATCGTCGGCGCCGCGGGCTGCCAGCGCGCTGATCGTCTCCACCACGGGGTCGAACCCGCCACGCTGCCGGCTGGCCGCGAGCGTCCACCCGCCGATGAGCAGCACCGGGGCGGCGAGGGACGACGCGAGTCCCCACCACGGTGTCCTCGTCCGCAGCGTCCTCATCCCAGCTGCCGGGGGATCTCGCGGCTGAAGCGTCGAGACGCAAAGGCCTCCCCGTCGAGCCACGTCTCCACCGTGAGGACGACGTCGAAGGACGTCTCCCCGGCGTCGAGGACGAGCTCTGAACGTGCGCGCACTGTCGCCTCCTCCCACGTCACCGTGAAGTCCGCCGTCGCCCGCGCCTGCTGCGCGAAGGTCTCCGTCGAGACCTCCACCCTGCCCGAGTACTGCTCCTGGACCAGGGTGCCGTCCACCCCCTGGCCCCCGGCATGGTGACCGTCGAGCCGATAGCTGCCGCCGTGCTCGTCCACGCAGCTCGTCCGCCGACCCAGCACGTCCCGCTCCACCCGCCAGGTCATGGCGGTTTCGGCAGTGTCGCCGTCACCGTCGTCGTCGGGACCCGGTGGCGCGACCAGCGGCAAGGGCAGGGCCTCGACCGAGCGCCCCGCCACCGGAAGGACCAGGGCCGAAGAACCCCGGTCCACGGTCAGGGTGACCGGCCTCGGCGGAGCCACCGTGTTGGGCCAGTCGGTCCCCGCGACCGCGAGTCGCAGCACGTGGCCGGGCGCGGCGTCCCAGCTCATCGCCTCGAGCTCGACCTCGACGTCGACCAGCTCGCCGACCGGCATCGGTGCCGGTCGCGTGGACGACGCACGATGGGTGAGGTTGAGCAGTCCCCGGGAGATCAATGAGGACGTGCCGTCGGGGAAGACGTCGCAGAGCTTCACCGACACCGACGCCACTGGTTCCGATGACCGCAGCCGCAACCGCAGCCGCGGGTGCCCGAGCAGCGACAGCTCGTCGGCCGGCCACTCCCAGGTCAGCGAGGCAGCGTCGTCGAAGCGCTGGTCGGTCGGCTGCCCCCACGGCAACGACCCGGCGCAGCTGTTCCACGCCGCGGTGCCGACGTCTGGCGCGACGCGGTAGGTCACGGTGCCCGTCCCCAGCGAACGCACGTCCTCGCTGGCACCGTCCAGCGGCCACGACGGGGCGCTGCGCCACTCGCCCTCGACCAGCTCGCGGTCCGGTCCCGGCCGGGTCGACCGCTGGGCGAACCACGTCAGCGCCGGTTCGTCGTCGTAGCCGTCGTCGACACCGCGCAGCCACCGGTCCCACCAGCGAGCCATCACCGGCACCAGGTCGACATGTGGTCCCGGCAACGACGTCGCGGTCGACATGTGGCTCCACGGCCCCAGCAGCAACCGGTGCGGTGTCCCCGCCTCACGCAGGGCCGCCACCGTGCGGAACGTGTTGTTGCGGTAGCCGTCGGCCCAGCCACCGACGAGCATCGTCGGACAGGCGATGCGCTCGTACGCCGGACGCACCGAGCCGTGCCGCCAGTACGCCGAGTCGTGCTGCTCCTCGAGCCACGGCAGCAGCCAAGGCTGCACTCCGTCGATCCGCGCGCGCCAGGTGTCCTGCCACCCCTTGCCGACCAGTGAGGGGACCGGCGGCAGGACGTTCATCGCCACCATGTACGCCGGGTAGTCGACCAGGTCCAGCAACCGCAGGGCCCCGCCCATGTAGTGCACGTCGTCGGTGTACCGGTCGTCGGTCCCGTAGATCGCACAGATCGCCTTCAGCGCCGGGGGCCGCTTGCACGCGACCTGGAGGGAGTTGAAAGCCGAGTACGACGTGCCGTACATCCCGACGGCGCCGGTGCACCAGGGCTGCGCGGCGAGCCAGGCGATGACCTCGCACAGGTCCTGTTGCTCCTGGGCCGGGTACTCGTCGACGGCGATCCCGTCGGAGGATCCGGTGCCGCGCAGGTCGACGCGGGCCACGGCGTACCCGTGCTCGTCGCGCAGCCGCACATACTCCGGCCGGTAGGTCGCCGTGAGGTCGTCCTTGCGGTAGGGCAGCGCCTCCAGGAGGCAGGGGACCGGCTCGTCGCCGGCGGGCAGGTAGAGCGTGGTCGCGAGGCGGGTGCCGTCACTGAGCTCGATGGCGATCCGCTCGGTGCGTCCGGCGGCTCCCGCGGCCGCACCCGGGTCAGCCACGGGGTCCGGCGCCGGCCACCAGCGCGGCCACCTCGTCGAAGGGCAGCGCGGTCGACGTGTTGCCCTGGTGACCCACGACGGTCGTCGCGGCGAGCAGGCTGGTCAGCACCGCCTCCTCGGTCGCCTCGACCGCTGCGGCGAGGTAGGGGTCCAGCTCGCGCCCCGACGTCGGCACGCCCGCGGCCGGGCCCCCGCGAGGAGCCCGCAGCCCCGTCGCCAACGCCAGAAAGATCTCTCCGCTGGCGTGCGACGCCGTGCTGCCGGTCCGGGCCAGCCCCAGGCCGGCGCGGCGGGCGAGCCGGGTGCAGCCGGCACCGTCGAGCGGCCCGTCGGTCACGATCACGACGATGCAGGATCCGGCCTCGCCGGCGCGCGCGGCGACGGCCGGCGCGAGCCGTTGTCCCACCGGCACCCCCGCCACGGTCAGCCGCTCGTGCTCGCCGAAGTTCGTCAGCACCAGGACCCCGACCGTGTGACCGTCGGGCAGGACCCGCGACGCGGTGCCGACGCCGCCCTTCCAGCCGAGACAGCTCATCCCGGTGCCGGCTCCGACGCTGCCCTCGTCGGGAGCGACCGGGGCACCGACCGAGGACCGGGCGGCGGACAGGGCCGTGGCCACGTCCTCGGCGCTCACCTGCATCCGACGGGCGTCGGAGAGGAACGAGTCGTCGCACTCGGCGACCAGTGGCAGCACGACGTCCTCGACCCCGATCTGCGGCTCGTCGGCGACGAGCAGCCCGCAGGCGGCGTCGAACACCCGGCCCACCTGCATGGTCGAGGTGAGGAAGACCGGGGTCTCGGCCAGCCCCCACTCCCGCACGGCGAGGAAGCCGGTGCACTCACCGGCACCGTTGAGCACCGCACCACCGGCCGGCACCGGGTTGCGGAACAGGTTGCCGCCTGGGTCGAGAACGGTCACGCCGGTCCGCGCGACGCCCCTTCCCTGAGGCGGAGCAGGCTCGTCGCGCCAGACGGTCGCGTGCCCGAGGCCCACACCCGGGACGTCCAGGACCGAGGCGGTCGGCCCGGAGGGGTAGAGCCCGATCCTGACCGGCAGATCAGCAGCGCGCGGCACGCGTGACAGCATGCACCACGTGCCGCCCCTGGCTCCGCTTCCTCCGGTTGTCTGGTCCGACGAGGTCCTGCGCCACGTCCCGGGCGGCGAGGTGTGGGTCGGCGTGCTGACGCCCGCGACCGAGGTGCCGGAGCGCGCCCAGGTGCTGCTGGCGGCGGTCACCGCAGCAGGTGCGCCGCTGGTGCCCGGCACGGCCCACGACGACGAGGTCCTGCGGCGGGTTCATGACGAAGGTCTGCTCGCCCACCTGGCCACCGTCGCCGACGACTGGGCAGCCGGGGACTACGCGGCGCTGGTCGGCCAGGACCAGGTGGTTCCCTACGTCTTCCCGACCGCCGGGATGCTCGACGGGATGCCCGCGCGCGAGCCCGTCGCGACGCACGCGCGGGCCGGTGTCTGGTGCTACGACACGATGACGCTCGTGGGTCCCGGGACCTGGGCCGCGGCCCGAGCCGCCGTCGACGTCACGCTCACCGCGGTCGACCTGGTCACAGCGGGCGCGGGTGCGGCGTACGCCCTGGTCCGCCCTCCCGGTCATCATGCGACCCGGCGTGCGTTCGGGGGGTCCTGCTACCTCAACAATGCCGCGGTCGCGGCCGAGGCGCTGCGGGGCAGCGGTGTCGCCCGGGTGGCGATCGTGGACGTTGACGCGCACCACGGCAACGGCACCCAGGCCGTGTTCTGGGAGCGGGGAGATGTGTTCTACGCCTCACTGCACGTCGATCCGGGGGCGGGCTGGTTCCCGCACTTCGTGGGGTACGCCGACGAGCACGGTTCCGGCGGGGGGGCTGGGGCCACGTACAACCGTCCGCTGGAGCCTGGCACCGGCGATGACGACTGGCTCGGCGCGCTCACCGACCTGGTCGCGCAGGTGGCCGAGTTCGACCCAGGGGCGCTGGTGGTGTCGCTGGGGCTCGACGCCGCCGGCAGCGACCCCGAGAGCCCGCTGGAGGTGTCCACGGCCGGGTTCCAGGCGGCCGGGCGACTGCTGGCGGGCCTCGACCGTCCGACCGTGCTCGTCCAGGAGGGCGGCTACGACCTCACTCGCCTCGGGCCTGACGTGGTCGCGCTGCTCGAGGCCTTCGCTGGATAGCGTCGCCCTGACCCGGTCTGGGTAGGCTCCGCTCGCAGGCTTGCCGGATCGCCGTCGATCATGCGAGGGGTGCTAGCAGTGGCCAAGTACGTCTATGACTTCACCGAAGGCAGCAGGGACATGAAGGACCTGCTGGGCGGCAAGGGCGCCAATCTGTCGGAGATGACCAACCTGGGTCTGCCGGTGCCGCCGGGCTTCGTGATCACGACGGAGGCCTGCAAGGTCTACCTCGACTCCGGCGAGGAGCCCACCGAGCTGCGCGACGAGGTCAGCGCGCACCTGGACGCGCTCGAGAAGGAGATGGGCCGCACGCTGGGCCAGGCTGACGACCCGCTGCTGGTCTCGGTGCGGTCAGGGGCGAAGTTCTCGATGCCCGGGATGATGGAGACCGTCCTCAACATCGGCCTCAACGACGAGTCCGTGCAGGGCCTGGCCAAGCAGGCCGGTGCCGAGCGCTTCGCCTGGGACTCCTACCGTCGGCTGATCCAGATGTTCGGCAAGACCGTCCTGGGCATCGACGGAGAGCACTTCGAGGACGCGATCGACGCGGCCAAGCAGGCCAAGGGCACCGAGAACGACCTCGATCTCGACGAGAACGACCTGCGCGGCGTCGTCGACATCTTCAAGGGAATCGTGCGCGAGCACGGCGGGCGGGAGTTCCCCACCGACCCGCGTGAGCAGATGGACCTTGCGGTGCGCGCGGTGTTCGACTCGTGGAACGCGCCACGCGCGATTCTCTACCGGCGCCAGGAGCGCATCCCCGCTGACCTGGGCACGGCGGTCAACATCTGCTCGATGGTGTTCGGCAACGTCGGCATGGACTCCGGGACCGGCGTGGCCTTCACCCGTGACCCAGGGTCGGGGCAGCAGGGCATCTACGGCGACTACCTCCAGAACGCTCAGGGTGAGGACGTCGTGGCCGGCATCCGCAACACGTTGCCGCTGCAGGACCTGGAGGGCATCGACAAGCCGGCCTACGACGAGCTGATGTCCATCATGGAGACGTTGGAGAACCACTACCGCGACCTGTGCGACATCGAGTTCACCATCGAGCGCAACAAGCTGTGGATGCTCCAGACCCGGGTCGGCAAGCGGACCGCGGGCGCGGCGTTCCGGATCGCCACCCAGCTGGTCGACCAGGGCCTGATCGACATGGACGAGGCGCTCACCCGGGTCACCGGCGACCAGCTCGCCCAGCTCATGTTCCCGCGGTTCGAGGACACGACCGACAAGGAACGGATCGCCAAGGGGATGAACGCCTCTCCGGGCGCCGCCGTTGGCAAGGCGGTCTTCGACTCGTACACCGCGGTGAAGTGGTCGCGGTCGGGTGAGGACGTGATCCTCGTCCGCCGCGAGACCAACCCGGACGACCTGGACGGGATGATCGCGGCGCAGGGCATCCTCACCAGTCGCGGCGGCAAGACCTCGCACGCTGCGGTCGTGGCGCGCGGGATGGGCAAGACCTGCGTCTGCGGCGCCGATGCGCTCGAGGTGGACACCAAGAAGCGCCGGATGACCGTCGGGGGCACAGTGGTCGAGGAGGGCGACGTCCTCTCGATCGACGGCACGTCCGGCGCCGTCTACCTCGGCGAGGTCTCTGTCGTCCCGTCACCGGTGGTGGAGTACTTCGAGGGCAGCCTCGACCCCGACAGCGACGACGCGGACGAGCTCGTCAAGGCGGTGCACCGGTTGATGCAGCACGCCGACGGGAAGCGCCGGCTGGCGGTGCGCGCCAACTCCGACACCCCGGAGGACTCCGAGCGGGCTCGCCGCTTCGGGGCGCAGGGCATCGGCCTGTGCCGCACGGAGCACATGTTCCTCGGCGAGCGGCGTCGCTATGTCGAGCGGCTGATCCTGGCCGACGGTGACGAGGAGCGCGAGTCGGCGCTGGAGGCCCTGCTGCCGCTGCAGCGCGAGGACTTCGTCGGCATCTTCGAGGCCATGGACGGCCTCCCTGTGACGGTGCGTCTGTTGGACCCCCCGCTGCACGAGTTCCTGCCCGACTACACCGAGTTGTCGGTGCGGGTGGCGCAGGCAGAGGCGCGAGGCGAGGAGCACGAGAACGAGCTGCGCCTGCTCCAGGCCGTGCACCGGCTGCACGAGCAGAACCCGATGCTGGGTCTGCGCGGCGTCCGGCTGGGCATCGTGGTGCCCGGGCTGTTCGCCATGCAGGTGCGCGCGATCCTCGAGGCTGCGGCCGAGCGCAAGAAGGCGGGCGGTGACCCGCGGGTCGAGATCATGATCCCGCTCGTCGACGCCGTGCAGGAGCTCGAGCTCGTCCGCGAGGAGGCCGAGCGGATCGCTGCGGAGGTCTGCGAGCGCGAGGGCATCGAGATCGACCACCTGATCGGGACGATGATCGAGCTGCCCCGGGCGGCGTTGACCGCCGGCCAGATCGCCGAGGCCGCCGACTTCTTCTCCTTCGGAACCAACGACCTCACCCAGACGACGTGGGGCTTCTCCCGCGACGACGTCGAGGCCGCGTTCTTCTCCGCCTACCTCGAGAAGGGCATCTTCGGCGTCTCGCCGTTCGAGTCCCTGGACATCGACGGCGTCGGAGCACTGGTCCGCATCGGCTGCGAGCAGGGCCGGGCAACGAAACCCGATCTCAAGCTCGGGGTGTGCGGCGAGCACGGTGGCGACCCCGACTCGGTGCACTTCTTCCACGAGGTCGGGCTCGACTACGTGTCCTGCTCGCCCTTCCGGGTGCCGGTTGCTCGCCTCGAGGCCGGTCGGGCCGTGATCGTGAGCGACGGCAGCGACAGCCGGTGACGGGGTTGTCGACCGCGGCACCGACGGCAGCTCGGAGTCGTCCGGGGCACGTGGTCGCCTGATGCTGCTGATCCGCTGGGCCGTCAAGCTGGTGGCGGCGCTGCTCTTCGGTGCGCTCGCGCTCGTCGCGGTCACCGGCGGGTACGTCTGGTGGTTCGCCCGCCAGGACGACCGGAGAGTCTCCGACGTCATCGTGGTGCTCGGCGCGGCGCAGTTCGACGGGCGCCCGTCGAGCGTCTTCACGGCCCGCCTGGTGCATGCCCGGAACCTCTACCGCGACGATGTCGCGCCACGCATCATCACCGTGGGCGGCAAGCAGGACGGTGACCGGTTCACCGAGGGAGCGGCCGGCAAGACATGGCTGGAGGACCACGGGGTTCCTGGCGGACGGGTGACCTCCGTCGGCACGGGGTCGGACACTCTGTCCAGCCTGACCGCGGTGCAGGCCCGGATGCAGAGCAAGGGCTGGTCCAGCGCCGTGATCATCACCGACCCGTGGCACGCCGTGCGCACCCGGTCGATGGCCCGCGACCAGGGGATCGACGCCGCTCTCTCGCCGACCCGGCAGGGGCCGGCCGTGCGTACCAGGAGCACCGAGATCCGCTACATCGCCCGCGAGACCCTGGCCTACCTGTACTGGAAGGCGTTCCACCGCAGCTCCGACCGGGGACCCAACGCGGTATGACGCCGAGGACCCCCGCAGACACCGAGCGCTGGGTGGAGGAGGAAGCCAAGCGACCCGGCCGCAGCGCCTACCAGCGCGACCGGGCGCGGGTGCTGCACTCCTCGGCGTTGCGCCGGCTCGCCGACAAGACCCAGGTCGTGGTCCCCGGCGAGAGTGACTTCCCGCGGACCCGGTTGACCCACTCGCTGGAGTGCGCGCAGATCGGCCGCGAGATCGGCCAGGCGCTCGGCACCGACCCCGACCTCGTGGAGACGGCCTGCCTGGCCCACGACATCGGCCATCCACCCTTCGGGCACACCGGCGAGGCCGCTCTTGCCGAGCTTGCCCGGCCGGTCGGCTTCGAGGGGAACGCGCAGAGCCTGCGCATCCTGTCCCGGCTGGAGGCCAAGACGTTCTCGCCCGACGGCCGCAGCGTCGGCCTCAACCTCACCCGGGCCGCGCTGGACGCATCGTGCAAGTACCCCTGGGGGCAGGACGAGGACCCGGTCAAGTTCGGCGTCTACGACGAGGACCGCGACGTCTTCGACTGGTTCCGCGGCGAGTCGCCCGCGGGCACCCGGTGCCTGGAAGCGCAGGTGATGGACTGGTCCGACGACATCGCCTACTCCGTGCACGACCTGGAGGACGCGGTCGTCGCCGGGCACCTGCGACTCGACGTCCTGCGCGACGCTGCCGAGCGGACCGCCTTGACGGCAGTGGCTGCGGCGCGCGTCCCGGGGGTCGACGTCGCAGCCTTCGACGAGGCGTTGGACCGCCTGGTGGGACTGCCGTTCTGGCCGGTGGCCTACGACGGCTCGCACCGCAGTCTCGCGGGGCTGAAGAACGCGACGAGCCAGCTGATCGGCCGGTTTGCCCGCGCCGCCGAGAACGCAACCCGCGACGTCCACGGTAACGGCCTGCTCGCGCGCTATCAGGCCGGTCTCGTTGTGCCTGATGACGTGCGGCACGAGTGCGAGGTGCTCAAAGCGGTCGCCGACCGGTACGTGATGTCCAGCCCCGCGTCGGCCCATCGCTACGCGGCCCAACGCGATCTGGTGCACGAGCTCGTGAACGTCCTGCTGGCCAAGGCACCGGACACCATCGACGCGTTCTTCCGACCGGACTTCGACGCAGCGACCGACGACGCGGCTCGGCTGCGGGTCGTGCTGGACCAGGTTGCCTCCCTGACGGACACCTCGGCCATGGCGGCGCACGCCCGGTGGACGGCAGGATGACAATGGTGGATTCCAGGCGAGAGGCAGGTGGGTGACGTGTCAGCACAGTCGACGCAGGTGATCGTGGGGGCAAGCCTGGCCGGGGCGAAGGCCGCCGAGTCCTTGCGCGGGACGGGCTTCGACGGGCGGGTGGTCCTGGTCGGGGAGGAGGATGTCCGGCCGTACGAGCGCCCGCCGCTGTCCAAGGAGCTGCTCAAGGGCGACAAGGGCCGCGAGAAGGTCTTCGTCCACGACGAGGGCTGGTACGCCGAGCACGACGTCGAGCTGCGGCTGGGCACCCGGGCCACCGGCCTGGACCGGAAGGCCCAGGTGGTCGAGCTGTCCGACGGTGAGCGCCTCGACTACGACGCGGTGCTGCTGGCCACCGGGTCTTCGCCGCGCCGCCTGGACATTCCGGGGTCCGACCTCGGCGGCATCGCCTACCTGCGCAGCCTCGCCGACGCGGAGAGCCTGCGGGACATGCTCGCGAAGAAGGGTGCCCTGGTCGTCGTGGGGGGCGGCTGGATCGGTCTCGAGGTCGCCGCTGCGGCCCGTCACCACGGCTGCTCCGTCACCCTGATCGAGCCACAGCCGACCCCGTTGCACGCCGTGCTCGGCGCCGAGGTCGGCGAGGTGTTCGCGCGGCTGCACCGGGACAACGGCGTGGACCTGCGCACCGGAACCGGCGTCGAGGGCTTCGAGGGCCGGGGCGGCCGGGTCACGGCCGTGCGTGCGGCCGACGGGTCCACGGTGGACGCGGATCTGGTCGTCGTCGGCGTGGGCATCCGGCCCAACACCGAGCTCGCCGAGGCGGCCGGGCTCGAGGTCGACAACGGCGTCGTCGTCGACGAGCTGCTGCGGACCGCTGACCCCGCCGTGCTCGCCGCCGGCGACGTCGCCAACGCGTACAACCCGCTCATTGGCGCGCGGCTGCGCGTCGAGCACTGGTCCAACGCGTCCAACCAGGGCAAGGCTGCTGGCCTGACGATGGCCGGCAAGGGGGAGCCCTACGCGAAGCTGCCCTACTTCTTCACCGACCAGTACGACCTGTCCATGGAGTACCACGGCCACGCGGGTCCGGGCGAGGCCGACCGGGTGGTGCTACGCGGGGACCCCGCGGGTGAGAAATGGCTCGCATTCTGGCTGCGGGACGGCCACGTGCTGGCCGGCATGAACGTCAACGACTGGGACGCCGCGGACGAGATCAAGAGGCTGGCCCGCGCCCGGGCCGAGGTCGATCCCGACCGCCTGGCCGATCCGGACGTGCCGCTGGGCGAGCTCTGATCCTGGCCCCTGTGGACGCCCGGCGCCGGTCGCCGGGGCAGCCGTAGACTCCCGACCCGTGGCAGGCCGGATCCGCGACGAGGACGTCGCCCTCGTCAAGGAGCGCGCGGACCTGGCCGACGTGATCGGCGACGTGGTGACCCTGCGGCCCGCGGGCGGGGGGAACTTCAAGGGGCTGTGCCCCTTCCACGACGAGAAGACTCCGTCGTTCTCCGTGCGCCCGACCGTCGGCAGCTGGCACTGCTTCGGCTGCTCGGAGGGTGGGGACGTCATCTCGTTCCTGATGAAGATCGACCACCTGACCTTCGCCGAGGCGGTCGAGCACCTCGCCGGCCGCACCGGTATCGCGCTGCGCTACGAGGAGGGCGGACACGCCCCGGGCCGCCAGCAGGGCCAGCGGACCCGACTGCTGGAGGCGCACAAGCTGGCCGCGCAGTTCTACGTGGAGCAGCTGGCAACCCCCGCCGCGGCAACGGCCCGCCAGTTCCTCGCCGAGCGTGGGTTCGACCAGGCCGCCGCCGAGCACTTCGGGGTCGGATTCGCGCCGCGCGAGTGGGACACGCTGTGCCAGCACCTGCGCGCGAAAGGCTTCAGCCACGACGAGCTCGTCACCGCGGGGCTGGCCAGCTCCGGTCAGCGGGGACCCATCGATCGGTTCAAGAGCCGGCTGCTGTGGCCGATCCGCGAGATGGGTGGCGACGTCATCGGCTTCGGGGCAAGACGGCTCTTCGACGACGACCGCATCGAGGCGAAGTACGTCAACACCCCCGAGACGCCCCTGTACAAGAAGTCGACCGTGCTCTACGGCCTCGACCTGGCCAAGCGCGAGATCGCGCGCAAGATGCAAGCGGTCATCGTCGAGGGCTACACCGACGTGATGGCCTGCCATCTGGCTGGGGTCGACACCGCGGTGGCCACCTGCGGCACGGCGTTCGGGGACGAGCACATCAAGATGCTGCGCCGGCTGCTGATGGACCAGAACGAGTTCCGTGGCGAGGTCATCTTCACCTTCGACGGGGACAGTGCCGGTCAGAAGGCGGCGTTGAAGGCGTTCCAGGACGACCAGAAGTTCGTCACGCAGACGTTCGTCGCGGTGGAGCCCAGCGGCATGGACCCCTGCGAGCTACGCCAGGACAAGGGAGATCCCGCCGTGCGTGATCTCGTCGCTCGCCGCGTGCCGCTGTTCGAGTTCGCGTTGCGCTCCACCCTCGCCCGTTTCGACCTGGACACACCCGAAGGAAGGATCGCGGCCCTGCAGGCCGCGGCCCCGGTCGTCGCGTCGATCCGCGACCAGTCGCTTCGCCCGGAGTACGCGCGAACGTTGGCGGGCTGGCTCGGGATGGAGGTCGAGCCGGTGACCCGCGCGGTCGGCCAGGCCGGCGGGGCAGCCCGTCGCGGCGGTGCCGAACCGTCGCGCCGGCCGACACGTCAGGTGCCTGACACCGGTAGCGATGGCGCTGCTGAGTCGCCGGCCGAGACCGGACCCAGCCGACTGGCGCTGCCCGACCCCGCAGACCCAGTGCTGCGGGTGGAGCGGGACAGCTTGAAGATCGTGCTGCAGGCACCCGCACTCGCCAGTGCGGCGTTCGACGAGCTGGACCCGGCAGTGTTCACCTCGCCCGCGTACCTGGCCGTCCGCGACGCGATCGTGTC
>JBBRVU010000025.1:0-32638 GCA_038246575.1 Actinomycetes bacterium | reverse complement strand
GGTCGGCAGGGAGTTGGTCGGCAGGGAGTTGGTCGGCAGGGAGTTGGTCGGCAGGGAGTTGGTCGGCAGGGAGTTGGTCGACGGGTTGCCAGTCGGTGGGGTGCCACTCGGCGCGGCGGCGGGGGGCGACGCTGAGGTCGGCGTCCGCGGCGGCTCGGAGCTGCAGCCGTCAGCCGTCAGCCGTCAGCCGACGATGCGGAACGGCTCGGGCTCGATGAGCCGGCCGCGGATGGCGGGGTCGTACGCCGACAACGGGTACGCCATCCCGGCCTCGGGGGGCGCCCAGTCCGGCAGCTCCATCGTGATCGCGAGCGTGCGACTGTCCCGGAAGCCGAACCGCGGGTAGTAGCGCGGGCTGCCCTGCAGGACGACCACGCTCGCCCCGAGATCCTCGGCACCGGCCAGTCCGGCACGGACCAGCGCTCCGCCGATCCCCTGCCCCTGCGCGGCAGGTGCCACGGCCAACGGCGACAGGATGAGTACGTCGTGTCGAACACCGATTTCCTCGACGAGCTCGCCGCGGCTGAGCATGACGTGGCCGACGATCGCTGCGTCGTGGAGTGCGACCAGCGACAGCTCGGGGACGCATCCCGGCGACGCGCGGATCAGGTCGACGAGGTCGGCAACGATCTCGTCGTGCTCGAACGCCGCTCGGACGACGTCACGGATGGCCGCATGGTCCGCGGGCGCCTCGGGCCGGATGTCGGGCTGCACGCCCTGATCCTTTCGGTAGACCGCACGCCTTTGCCAGCCCTGTCCCTCACTCGATCACGCCGTAGGCGGCTGGACCGCCACGTCAGCCCGGCGGGTACGGCGCTCGAGTCCCACCGACACTGCGAGGACGACAAGACCGGCGGCCGAGAGCAGCGCACCCACGACCGCCGGCGCGGTGAAGCCGAACCCGGCCGCGATGACCAGACCACCCAGCCAGGCGCCCAACGCGTTGGCCACGTTGAGAGCGGAGTGGTTCAGCGTGGCCGCCAGCGCCTTGCCGTCTCCGGACACGTCGAGCAGCCGGGCCGTGATGGCCGGCAGGCTCGCCGACGACGTCAGCCCGAGCAACAGCAGCGTGATGGCCGCAGTGACGACCCCGTGGGCGGTGACGGTGAACGCCAGCAGGACAACGATGGTGGCCACCGGCGCGAGGACCAACGTCCGCAGCACCGACCAGTCGGCCAGCCGGCCACCGACGAAGGTGCCCACGGTCATGCCCACCCCGAACAGCGCGATCGCCACCGGCACGCCGGCCTCGGGGAAGCCGGCGACCTCGGTGAGGGTCGGGGTGATGTAGCTGTAGACGGCGAACAGCCCACCGAAACCGACGGCCCCCAGCAGCAGCGTGAGCCACACCTGAGGGAGCCGCAGCGCTGAGAGCTCACGGCGCCGACTCGCGTCGTGGTGCGCCATCACCCGCGGCACCGCGAACTCGACGGCCAGCAACGTGAGCAGCCCGATGACGACGACCGTGAGGTAGGTACTGCGCCAGCCCAGCGCCTGCCCGAACAGCGTCGTGAGCGGGACACCGACAACGTTGGCGATGGTGAGCCCCATCATCATCGTGGCCACCGCGCGGGCCCGCCGGCCAGGCGGCACCAGCGAGGAGGCGACCACCGCGCCGATGCCGAAGTAGGCACCGTGCGGCAGCCCGCTGGCAAAGCGGGCAGCGACGAGCAGCGAGAACGTCGGTGCCAGCGCCGATGCCAGGTTGGCGATGGTGAGCGACGCCGCGAGCGCGAGTAGCAGCCCCTTGCGCGGCAGCCGTGCCCCGAGAACGGCGAAGGCGGGAGCACCCACGACAACCCCCAGCGCGTACGCCGTAATCGCGTGCCCCGCCTGCGGGATCGTCACTCCGAGAGCGCCGGCGATGTCGGGCAGCACGCCCATGCTGGCGAACTCCGTGGTCCCGATGGCGAATCCACCCACCGCAAGCGCGAGCAGGCTGACTGCGACCGGGACCTGCCGGCCACGGACCTCGTTGGTGGCTCCGGGCTCGGTGTGCGCAGGGGGACCGGCGGATTCGGCACGCGGCTCAGCCGCGAGCTGGGGCGAAGGCATGGCGGTGTGTCTCTCGAGAGTCCGGGCGGGCGCGACCTCGACTTGGACGCGCTCAGCAAGCGTGACGCACCGGGGCTACGTCCAGGTGTAATCAGGTGTCGGGGCGGTTGCATTCCCGGGCGAGGACGGCTCTGCCCGAGCCGGCGCCTGCCGAGGCCAAGTGGCCGCGACGATTCTGGCGGTCTGCCTCGTCAGAGACCCCTCGGCCATCGGTCCGGCCGGAAGGGTCATCGGACGTACAGGCAGCCGTCCCGTTGGACCACCTGGCCGCGCTGCAGCGGCAGCACGCGGGTCAGCGCCCGGAAGGCGGCGCCCAGGCCCGGCACCTTCGCGAAGATGCCCTGTGGCCCGCGGACCATCCGTCCGGTCTGCACGTCGTACGCCGACTGATGCCAGGGACAGACGAGCCGACCCTGCCCGTCGACCGTGCCGTTCGCCAGGTCCGCGCCCAGATGCCGGCAACGCCGCGACACCGCGTACACCTCACCGCCGATGTTGGCTACCGCGTAGGCCCCAGCGCCGCGGACCGAGCCGGGCGGAAGGTCTGCGAGCGGTCCGACCTCGATCTCCTGACTCATGACCCCAGGGTGCCCCGGCTCGATGTCGACGGGCAACCCCACCCGACGATCGGCCGTCGTTCAGCGATACTCGGCTGGTGCACGATAGGCGAGGTGCCCGACGCCGTTGCCGAACCGGCGTTCACCGAGCAGCTCGACGTCGAGGCGTACGCCGTCGGGCAGCGCCCGCGTGCCGCCTCCGACCACGACCGGCGAGACGAAAAGGTGTACCTCGTCGACCAGGCCCGCCGCCAAAGCCTGCCCGGCCAGCTCCGCCCCGCCGACGAGCAGGTCGCCCTGCGTCGACTGCTTCATCGCGGCGACCGCACCGGGCTCGAACTCCCGGTCGATGCGAGTGCGTGCACTGGCGGTCGACTCGAGCGTCCGGGAGTAGACGACCTTGTCGGAGCCGCGCCACATCGAGGCGAAGTCCTGGGCGACAGCCGGCCCGTCGGCGACGTCCATCGTCTCCCAGGCGACCATCACCTCGTAGAGCCGCCGGCCGTACAGCTGCGTCCCGACCGACCGCAGGAGGTCGTTAACGACGGCGTGCACCTCCTCGTCCGGGACGCTCCAGTCGAAGTTGTCGTGCTCGTCGGCGACGTACCCATCAAGGGAGGTGATCGCCGAGTAGATCAGCTTGCCCATCGTCATCCTCTGCCTGTGGGCCCCGCGGGGCTCGAACCCGCAACCTACGGATTAAAAGTCCGCAGCTCTACCAATTGAGCTAGAGGCCCGAAGCCCCGGGGTCATCTGGACATCAGTCGGGAGAACCTCGGGAGGAGCCCCGGGACAACACAGCCTCGGCCCCCCGTGGGTAAGGGTAACGAAGGGGTGTCGGCCCGCCCCGGGCGCAATGTGGCGGCGCGCAGGCGGATGAGCACGGTCAGACCCGGTTGGTCGGAGGTGGCATCGGTCGGAGGCTGGAGGCTGGAGGCTGTTGATCAGCTAGGCGACGTGAATCTCGGTCCGGAGCGCGCGCCGCTCGTCCGCTCGTGCCTAGTGGGTGCCGGGCAAGCACTGCCCGGCGAGTCTCGTGTTCCCGTGGGGGCATCCTTCAGAGCGACCCTCCGCCCAGACCGATAGACGTCGAAGAGCTCCGTGACTTTGTGTCCGCGGTTTGGCCGTCACGAATCACTGTCGGGGGGTTCGCTGGACTAGGGGCCGTCGCCGGTCGGTCGGCCGCGCGTCAGCCCATGCTGCGGCGACCTAGACGTCTGGGGGCGGCTAGGGCCGCGATCCGACAACGCGTTCCGTTCGTCGGCCGTCTCCCGCCTCAGGTGTGGGCCGGGCCAGCCACTGGCTTCGCCCACCACGGTGAGCAGGCAGGGCATCAGGATGGACCGGACGAGCAGCACGTCGACCAGGATGCCGAGGGACATCGCGAAGGCGATCTCGCGGAAGGGGCGCAGAGGGATCACCGCGAGCATCCCGAAGCTCAGGGCAAGTGTGACCCCGGCGGTGGTGATCGCTCGGGCAGACTCGGGCGCTGCCTTGCGGATAGCCGCCTGCAGAGGCCGGTGGCCAGCTTCCTCCCAGATGTGGCCGACCGCGAAGATGTTGTAGTCGGACCCCAGAGCCACGAGAAGGACGGCAGCCGCGAACGGCACGTAAAAGGTCAGGCCCTCCTCGCCGAGGATCCCCTGGAACAGCGACACGGTGAGCCCAAGCGTGGCGGCCAGAGCCAGGATGCTGGACGCCAAGAGGTACAGGGGGGCGACCAGGGCGCGTAGAAAGACAACGAGCAGCAACAGGTTGACCGCGACGGCGGCGACCGCGATGCGGCCAAGGTCATGCCTGGTGGAGCGGACCAGGCCTTCGGCAAGTGCCGTGTCGCCGGCGATGCTGATCCGTACTCCTGCCAGCCCACTGCCCTCGGCGAGGCTGGGCAGTCGTTTGCGGAGCGACGACAGGTCTCCGATCGACGTCGCGCCGAGTGGATCGTGGTCGAAGACCACCAGCATCCGGGCGGCGTTGCCTCCCTTGGCCAGGACGATGTCCAGCTCCCGCTGGGCGATGTTCTGAGCCGGACCGAGCACCCCTGCGACGCCCGGCTGGGAGGCGACCCGGGCCTGCAGGGCCGCAAGCTGGTCGAGGCGGCTGGTGACGCCGCGGCCCTCCAGGAGCAGCGTGGTGGGCGAGGTTATCCCGGGCGCAAAGCCGGCAGAAGCTGCCGACGACGCACGGCTGACGACGTTGTCCCGCGGTAGGGAGGCTGTGAAGCCAACCTCCAGGCGCAGCGACAGCAGTGGGATCGACGCGAACACCAGGAAGGCGACGCACGCAACGAGCACCCACGCGGCGAATCCCCTGTTCGTCAGGTGCTCCATCACCTGGCGGCGACGCCACCAGCGCTCGACGGCGACGACGTATCCCGGTCTGGACCGGGAGGACGGGGTGCGGGCAGCCGGATTTCGCGGCCAGAAGGCCAGCCGGCCCAGGATCGCGAGCAGCGCCGGGACGAGCGTGACCGACACGGCGAGGCCCACGAGGACCGCCAGCGCCATCGCAGGTCCGAAGTCACGAAAAAAGGCCGAGCCGGCGGCCAGCAGAGCTGCCGTTCCGGCGGCGACGGTCAACCCGGCCGCGACGACGATCGGGGTATAGGTGGCCACCGCCCCTTCGACGGCTTCGGTGCTCTCGAGCCCGCCGGCGATCCGGGACTGCAGCGCGGACAGGTAGAAGATCGTGTAGTCGGTGACCACCCCGAGGAGTAGGGCGACTAGGAGTGGTTCGAGCTCGGCAGGGGCGACTACTCCGGTTAGTCCGCCGAGAAGGCTGGCGATCTGCACGGTCGCGATGAAGGCGAGTCCGGCGCAGCTAAGCGCGAGGACGGGTGCGACGAGGGACCGAAAGCTCAGCCCCACCAGGACGAAGATCGCGAGGACGGTGAGTAGCTCCAGCCGTGACAGGTTCTCGGTGATCAGCCGGGCCTGTTCAGCGCGGGCTGGCACCGTTCCCGCCACCCCGACCACGTGGTCGTCCGGGCGTTCGAGGTGCTGGGCGACGTACCTGTCGGCGGCAGCCTGCTGCCTGGCGAAGCTGCTCCGCGGGTCCATGAACAGGTAGGTCAGGACGGCGGTGTTCGTCTCGGACTCCGGGCCGGACATGCGGACGGTGTTGGTCAACGGCAGCGCACCGAGCAGCGGGCGTGGCTGCGGGGACTGGTCGGCAGCTATCGCGTCCAGAACGGCTTCGGCCTGGGTGAACAGGGACAGGCCCTTCGGGTCGCGTTGCACCACCACGGTGCGGCTAGTGAGCGGGAACCCGAACAACTGGATCGAGCGCAGTTCGGCCTGGATGGCCGGGCTGTCCAGCGGGATGGCGCTCGCCAGGCCGTCGCCACCGGCCTGCACCTGGCGGCCGAGCACGACGATCGCGACGACGCCCAGCAGCCAGGCGGCGGTGATCCACCAGCGGGAACGGACCGTCCATCGGGCGTAGCGCTGCGCCCGCGCCCCTGAGGTTCGGTAGGCGACCCGGAGGCGCTTTGGGGGCTGACGCGGTCGTAACGCGAGTCGGCTGGTGGAGGCGCTCCCGGTCGGGTGGCGCGCCGACCCGCGCCAGCGAAGCGGATGTCGTCTATTCGGTCGCCGGCCAGGCGAAGGAGTCATCTGAAGGTCTCGTCCGAGGTTCGCAGACCCAGTCGGCGCAGTTCCGCTTGAGCGAGTGCGGCGTGCCGCCCCGCGACCAGGTCGCCGTGCGGGTCGCGACTCACTCGCTGGAGGTCTCTGACGGCCAGGTTCGCCACCGCCCGTTCGGCTAGGTAGGCCCGCAGGGCTACGTCGTCCGTGCCCTCGTTCAGCCATCGCGTCACGGCACGCGCCTCTTTCGCGTACGCCAACCGGGCCGGCAGGTAGAACAGCAGTGCGGGCCCGGTGGGGCCTAGTGCGACGGCGAGCCCGATCAGGATGCCCGTCCCGCGGACGCTGTCCCGCGCCTGACCGCCGCTGGCGACGATGCCCTCCGCCGTCGTGGCGACCTCCTGCCCGAGCTCGGCGGTCCGCTCACCGATCACCGGGACCGAGCCAAGCGCCTTCAGCGCCCCGCCGGCTGTCTGCAGGGCCTGTCCGGACTGGACGACGCTGTCGGTCAGGTCGGTGAGCTGGAAGATCAGGTAGCCGGTACACGAGCCGACGACGGCCCACAACACCACCCAGAACAGCAGCACCCCGTCCCAGACGCGCAGCGTGACCGCGTCCGTCCCACGTCCCGGCCAGCCCATGGCGCTGGTGTACCTCAGTCTGACTGGTTCCACCATGCCAACCCATGATTTTTGTGGAAGAGTCCTTGGACGAGTCCCTGCGCTCGCGGAGGTGATCCCATGTCTGAGCCCACAGCCGACGATCCCACCAGCCCGAAGAGTTCAGGCGAACCTGCCACGGGGCCCCGGCGCAACGCCTTCTGGCTCGTCCCTGCAGCCACCTTCCTCGTCGGCCTGCTGCTCGGAGGGGTCCTGGTCGGCGTGACTGGCTCCGGGGACGACACCAGTGCGGGTCCGGAAGCCTCATCCGGGCCGACTGCGTCACCGAAAACGAGCGGGGACGCCTCGCCCAGGCCGGCCGCAACCGTGACGGTCCCAGGTGCCTGCCTCGAGGTGGCGGACAGCACCCAGCAACTGCTGGCGCTCGTCCGAGACGCCGTCGCGGCAGCGCGCGACCTGGATGCCTCGAGATTGAGCTCGATCGTGCGGCAGCTGCAGGAAGCGCAGTCCGGGCTGCAGCAACAGGCCGATGCCTGCCGATCGGCCGCTCCTTCCGTCCTACCCTCCCCCTAGACATCCCACGGCTGCAACGAATGTGGGGACGGTCCGAATAGTCACCACCTAGGGTCCCGTCCCAGCCGCGCCGTACCGACCGGGTGAAGACGTGCCTCACACCGACGCCGTTGGACGCGGCAAGGGTCGCCAGCTCGTCGGCGTAGGGCAGCGCCGCGGGTCGCCGTACTCGTGATAGCCGGCAGTCTCCGAGAAGCCGGGCTCGTCAGTGTGGGAGACAGGTGTCGGACGGCGAGGGTGGGCTGGTGTCGGAAGGCGAGGGTGGGCAGGTGTCGACGCCGAGGCTAGGGTCGCGCCATGCCGACGTACGCCGATTTCGCCGCCACGCGACGGTTCTGGCCCGACTTGGCCATGGCTCCGGACGGCTCGGCTGTCGCCTACATTGCCGACGAGGGAGGGCAGCTCAACCTGGTGCTGCACCCGTTCGACGGGTCATCACCGCGCGCGCTGACCTCGGGGACTGACTGGTCGGTGCGCCAGGTGGGCTGGAGTCCCGACTCGACGACGTTGTTCTATGCCGCCGATCGCGACGGTGATGAGTACTTCCAGCTCTTTCGGGTGGGGTCGGACGGGTCTGCACCGGAGCAGCTGACCGACGCCCCGAAAGCGCAGCACGCCCTTGCCGCCGAGCCGGTCTCGCCAGACGGACGGTGGCTGGCCTATGCCGTCAACGACAGGGAGCCGACCGACCAGGACGTGTTGCTTCGCGACCTGCGGACCGGTGATGTACGCCGTCTGCTGGAGCTGGGCTGCATGCTCTTCGCCGGAGAATGGTCGGCGGACTCCTCGTCCCTGACCGCCTTCGACGCCCGCAGCAACACCGACGTGGCGCCGATGGCCGCCGGGCTCGACGGATCCGTGACCCGGCTTCTGGACGGGCGACCCGGGCGGCACGAAGGTGCGGGCTGGGCCGGGCGGGGGGAAGCGATCTACCTCGCCACCGACCTGGACCGTGACTTGGTGGGTCTGGCCCGGCTGGACCTGGGCAGTGGGGAGGTGACCATGGTGGCTGCCCCGGACTGGGACGTCGAGCACGCTGCGGTCGTGGCAGGTGGTCAGGTCGCCGTCTGGGCGGTGAACGTCGACGGCTCGTCGCACCTACAGGCACGGGATCTGGTTGCCGGCGTCGACGTGGCCATGCCCGAAATCCCGCCGGTGAGCATCTCGGCGCTCTCGGTGTCGCACGACGGCCGACGCATCGCCGTGCTCGCCTCGACCGGCACCCGGCCGGAGAACGTCGGCCTCGTCGACCTCGACCGGGGCCAATTCACCTGGATGACCGAGTCTCGTCCGACTTCCGCAGAGCTGTTGTCGTTCGTCAAGCCCGAGCTGGTGCGCTATCCCACGCACGACGGCCGTGACGTGCCTGCCTACCTCTACCGGCCGGCGGGTGACGGACCCTTCGGCGTGGCGCTGTCCGTCCATGGCGGCCCAGAGGCGCAGGAGCGCCCGGCGTACAACTACAACGGGCTCTACCAGTACCTCCTGTCCCGCGGAGTCGGGATCCTCGCCCCGAACATTCGTGGCTCGACGGGCTACGGCAAGGATTACCAGAAACTGATTCACCACGACTGGGGCGGTGACGAGCTCAAGGATCTCGAGCAGGCACACCACTTCCTGACCGGTCTCGACTGGGTCGACCCGGCACGCATCGGGGTATTCGGCGGATCCTTCGGCGGTTTCGCGACTCTTTCCTGCGTCAGCCGGCTGCCCGATCTGTGGGCCGCCGCAGTGTCGATCGTCGGACCGTCCAACCTCGTCACTCTGGTGACCTCGGCGCCACCGACCTGGCGCCGGTTCATGGCGGAGTGGATCGGCGACATCGACACCGAGACCGAATTCCTGCGCGAGCGCTCGCCAATCACCTACGCCGACGACATCGTCACCCCGCTCTTCGTCATCCAGGGTGCCAACGACCAACGCGTCGATCGGGCCGAGAGCGATCAGATCGTGGAGCGGCTGCGGAACCGCGGAGTCAAGGTCCGCTACGACGTCTATCCCGACGAGGGCCACGGCTTCACCAAGAGCGCCAACGAGGCAACGGCGCTGTCCGACACGGCCGAGTTCCTGCTCGGTTACCTCGCCGACTGAGCAGGTCGCAGAGGGGAGGGATCGACCGCGGCTGCTTGTCGTCGTAGGTTGGAGATCCAACTCCGACGACGAGCAGAGGGACACCGCGATGGGACTCCAGATCGGCGACACCGCACCTGACTTCGAGGCCGACAGCACCGAGGGCAAGATCAGCTTCCACGACTGGATCGGCGACTCGTGGGCGGTGCTGTTCTCCCACCCGAAGGACTTCACGCCGGTGTGCACGACCGAGCTCGGCCGGATGGCTGCGCTCAAGCCCGAGTTCGACCGTCGCAACGTGAAGATCCTCGGGTTGTCGGTCGACGCCACGGACGACCACGAGGGGTGGGCCAACGACATCGAGGAGACGCAAGGCACTCGGCCCAACTACCCGATCATCGGCGACAACGACTTCGTCGTCTCCAAGGCCTACGGGATGCTCCCGGCCAGCACGTCCGGCGACTCCGGCAGCCGCACGCCGGCCGACAACCAAACCGTGCGCAACGTGTTCGTCGTCGGCCCGGACAAGAAGGTCAAGCTCGTCCTCGTCTACCCCATGTCGACCGGACGCAACTTCGACGAGGTGCTGCGCGTCATCGACTCGCTGCAGCTCACCGCGAAGCACCGCGTCTCGACCCCGGTCGACTGGAAGCCGGGCGACGACGTCATCATCGCTGGCTCGGTGAACAACGACGAGGCCAAGAAGATCTTCGGTACGTGGAAGGAGCCCAAGCCTTACATCCGCATCGTGCCGCAACCGGCCGACTGACGACCCTCCGGCATCGAGCGGCCGGCCACCAGGGCATTATCGACATGATGCTGCAACGTGCCATTCGGGATGAACTGCCTCGCCCTGGGTATCGGCTCATGCATGACTGACCGGACGCCCGACACCGAGATTGTCCCGCCTGACTCACGCACTCCCGGACATTCCGGTGGGCCGGTTCCTGACACCTCGGCTGCCGCGGCCAGCTCGTCGCAGGGCCGCGCGCCGGAGGTGGTGGCGGCCACGCCGTTCTCCGGGCCGCAACGCATAGTCGCCGGCGCGCTCGCCGGGATCGCGGCTGGCGGCGGCATGTTCGTCACGCTGGGCCTGTTCTCGATCGGCATGGGGGGCGCCTTCTGGTACCCGCTCAAGGCCGTACACGCGATGATGAGCGGCCGTCGGGTGCTGCCCAACTTTCGCGGCGCGCTCTACGGCAGCCAGCCCCAGGACTACATCGTCGAGCCGATCCTCTTCCTGATCCCCGCGCTAGCCGTGGGCATCGCGACCGCGGCCTTCATGCGCCGCCGGGCGCGCTCGACAGACGCGTCCGGTCCGTGGTGGATGGCCGCGCCGACCGCAGCGATCCTGACGGCCGTCTTTTTCATCGTGTTCATCGCGGTGCTGGGCTACGCGAAGGTCGGTCCGTCGACGCAGCGGATCAGCAGCGGCCAGGGCATCCGCGAGCTCGGTCTGACCGCGTGGATCGTCGCCCACGTCGTGTACACGGCAGTCCTGGTAGCCCTCATGGAGCCCATCGCCCGTGCCCTGCGCGCCTTCTCGAACCGCGGCGCGGCCGCGGACGCGGAGCGCGAGGCCAGCCGACACAGCAGCTGACGATCGGGGCCAGTTGCCTCTTGTCGGCCGCACCGACGGCATAGTGATCCCATGCCGACCCGATCCGGACCGCGCGACGTCACGGTCGACGCCGACCTGGTCACCGCCTACCGCGAGGACGGCGCAGTCGTCGTCCGCGGGCTCTTCAGCCCGGACGAGGTCGACCTGGTCACCGCCGGCATCGAGCGCAACCTGGCCGAGCCCGGTCCGCTCGCCGGAGTCGCCAGCGCCGCCACCGACACCGGCCGCTTCGTCGAGGACTTCTGCAACTGGTCCCGGATCCCGGAGTACGAGGAGTTCATCCGCACCTCCCCCGCCGCACTCGTCGCGGGTGCGCTGACCGGCAGCGACCGGGTCCGGCTCTACCACGACCACCTTTTGGTCAAGGAGCCCGGAACGCGGCAACGCACGCCGTGGCACCAGGACCAGCCCTACTACAACGTCGAGGGCGAGCAGAACGCCTCGATGTGGATGCCGGTCGACCCGGTCTCGCGCGAGTCGACGCTGGAGTTCGTCGCCGGCTCGCACCGCGGGCCGTGGCTGATGCCACGGACCTTCCTCGACGAGCAGGCCAAGTGGTTCCCGGAGGGCAGCCTTGCGGACCTGCCGGACGTCGACGGCGACCGGGACTCGTTCCGCATCCTCGGCTGGGAGCTCGAGCCCGGCGACGTCGTCTTCTTCCACATGCTCACGCTGCACGCGGCCGGCGGTGCCGATCGCAGGCGGCGCGCCTTCTCCGTACGCTTCCTCGGCGACGACATGCGCCATGCCCCGCGCGACTGGCGGACGTCGCCGGAGTTCCCCGGCCTGCGCGACGAGCTCGCCGCCGGTGTCGCGATGGACCACCCGCTGTTCCCGGTGCTCTGGGAGCGCGGCACGGGTGCGTGAGCTGTTCGTCGGTCGTGCTGACGCAGACCCCGGATGGACGCGTGTCCTAGACCAGGAGCGCATCTCGCACTCGCCCGAACACCTCGCATCGGCGCCGGTCGTGGTCCTGTCGGGGCGGCTGCCCGGATGGGCCGACGACTACGTCCAGGCCGGCGGCATTGCGGTCGTCAGCGGAGCCGTGGGTGATGACACCCCGCTGCCGTCCGGATTCCTCGCCACGGTGACCGGTTTCACCGCTCCCGGAGGCATCAAGAGGTCACGCGCACCCTCAACCGTCACCATGTTCGACACCACCGGCCAGGGCGAGCTGCGACTGCACGAGGACCGGGTCGTGAAGTACGACGTCGACCCCGACTGCTTCCCCGCGGTGTTCAGCATCCGGCATGGGCGTGGCGCGATCGTGGCCTCGGGCATCCCGCTGACGACGTTGCTGTCCTCGCCCGGCGACCGCCTGAGGCGTTTCAGCGACATCAGCCCGGTCACCGAGCGCGTTGCCACGGTCGACAAGGCGGTGGTTGCGGACACGCTCCTCACCATGCTGCGGACCGCTTTCGAGCTGGCGAGAATCCCGTTGGTAACCCTTGCCCGCTTCCCCTACGGCGCACCATCAGTCCTCGTCCTTCGGGTCGACGTCGACGGGGTCTACGGCGAGAGCCTGCGTCAACTCGTTGACGCCGCCGCCGACCTGGACCTTCCAGCGTCCTTCTACCTGAACGGCGACTACAGCCAGATCCACCCCGGCCCGCTAGCCGGCTGGTCGCCGGCCATGGAAGTGGGACAGCATGGGTGGCTGCACACCCTCCTGGCATCGCGGGCGGACAACCGCGAGAACCTCGAGCATGCCGAACGATGGATGCAAGGCACTCTTGACCGGACGCCGACTTCCTTCGTCGCACCGCGTGGTCTGTGGAATCGGGGCCTGGGGGAAGCCCTCGCTGAACTCGGCTACCGGTACTCGTCGGACTTCGGCCTCGACTTCGACTCGCTGCCCTTCCGCTCCGACGGCGGAGTGCTACAGGTGCCGGTGCACCCCTACTCCCCCGAGCGAGCAACCGTCTGGGCACAAGAAGTAGGTCGGCCCGACCCGACCTCGACCGAGGTGCGCGACCACTATCTCGCTACCATCCGTGCCCAGGTCGGGCATGGGCGGCTAGCTCACATCTACGGTCACCCGGAGGTCCTCGGACCCATGGCGAGCGCCGTCCTTCCCGCCATACGCGCCCTCGCCGACGACCTCCGCCTGCCGCGCCTGTCCCTCGGGGACTACGCCGACTTCTGGATCCACCGCGAGGCCATCACTCCGCGGGTGCTCTTCGATCGGCCCGACGCACTGCTGCACGTCG
Organism: Actinomycetes bacterium; assembly: GCA_038246575.1. Classification (GTDB taxonomy): domain Bacteria; phylum Actinomycetota; class Actinomycetes; order JACCUZ01; family JACCUZ01; genus JACCUZ01. Next base: position 19,348 of record JBBRVU010000025.1, on the reverse strand, counting down.
ACGTCGACCGCAGCGGCGTCCCGATCAGGCTGTCCTCACCGGCGCCGGTCCACGTGACGCTGAACGGCACCGGCGTCGGCCGAGCCTCCTCCGGAGCCTTCGTGCCGGTCTAGAGCCCATCAGGCGCGAAGCTTCGCAAGGTACTGGTAACGATCACCGGGGGCGGCAGCGCGCGCGTACTCGATCGGTCGCCCCCGGTTGTCCGACACCCACCGGTAGATGACGATGACCGGAGAGCCGCGTCGGACCGACAAGACCGACGCTTCTTCGGCCGTCGCCGCCTCTGCCCTGATGATCTCGGTCGCCTCGCTGAGCAGCACCCCGAAGTCTTCCTGGAGGACGAGGTAGAGCGAGCCGCTCGCCGTCAGCCGCTCGGCATCCAACTGTCGACCGAAGTCCGCAGAGACCCACGAGCTCATGTTGCAGAACGGCCGACCGTCCGCTGTACGCAGCCGGGAGATGCGCCACGCAGACGAGGTCTGCAGGTGATCCACGGCATCGACCGGAGGATCTGGATCCGGGGCCACCACCACACCCTCCGTGCCCGGGTTCAGACCCCGTTCGCGCATGACCTCGGTGAGGCTCTTCAGCTCACCGATCGCGTGACTCAGGCCGTGGGGAGCAACGAAGGTGCCACTGCCCTGCTGACGCCGGACGAGGTTCATCGAGTGCAGCACGTCCAGGGCCTGGCGGACGGTGTTGCGGCTCACGTCGAATCGGGCGGCTAGCTCGACCTCCGTCGGCATCCGCTCACCGACCTTCCACCGACCCTCGTCGATGTCCGCGCGCAGCGCAGCAGCCACCCGGTGGTAGGCCGGTGGGCTGTCGGGCGTCGCCAACATATTGGTACCAACAACTCTTGACATTGGTAGGAACCTATCGCGATAGTGGCACGCATCACTTGAACCGAACCTTAGCGAGGAAGCGCGCTCGCCGAGCTCTCCTCGAGCCTTCAGCCCATCTCTCCGGGAGCTACCGGACGCCTGACAGGAGCTGCTTTGAAACGCACGAGGTACCTCACCAGCCTGGCCGCGGCGGCCGCGCTCCTCGCCCTCTCCGCCTGTGGCAGCACGAGCACCCCAGACACCGCCACGCCGGCTGGTGACCAGTCGTCAAAGGCGGGGGGCACGATCAAGATGGCCTTCATCCCCCAGATCATCGGCATCCCCTACTACGCCGGCTTCGAGGCGGGCGCGCAGAAGGCGGCCGCGGAGTTCGGCGTCGAGTTCAAGATGTCCGGCCCCGCCACCGCCAACAGCGCCGAGCAGCTGCGCATCTTCGAGAGCCTGGTCCGGCAGGGCTACGACGCGATCTCCATCTCGCCGCTGGACCCGACCTCGATCAACTCCGCGATCACCAAGGCCCGCGAGAAGGGCGTGATCGTGACCACCTCGGACGCCGACGCGGCCGGTAGCGACCGCCAGGTCTTCGTGTCGCAGGCCACCGACGAGGATCTCGGCTTCACGGTGATGGACAGTCTCGCCGAGCAGATGGGCGGCTCGGGGAAGTTCGGCATCGTCTCCGGGGCACCGGACACCGCCAGCCTGGACGCCTGGGCGAAGTTCATCCAGGAGCGGGCGAAGTCCAAGTACCCGGACATCGAGTTCGTCGGCGGCGTCCGGAATGCGACAGACAGCGCGTTGGCGCTCAAGGAGGCCCAGAACCTCATGACTGCTTTCCCGGACATCAAGGGGATCGTCGCGGTTCCCTCGACAGCTGTCCCGGGCGTGAGCCAGGCGGTCCAGAACGCCGACAAGGCCGGCAAGGTGGCGGTGATCGGCTACGGCTCACCCAAGACTGCAGGCCCATTCATCAAGTCAGGGGTCATGAAGGAGACGGTCTTGTGGGACGTCCCCGAGCTGGGCTACCTCACGGTCTGGGCGAACAAGCAGCTGGTCGAGGGCAAGTCCTTCGACGCGGAGAACGACGTGCCGGGCATCGACCGGCCGATCAGCTACGACGACGCGACCAAGACTCTCCTGCTCGGCCCGCCGAAGATCTTCGACAAGTCCAACTACGCGCAGTACGACTACTGATCGTCGCCTGTGACCGACGACGACGCCGAGCACTCGTCCGCGGAACAGCAGCCCCCCGAGCTGCTGCTCCGCGGACGGGGCTTGTCACACTCTTTCGGCGCGACCCATGCGCTCCAGGACGTCGATCTCGATGTGCACTGCGGCGAGCGTGTCGTCGTTGTCGGTGAGAACGGCGCGGGCAAGTCCACGCTGATGAAGGTGCTCGCAGGGGTGCTCCGTCCAGACGCCGGCACCATGATGCTCGGGCAGGACGACTACACCCCCGGGTCCCCGGGTGACGCGATCAGCCTCGGGGTCGCGATGGTTCACCAGGAGCCCACGTTCTTCCCGCAGCTATCGGTGCTCGAGAACGTGTTCATGGGTCGCGAGCTGCGAAGTCGGACCGGCAACTTGCGGTGGTCGGCCATGAAGGCCGAGGGACGAGCCCTGTTCGAGACTCTGCAGCTGCCCACCCGGCTCCTGGACCGAAGGATGGACCGGCTCAGCCTCGGCGAACAGCAACTCACGTTGATCGCCCGGTCGCTGCACCAGAACGCGCGACTGCTCATCCTCGACGAACCAACGTCGATCCTCACAGACACAGAGGCCGAGCTGCTCTTCCGGCTGGTGGACGGCCATGTCGCAGCAGGGGGCGGGGTCCTCTACATAAGCCACCGGATGCAGGAGTTCCCCCGCGTCGCCGACCGCGTGGTCGTCCTCAAGGACGGCCGGCTGGTCGCTGACCTTCCCGTCGCCGATGCGGACGAACAGACCCTGATCCGACACATGAGCGGACGCGACGTCCTGGCCTTCCAACGCGTCGAGCGCTCGGAGCTGTCGGGGGCTCCCGTCCTGGCACTGCGCAACCTCAGCTGCGCAGGCACGTACACCGATATCACCCTTGACGTGTACGGCGGCGAGGTCGTCGGCCTCTACGGCCTCATGGGATCGGGCAGATCGGAGATCGCTCTCAGCGTCTTCGGTGCACTGAACCCCGACTCGGGCGACATGCACCTCAACGGCGCCGTGCACCGCCCACAGTCGCCGGCGCAGGCGGTGAAGGCCGGCGTCGCCTACGTCCCCGAGGACAGGAAGACGCTCGGTCTCTACGCCCTGATGACCTGCGGGGAGAACCTCGCCTCCGCGGCTCTCCCCAGGCTGACTCGGCGCAGTCTCATCCAGCGCCAGCTCGAGGCGGATGTCGTCGACAACGGCTACGCGAGCCTCTCGGTGAAGTCCTCCGACGCGAGTGAGTCGATCCTCAACCTCAGCGGTGGGAACCAGCAGAAGATCCTGCTGGCCCGATGGCTCGCCAACGACCCACAGCTTCTTCTCCTCGACGAGCCGACCCGCGGCATCGACGTCGGCACGAAGGCCGAGATTCACCGGCTGGTCGACGACCAGGCTCGCCAGGGACGGGCCATCATGCTGATCTCCAGCGAGCTGCCGGAGCTTCTTGCACTCAGCGACCGTGTGTATGTCCTCTACCAGGGTGAGATCGTCGCAGAGCTGCCCGGCGGTCCCGAGTCCGAGCACGATGTCTTGACGGCGACGATGGGGTCACACCGTGACGAGCACTGAGACTGCTCGCAAGGGTGCGACGGCAACCCCGGCCGCGGGCCGTGTCCGGCTGCGGCTCGGTCCGGTTCGCCAGCTGGTCGTGCCCGGGCTGCTGGCTCTGGAGCTCGTCGTGTTCTCCGTCCTTTCCGACACCTTCTTCACCAGTGGAAACCTGGCCAACGTCCTGCTCAACTCCGTTGACCTTGCGCTGATCGCCGGAGGGCTGACGCTGGTCATCATCCTGGGCGGGATCGACGTGTCGACAGGGCCGACACTCGGAGTCGTCGCCTGGGTCGTGGGCACCTTGACCGTCGCCGGGCTACCGCCGGCACTCGTCGTCCTCGCCGCAATCGCCCTCGGCGGAGCGATGGGTCTCATCAACGGCGTGATCGTGTCGGTTCTCAACGTCACGGCCATCATCGCCACCCTCGGAACCGCGGCCGTGTGGCAGACCACGCTTTTCGGGCTCTGGGGCGGAACGGACTTGTTCGCCCCGCCCGTGTCGCGCTACGCCGCGGCCGACCGCTTGGTCGGCGTTCCCACCGTCGCCTTCCTCGTTGTCATCGTCTACGCCGTGCTCTGGTACGTGTCCAGATATCGGGCCTTCGGCCGACACGTGTACGCCGTCGGCAATGACATCGAGGCCGCCCGACTGAGCGGCGTCGACGTCCGACGGGTCAGCATGTCCGCATACGTGCTGGTCGGCGCCCTCGTCGGCCTCGCCGCCGTGGTCTACATGGCGCGAGTCGGCGTGGTCCAGGCGTCATCCGGGGCTGACCTGTCCCTGGCTGCGATAGCCGCCGTCGTCGTGGGAGGAACCTCGATCACTGGCGGGCGTGGCGACGTGATCGGCACATTGTTCGGGGTGCTGTTCATCGCGATCCTTCAGAACGGGGTCGTCCTCACGGGCGTACCGCCGCTGTGGAACGGCGTCCTCGTGGGCGCCTTCATCCTGGTTGCGGTCGGCGCAGACGTCGTGAGCGAGCGGCTGTCGACCCGGCGGGGGATGGCCGCATGAGCACCGTTGTAGCCCAGCTGTCGCGGATCAAGATCGCGAGCCTGTTGCGCGATCGCACCGCGCTGCTGATCGCCTTGATCATCGCCACCTCCGTGGTCATGTCATTCCTGTCGCCGTACTTCCTTGTCCTCGACAACCTGCTGACGATGACGCAGTTCGGCGCTGTCATCGGCCTGCTGGCTCTCGGGCAGACGCTGGTCATTCTCGGCGGCGGCGGCGGGATCGATATCTCGGTCGGCTCCATGCTCAGCCTCTGCGGGGTCCTCATGGGTCTGATCGTGGGCCGGGGCGTCAGTGTCTGGGTCGCCGTCGGGCTGGCACTGGTCATCGGGCTGCTGCTCGGCGCCTTCAACGGCTTCTTGGTCACTGTCGTGGGGATCCCGGCCCTGATCGCGACTTTGGGCACGTTGTACCTGTTCGGCAGCGCTGCACAGGTCCTGGCTGGCGGCACCCAGATCGGTGGCTTCGACCAGACCGGGTTCTCGTTCCTCGGCACCGGAACGATCGCGGGGATCCCGACCCAGGTTCTCCTCGTGCTGCTCCCGGCCTATGCACTCGCGGCGTGGGCGATGCGGCGGACCCTGTTCGGTCGGCGGGTGTACGAAGTCGGGAACAACACCGAGGCGACTCGGCTGGTCGGGGCGTCCCCCGCTCTCATCCGCTTTCGGCTCTACTGCATCTCCGGGCTGCTGGCGGGGCTGGGCGCCGTGGTGACGAACTCATGGTTGCTCGTGGCCCGGCCGGGTGCGGGCGAGGGGTTTGAACTCCAGTCGATCACCATCGCAGTCCTGGGAGGGACATACATCTTCGGCGGCAGCGGACGTGTGTCCGGCACGCTGCTCGCGGTGCTGCTGATCGTCATCCTGGGCTCAGGCTTGCAGCTCGCCGGTGTGGACCCGTCATGGCAGGCCGGCGTCCTCGGCGTTGTCCTGGTGCTGTCCGTGGTGCTGAACAACGCGTTCGTGCGTGGCAGCAGGGGTGGGGCATGACGGATCCTGTCCTTGTGACTCCCGCCGGTCCGCGGCGCTGGGACGTCCTCGGGGTCGGCGACGTGGACATGGACATGTTCCTCGAGGTCCCGACTCTCGCAGGACGGGACGAGAAGGTGCCTGCCCGGCTGCTCGGTGAGCACCCCGGCGGGATGATTGCCAACGTGACCTGCGCCGCGAGCGCCCTGGGCGCCTCGACGGCCATGGTCGGCCGGGTTGGTGATGATGCGTACGGCAAGGCGGCCATCGAGGGTCTTCGGGAGTTCGGTGTCGACGCCTCCCCGGTGCGCGTGATCGAGGGAGGACGCACCTTCTACTGCGTGATCATGCTCGACTCCTCCGGCGAGAAGGCCCTGACCGCTGTCATGACTGACTGCCACTGGCCGCTGCGCGAGGACGTCGAGCCAGATCTGTTTCAGGAGTCACGGGTGGTCCACATCGGTGGTGACTACCTGGAGCTGTCCACCTGGATAGCTCAGGAGGCACAGTCGCGAGGAGCGCTCGTCTCCCTCGATCTCGAGGCGTCGACCGCCGTGCATGGGCTGGCCGCGCTGGACCCGCTGTTGGCCGCGACCGACATCCTCTTCTTGAATCACGCCGGCCAGCAGCTGTTCGACAGCGACCCGGCGAGGGCTGCCTCGGCAGCGCACGAACGGGGACCCAGTGTGGTCGCGGTCACCCGGGGAGCCCGCGGTGCACTGACCTCCGCCGCTGGCTCCCTCGTCCAGGTCGATGCCATTACCGGCCCAGTCGCCGACACGACCGGGGCGGGGGACTGCTTCATCGGCGCGTTCCTCACGCGGCTGCTGGAGGGCGACGACCTGGGCTACGCAACCCGCTTCGCCGCCTGCGCCGCCTCCGTGAGCATTCGGACGATCGGCTCACGGACCTCACTGCCCGACCACGACACCGTCGTAGGCCTCATGGACGGCGCGAGCGTCGTCCAGCAACCACAAGGAGCTTGATGAACCGCGACCACCTCCGCGACCGGGTACTCGGCTCGCTGGCCACGGCCTGCATCGGCGACGCCCTCGGGATGCCCGCCGAGCAGCGCTCCCCCCGGGAGATCACCGCGCTCTGGGGAGGTTGGCTGCGGGAGTTCCAGGCCGCGCCAGCTGACTCGCCGTACGCCGAGGGCCGGCATGCCGGGCAGATCACCGACGACGCAAGCCAGATGCTCGGCCTGGTGCACACCTACCTGGACGAGCCCGGCGAGCTGACCGCCGCCGGGGTGGGACGCATGCTCCTGCGGTGGAGCGAGACGCAGTACTACCCGCGTTTCGCGGGTCCGAGCACGAAGCGCGCGGTCGAGGCATTGCGAGAAGGTCGTGACCCACAGCAGCTGGGTGCGGAGGGGCGGTTGTGCACCGACGGCACGAGCAACGGTGCCGCAATGCGTGTCGGCCCGACCGGCCTGCGACACCCCGGCGACGTTCGGGCAGCGATAGCGGACGCCCTCACCACCTGCCGGCCCAGCCATCTGACGAGCATCGGAGTGGCGGGAGCCGCCGCCGTCGCCGCCGCCGTCTCGGTCGCGGTCGTTCCCGGCACACGCGTGCCGGAGGTCGTCGCCGCAGCCCGCCTGGGTGCCCGCGAGGGCGAACGACTCGGCCGTGAGCACGGCCGCGATGTCGCCGGCCCTTCAGTCGAGAGACGCATCGAGCTCGCCGTTGCTGAGGCGCTCGCCGCCGACGACTTCGAGTCCGCGGTTCTCGCTGTCACCGACGTGGTCGGCTCCGGCCTCGGGATGGCCGAGGCAGTTCCCGCTGCGCTCGGGATCTTCGTCGCCGCCGACGGCGACCCGCTGCTGACCTGCATCGGCGGCGCCAACTGCGGGGATGACACCGACACGGTCGCCTGCATTGCTGGCAGCATCGCCGGAGCTCTGCGCGGCTTCGGCCAGGTCCCGAGTGAGCTGTACACCGAGATGCTCAAGGCGAACGAGCTGGACCTGGAGCCCCTGGTGGACGAGTTCGTGGATCTGATCGTGGCCCGCGCGTGACGGTTGCGCCACCGGCTCCCGTGCTTCCGCCCGCCGCGGCCGAGCTCCTGCGGTCAGTCGATGATGGTTCGATACTCGGCGCGACCCGGCAGCTGTTCGTCCTGGGCGATGCGCTCATTGACATGGCCGTCGAGCTCCGGTCAGACCCACGGCGGTTGGCGACTGATGTGGAGGCGCTCGTCGGGCACGTCGTCCGAACGCGGGGAGCGTCCAGTCAGGCGGTGGTCAACGGTCTCGATCGGATGACTCGTCCTGCGTTGCAGTCCCTCCGCGAGCCGTCGGACGACGCAGACCCGATCGAGCTTCTTCAGGGGCCAGTACGCGCCTTCCGCGAAGAGCTGACCAGCTGGCTGGCGTCTTTGCGCCGGCACGCGACCTCCCTCCTGGCCGACCACCGCAGCATCCTTGCCTACGACTACTCGAGCACGGTCGCGAAGGTCGTCGCTGACCTGGCGATCGTGGACCCCCACCTGACGGTGTACGTCCCCGAGGCCCGCAGCCTCGACGGGGGCCGCAAGTACCTCGCCGACTGGGAGGACCTCGACCTGGACGTGAAGCTCGTGCCAGACGCGGCTCTGGGCTGGGCTGTCGACCGGTGCGACGTTGCGGTCGTGGGTGCCGAGACCCTGTCGGCGTCCGGAGGGTGCTACAACACCATCGGTACCTCCCTGCTCGCGCGGGAGTCGACCCGCAGCGGCACCCCGCTCTACGTGCTGAGCGTGCTGCTCAAGACCGATCTTCGGGCGCACGAGGGTGAGCGGCCCTCACCCATGCTGGACTTCCTCGCTCGGCTCGACGCCCCGATCAGTGCGGGCTCCTCGATCACTGTGGACGGCACATTTCCCGATCTCGACTACGCCGACCCGGACGACATCAGGGCCATCGTGACCGAGCGCGGCGCCGTCAGCCCGGATGAGGTCAGGGCACTGGCCACCTCCGAACTCGCCCTCGACGAAATTGGGGGCGACCGTGACTGAGTCTTCTCACCTCGGCCTGCAGGTCGTCGGCATGGTGCAGCTTCGACCGCTGCCCGGCTCGGCACGCTACGTAGACGAACCCCTTCAACGGATCGTGGACGCGGCCATGGCGGATGCGCAGGCCCTGTCCGACGCCGGTTTCACCGGTCTGCAGCTGCAGAACATGGGTGACAACCCCAGCACCCGGCACGCCGGACTCGAGACGGTCGCCTATCTGACCCGCGCCGGCCTCGAGCTGAGAGCCGCGTTTCCCCACCTGTCGCTCAGTGTCCTGGTCAACTGGGACGCCGAGGCGTCGCTGGCGGTAGCAGATGCCATCGGCGCCGATTTTGTCCGTGTCGAGCACACCTGGGTCGGAGCCAGCGTGACCAGCTGGGGGATCTCGACGGCCGCATGTCACTCCGCGACCAGGTTCCGATCGAGGATCCGTTCACGGGTTCCGATCTACGCAGACTTGTTCGAACCACACGCCGTCCCATTGGTGGAGCGACCGGTCGAGTGGTGGGCCCGCGCAGCGGTGCACGAGGGCGCCGCAGACGGCGTCTTCGTCACCGGTGCCACGCTCGAGGAATCGCTGGACTGTGCGAACCGGGTACGCGAGACCGTGCCGGGCGTGCCCGTCTGGCTCGGCGGCGGGCTGTCAGCCGACAACGTCGCATCAGTACGCGGACATGTCGACGGTGTGACTGTGGCCTCGAGCATGAAGCACGGCGACATGGCCAACCCCATAGATCCCACTCAGGCGGCCGGCCTCATCCGAGCGCTACGGCAGCCCAGACCAGCACCCTGACCCAGAACGGCATCAGCCGGTCCGGAACACTTAAGACGGTCCTTGGTCGAATTCGATTCGTCGCAGCACGTTCCCCTGCGGATGCCACACAACCAGACCACGTTCCGCGAAGGCTTGGAGCCACCCCTCCATCGGCCAGCTGCCCCACCGCCGGAAGAACACCGTCGCGTTGCGGACGATGTCGTCGAGATGACCGACGGGCGGGTCCTCGACGGGATGGTGCTGATGCCACGCCATGGCGCCACCGACCCAGGTGAACGAGGCGGCTGCAGCCCGCGCCCGGAACGCGAAGTCCGTGTCCTCCCCGCCGTAACCCACGTAGTCGATGCAGAAGCCGCCGAGGGCATCGAACTCGCTGCGACGAATCGCGAAGGACAGTGACCAGAACAACTCGAAGCGTGTCTCGGCCAGCAACTCGTTGGACCCGGGGCTGGGTCGCGCTGGATGCGGACGGGCCGTTGCGCGAAGCTGCTCCTCGGAAGCAGCCGACGACACGCCAGGGGGCAGGTAGGCGACGGGACCCGCGAGCAGACCGGACACGCGTTGCGCTGCCGCCCCGTAGCGACGCACCAGGCCCGAGGCCGGGATGCAGTCGACGTCGAGGAAGACGAGGAGGTCTGCCGAAGTGGCAGCGGCACCGGCGTTACGAGCGGACGCAAGGGGAAGCCGACCGCGATCGGTTCCTGAGGGCATCTCCAGATCGACCCGGACGACAGGCGGGCCCTCGCGGCAGACGTCCCACGGCTCGGGCCCTCCCATCCTCACCACTACGTGCTCGAGATCGACGCCTTGGCGGGCCAATCCGCGGCGCATCCCCGAGAGATGGTCGAGCCGACCGTGCACGGTGGTGATGACGGCGACGGCGCTCATCGCGATCCGACAACTCGGCCCAGCTCGGCCGCCATCCTCATCGCGCCGAGCCGGTCGTGATACCCCGCCCAGACGTCACCGCCTCGTGCCTGCGCACGGTCGAGCACACTCGCCCAACCAAGGGCGCCCGGCCACGGCTCGACGCACTCGGCCAGGTCCGCGCGCGAGAGAACCGTGGCCTGGTGCCGTTGCTCGTCGTAGGGGCGGCTCTGCGGGACAGCGACGAAGGGCTTCCGAGCCGCCGCCGTCTCCGCCACCGCGTTGTCCCCCGCGCTGCCGACCACGACGTCGGCCCTGCACAGCAGCGGCCAGGGGTCGGGCACCCAGCCGAGCCGCTGGACATTGGCCGGCATCGGTTCTGCGGTCGGGACTGACGGGCCGACGACATGCCAGTGCGTGCGGGGCACTGAGGCCGCGGCTCGCAGGTCCGCGACGGTCATGGTGTGTCCGCCGGCACCGAGCAGCAGCAGGACGCAGCGTCCTGCGCTAGGGCAACTCGAGGGGATCAGCGGTCGCTGGTCGTAGCGGCTGACGGGGCCGACCCAAGTGGTCTTCGCCAGCCAGCGACTCGGCCAAGACGTCTGCGTGCTTTCCGGCCACGGCGCAAGGATGCGGTCAGCGACGTCGAACCCGAGAGTGTGTGCGCGGTCGCTGCGATCGCCGCGCAGCGCAACAGCGACAGCGGGGATGGACAGCAGCCTGGCCAGCAGCAGCACCTCGACGGATACGTCGCTCACGACAAGTGCGGCGTCGTGCCGCTCCGCCCACGCGGCGATGGCCGCTTGTCTAGATCGCATCCCCCGGTGCCTGACGGGTGCCCAGTGCAAGGCCCCGGACGCGGTCACGTCATCACTGGGCAGCGGGTCGTCGTCCCGCACGAGGTGCAGCCACGGGCAATCGTCGCCCTCCGGCATGCCCGAGCTCAGGACGGTGAGCTCACCGGGCAGGCGCGCGGCAACAGCCCGAGCTCGGACCAGATGGCCGACTCCGACATGGTGCGCGTAGTAGCCGATCATCAGTTCACCGATGCCGAGACCCGGGAGGCGTTCAGGTCGAGGGGATTGGTCTCGCACTCACGAGCGGCTGCCCCGTCGCTGGCGGTCCCGAGGTAGAGCTCTTCGTAGCGCGAGACCATGACATGGCGGTCGAACACGCGCTGGGCATGACCCCGCACAGCCTCCCGGGCCAGGTGCCGGGCCGAGCGAATGGCTCGGGCCAGTCCGGCCACGTCGCCTGGGCCAGCCAGCACCGCAGACTCCGGAGTGACGATCTCGGGGAGGGCGCCCCGGGCGAAGCCGGCGACCGGCGTCCCTGTGGCCATTGTCTCGGCCACCACCAGACCGAACGGCTCGTCCCAGCATGGCGTCACCACGCCGACCGCGCAGGACCCAATGAGCCGCGACAGGGCGGCGTGGTCGAGGTGACCAACCCAGCGGACATCATCGCCGAGACGCGGAAGGATCTGTTCACGCAGGTACGTCGGGTCCGGCGCCGGCCCAGCCAGCGCGAGGGGCATCCCTGCCAGTCGCGCTGCGTCGATCGCGAGGTGAGCGCCCTTCTCCGGGACCAGCCTGCCGCTCCACACCGCGCAGTCCCCGCCGGGGCCTGTCGGCCAGGTCTCGAGCGAAATCCCGTTGCGGACCACCGACACCGGGCCGAGCACCGCCTCCCAAGCCCGCGCGGTGTGCTCGGACACAGCGACGGGCCGAACGGCGTTTCCGACGCGGATCGCCGACTCCAGCCACGGCGTCGGCGGCGTGTGCAGGGTGAGCACCGGGGGGCGCGGCAACAGCTCGGCCATCGCGACCGGGAGGTGGTGCACCGAGTTGAGATGCACCACGTCGAAGGACGAGTCCCGACTCAGTCCAAGCATCAGCCGTTGATAGGCATGGTGTTCCTGCAGGAACTGCTCCGGTGGCATAGAGACATCGGCGCGGGCAACCGCAGAAGGGGTGAAACCGACGTCCAGAGCAACGATCCGTCCGATCGCCGGGTCCGACCCAGGGGCAGCGAAGACTGTGACGTCGTGGCCGCGGCGAGTAAGCTCCGCAGCCATCGTCCAGGTGTGTGACTCCATGCCGCCGGCGAAGGGCTCGGCGATCGGGAAACGAGCCCCAGCAACAAGGGCGATCCGCAGCCGCGTCATCGGACCAGCGCGCGATAGAGCTCCCCGTGCAGCCGTGCGACCTGCTGACGCTGGGCAAGGCGCTCGGCCACCGGTACCGCGCGAGGAGGCGGGGCTGACATCGCCCCAAGTACGGCTTGGCGCAACGAGCCCACATCCAGCCGGTCCTCGTCGAGGTAGAACGAGTGCACCGGTCCCTGCTCTGCGTAGAACCCGCACCGTGGGGCCGCAACGGCGGTGCCGAGGTCGCGACACGCCTCGAGCCAGCCGGAGTGCGTCCCAAAACGGTACGGAAGCACCGAGAGGTTCAACGCGGACAGGTAGGCCCACAGGTCACTGTCGGAGTAGAAGTCGTGCACGAGCACGTCGGCGCCAGCGCTGCTCGCGAGATCGAGGCTGCGCGCCACCTCGGGGTCGTAGCGCGCACCGTCCGGGCTCGCCAAGTCGGTGTGCGCGTTGACCCGCAGCACCATGTCGTCCCCCTTGGTGATCTCCACAAGGGCATCGACAACTGGCGCGCCGGCCATGCACGCCCGCGCACTCTTGAGGTGGACGCCCACGACGAATGGCGAGTCACCGGGACGCTCCTGCGGGCGGTGTCGGCGGCTCAACATCTCCAGATCCACCACGTGGGGGTGCGGGGCCACAGAAGCGCTGCGACCCCACCGCCGGCGAATCTCGGCGGCCGCACCCGGCGTCAGGGTGACGAGCGCGTCTGCCGCAGGGACCAGCACGTCGAGCTGCGCGTCGTGGAGCTCGCGGGTCGGATGATGCGGGTTGCGCAAGTCGTGGATGGTCAGGACGAGCGGCCGGTGGGCACGGCGCAGGCTGTCCACGAGCTCGCTCAGGGCCGTGGGCGAGAGGCCGTCGAAGCCAAAGTGCACGTGCATGAGATCGAACTCGGCCGAGTGCTCGCGGACCCAGGCGGCATCGAGCATCGCCGGCGGCCACCATGGGACGGTCGGATCCGGTAGGCGTTCGACGCCGTCCGGGGTCCCGACCGGTGACAAGTGTCGTACGTAGACGTGATCGCCGGGCACGGAGGCCACCCGGATGGTCGGGCGCGCGGACCCCACGACACACGAGTCAGCCGTCCGGACGTCCCACATCAGTCGCTCCTGGCCTTCCCGTTACCTGCACAGCGACAGCCCGGCGACGCGCATGGCGCGCCACCCGGCTGCTGCGGGGTCGGCGATGGGGTACCCGCGGACGCACCGGGCAATCCAGCGGAAATAGGGCGCCGAAAGTCCCCCCGCCCGCTGCACCGGCCGACCGTCCGACTAGCCGCGTACAGCTCGGTAACTTACTGTGGCGTAACTTCACCAGGCGCCCGGACCCGCGCCGCCCGTCGCGAGCGCCGAGGACACCGATGCCGAGCACCCCCACGCCGCACACCGCGCTGCCGGCCCTGACCCCCACCAACCTCGCCGACATCGTGCCGGCCCACGCCGCGCGCACCCCCGACCGCGTCCTCGTCAGCCGCCGCAGCGGCAAGGACTGGGAGCCGATCACCGCGAGCGACCTGCAGACCCAGGTCGACGAGCTCGCCCTCGGCCTCATCGCCGCCGGCGTCGGCGCCGGGGACCGCGTCGCGCTGATGGCCAAGACGAGGTACGAGTGGATGCTCGTCGACGCCGCCGTCTGGGCCGCCGGTGCGGTGGTCGTGCCGGTCTACGAGACGTCCTCGGCCGACCAGCTGCGCTGGATCCTCGAGGACTCCGGTGCCGTCGGCGCCGTCGTCGAGGGCGCCTCGCACGCGGCGATGCTGGACTCGATGTCGGGCGACCTGAAGAGCCTCACACACCACTGGGTCATCGACGACGTCGACGGCGGCAGCACGCTGACCGCGCTCGCCGCCGAGGGCCGGGCGCACGACACGGCCGAGACACGGGCCGAGCTGATCGCGCGCCGCGACGGCCTGACCGCCGACAGCCTCGCCACGGTCATCTACACCTCCGGCACCACCGGCCGGCCCAAGGGCTGTGAGCTGACCCACGGCAACTTCCTGGCCGAGGTGACCAGCGCGATCGAGATGCTGCCCGAGCTCTTCGAGGACGAGAACGGCTCCACGTTGCTGTTCCTCCCGCTCGCCCACGTGTTCGGCCGGATGATCCAGGTCGCCGTGCTGCTCAAGGGCCTGCACACCGCGCACAGCGACGTCGCGCGCATCACCATCGACCTCCCGACGTTCCGACCGACGTTCGTGCTGGCCGTTCCCCGCGTCTTCGAGCGGGTCTACGACACGGCGCGCCGCAAGGCCGACGCGGCCGGTCGGGTGAAGGTCTTCGACCTCGCCACCGACACGGCCATCGCCTACAGCAAAGCCCTCGACGGCCGCGGGCCCGGCCCGGTGCTGCGGCTGCGCAGGGCACTGTTCGACCGGCTGGTCTACGGCAAGATCCGCGCGGCGTTCGGCGGGCGTACGGACTGGGCCATCTCCGGCGGCGCCGCCCTCGGCCCGCGCCTCGGCCACTTCTTCCGCGGCATCGGCGTCACCGTCCTGGAGGGCTACGGGCTGACCGAGACCACCGCGGCCGCCACCGTGAACACCCGCGCAGCCAGCCGGATCGGGAGCGTCGGCCGCGCCCTGCCGCGCTTCGAGGTGCGCATCGGCAAGGACGGCGAGGTGCTCGTACGAGGTGGGCACGTGTTCCGCGGCTACTGGCACGACAAGGCCGCGACCGACGCCGTGCTCGACACCGACGGCTGGTTCCACACCGGCGACCTCGGCTCGCTCGACGCCGACGGCTTCCTCACCATCACCGGCCGGGCCAAAGAGATCCTGGTGACCTCCTCGGGCAAGAACGTCGCACCAGGCCCGCTCGAGGACGTGCTGCGCGCGCACCCGCTGGTCAGCCAGGCCATGGTCGTCGGCGACGGCCGCGCCGCGGTCGGCGCGCTGGTCTCGCTCGACCCCGATGCCCTGACCGACTGGCTCGAACACGCTGAGCGCGAGCCCGCGACGGCCGCCGAGCTCACCGAGGATCCCGACCTGCTCGCCGAGCTGCGCACCGCGGTCACCAACGCCAACGCGACGGTCTCCTCGGCGGAGTCCATCAAGCACCTGCGGGTGCTGCCCGTCGACCTCACCGAGGCCACCGGTCACCTGACGCCGACGTTGAAGCTCAAGCGTGCGGTCGTCGCCGCGGAGTTCGCCAAGGACATCGAGGCGATGTACGCGCGGCGCAGCTCGTCGGGGATGTAGCCAGCCGACATGCGCTGCGCCGGACCGCCGTGTGCTACCGCGGTGACACCGACGATGATGTGCGCCTGCTCACCGAGGTGACGGTGGCGGAGCTGGTCGCGGCCTCGGTCTGGACCGCGCTCCCCCGCTGATCACTCTCGGTGACTGCTTGGGCGGTTCCGGTCACTCAGCCGTCGTCCGGGTGATCGTGCATCGACTCAGGTGCGAACACGCTCCGTGACGGGGACCATTGGTGCTGCTGGGGGAGGACCACTGACGCACGACGATGCCAGCGATGGCAGCAGCAATCGCCCGAACGGCGCCCCGCACGAGGGCGCGATAGCGGGCAAGGACGGCACGGCGACCTACGCCGAGGCCGTCATCGACGTGCGCCAGCTCGCTCCCGACTACCGCGCCGTGTTCCGGCGCAACCCGACCGCGACAGCCGTGGTCGACGGCACCGGCCGGGTGCTCGAGGCGAACGACGCGACCGGCCGCCTGCTCGGGCGCGACCCGCTGTCCCTGATCGGGACGGCGCTGCACGCGCTGGCCACCCCGGAGGACGTCGGCCTGTTCAAGCTCGGCACCTCGGAGCGCCGGATGCGCCACGCGAAGGGTCACGACGTGTGGGTCCTGGTGTCCGCGGTCGGCCTGCCCGAGGCGGGGTCGCAGGGGATGCTGATCTGCTTCGAGGACGCGACGGCGCGGCGCAACACCGAGCGGCTGCTGCTGCACGCGGCGCTGCACGACAGCCTGACCAACCTGCCCAACCGCCGGCTGCTGCGCGACCGGCTGGACACGGCGCTGGCCCGCGCGGCGCGCAGCGACGACACGATCGCGGTGCTGTTCATCGACCTCGACCGCTTCAAGGAGGTCAACGACACCCTGGGTCATGACGCCGGCGACGAGGTGCTGGTCAGCGTCGCCGGTGGCATCCAGGCGGCGCTACGGTCCTGCGACACCGTGGCCCGCCTCGGTGGCGACGAGTTCGTCGTCATCTGCGAGGAGGTCGACGCCGACCACGACGTGACCCGGCTCGCGACCCGGCTGATCGCGAACATCGAGCGGCCGGTGCAGGTGCGCGGCCACGAGGTGTCGGTCACGGCGAGCATCGGCATCGCGGTCGCGGGTCCCCGCACCGAGTCGGGTGACGAGCTTCTGCACGAGGCCGACCTCGCGATGTTCCGGGCCAAGCACCGGCCACATGCGTCGTACGTCTTCGCGGACGAGGACCACCTCGAGGCCGGCGAGGACACACCGGAGCCGCCCACCGGGCTGCTCACCGACCTGCGGCACGCGATCCAGGCTGACCTGCTCGAGCTGCACTACCAGCCGGTGGTGCGCACCGACGGGGTGCTGATCGGGCTCGAGGCGCTGGTGCGGTGGCCGCACCCGCGGCTGGGGATGCTGCTGCCGCAGGACTTCCTGCCGCGCGTCGCGGGCACCGACCTGGCGCGACCGCTCTCCGACTGGGTGCTGCGCACGGCCGTGCGCGACGCGGCGTCGTGGTCGGACCCGCGGGTGCGGGTGAGCGTGAACACCTGGGCCAGCGAGGTCGCGCGGCCCGGGTTCGCCGACACGGTCGCGCTGCTGCTGACCTGGGCGGGGCTGCAGGCCAGCGGGCTCTACCTCGAGCTGCACGAGCACGACCTGCCCGAGGGCGGGCCGGGGCTGGCCGACGAGCTCGACCGGCTGCGCCGGCTCGGGGTCGGCCTGGCGATCGACGACTTCGGCAGCGGCGGCATGTCACTGTCGGGGCTGCGCCGGCTGCCGGTGGACACCCTCAAGGTCGACAAGTCGCTGATGTCGGGGATCCTCAACGACCCTGCCGACGCCGCGGTGGTCGCCGCGGTCGTGTCGGTGGCGCGAGCCGCGGGGCGGCACCCGCTGGCCGCGGGGATCGAGACGGTCGAGCAGTTCCGGGCCGTACGCGAGATGGGGTACGCGGTCGTGCAGGGATACCTCGTCGGCGCACCGGCGCCGCTGATCGACCTGCGCGATGTCATCAGCGTCCGGCACGTGACGATCGCCGGGTCCTGAGCGGCTGGTTGGCCGTACCACCGCGCCGACCGGGCTGCGGATCAGGCGTAGCCGAGGTCGTGCAGGCGGTCGTCGTCGATGCCGAAGTGGTGGGCGATCTCGTGCACGACAGTGATGTGCACCTCGTCGATGACCTCGGCCTCGTCGGCACACATCCGCAGGGTGGGGCCGCGGAAGATGACGATCCGGTCGGGCAGCACGCCGGCGTAACCGCCGTCGCGCTCGGTCAACGGCGTGCCCTCGTACCAGCCGAGGATCTCCGGATCCTCGGGCGGCGGCTCGTCCTCGACGAAGACCGCGACGTTGTCCATCAAGGCCGCGAGCTCAGCCGGGACGGTGTCCAGCGCCTCACCGACCAGCTCGTCGAAACGAGACTCGGGCATCTGCAGCACGGTGTCGATTCTCGCCCACGCGGGTTGATGAGGTAGGCAGGACGCATGTCATTCCTCCGGCCGGTGGCCGTGCGCTGGGACTCGCTCCGCGGCGCACCGGGCAGCGGCCGGCGGCGCGGGTGGGTGGTCGTCGAGGTCATCGTCGTCGGGCTGCTCGGCTGCTGGCTCGGCCTGCTGGCCGGCGGGCAGATCGAGGCGCCGGTCGGGCCGCTGCGGGTGGAGATGGACCTCACGCCGTCGCTGCACGGGGGCAGCGAGCTGAGCATCCCGCCGCTGGGCCGGCTGCAGGTGCAGACCCATGCCGGGCCGTGGCAGCTCAACGCGGTGGTCGACCGGATCAACGCCGGCGACGCGCGGCGGATCTTCAACGACCCGGCGTCGGTCAACGGACTGGGCGAGGTCGTCAGCAGCGACCTGCGGTCGGGGCTGATCGCGCTGGCGGGGCGGTCGGTGGCGGCAGCGATCCTCGGCGGGCTGCTGCTGGGGCTGATCGCGTTCCGCCGCAACTGGCGACCGGTGGCGGCGACCACCGCCGTGAGCCTGATCGCTCTGGTCGGCGGCGGCGGGATCGCCGCCGCGACGTGGGACCCGAAGGCGATCAACCAGCCGAAGTACCAGGGGCTGCTCGCCTCGGCGCCGACGGTGGTGGGCGACGCGCAGTCGATCGTGTCGGACTTCGCGAAGTACGAGAACCAGCTCGCGAAGCTGGTGACCAACGTGTCCCGGCTCTACGACGTGACCTCGGCGTTGCCGGCGTACGCACCGAACAACTCCACCACCAGGGTGCTGTTCGTCTCCGACCTGCACCTGAACCCGGCGTCGTGGGACGTGATGCGCTCGATCGCCAAGCAGTTCGACGTCGATCTGATCGTCGACGCAGGCGACATCAGCGACCACGGGTCGTCCGCGGAGGACGCCTACATCGACCCGATGGCCACGATGGGCGTGCCGTACGTCTGGGTACGCGGCAACCACGACTCGTTGATCACCCAGGCCGCGGTCGCGCGCCAGCCGAACGCGGTCGTGCTGGACGGGCAGCCCGAGGAGGTGGCCGGGCTGCGCTTCCTCGGCAAGGGCGACCCGCGGTTCACGCCGGACAAGAACACCTCCGACACCGCGCCGGCGACGGTGTCGCAGATGGGGCTGGGGCTTGCCTCGACTGCGCGACGGCTGGCGGCCGAGGGGACGCCGGTCGACGTCATGGTCATCCACGACGGCGACGCCGCGACCGAGATCGACGGGACCGTGCCGCTGGTGCTCAACGGGCACCACCACACCCGCCAGCAGTTCCGGCTGGACAAGGGCACCATCCAGTTCGAGCAGGGCACGACGGGCGGCTCGGGGCTGCGGGCGCTGCAGAACGGCTTCCCGAAGGACATCACCGCC
>JBBRVU010000024.1:0-33228 GCA_038246575.1 Actinomycetes bacterium | reverse complement strand
GAGACTTGAGAAGGGCTGTCCCTAGTACGAGAGGACCGGGACGGACGAACCTCTGGTGTGCCAATTGTTCCGCCAGGAGCATGGTTGGTTGGCTACGTTCGGAAGGGATAACCGCTGAAAGCATCTAAGCGGGAAGCTCGCTTCAAGATGAGGTCTCCCACAGGGTTAACCTGGTAAGGCCCCCAGCAGACCACTGGGTTGATAGGCCGGAAGTGGAAGTGCAGCAATGCACGGAGCTGACCGGTACTAATAGGCCGAGGACTTGACCACACAATCTTTTTGATTGTTGGCTCACGCCAAATGCTACGCGTCCACTGTGCGGTTCCCGAGATGCGGTCGGGATCCGACCTTGACATCTCCATAGAGTTTCGGCGGCCATAGCGAGAGGGAAACGCCCGGCTCCATTCCGAACCCGGAAGCTAAGCTTCTCAGCGCCGATGGTACTGCGTGGGGGACTACGTGGGAGAGTAGGACGCCGCCGGACATCCTTTCCGAAAGGGCCGCCCCATCATGGGGCGGCCCTTTCGGCATTGCCGACCACTCAATGACGACGAGGGAGACTCCCACGTGACAGAGTCCGACGACCCGCGCGGCGCACGGCCGGACCGGTCGAACCGCTCGGATCGGCCTGACCGGCCGGCTCGAGGTGGACGTGGCGGTTCCGGAGGCTCGCGAGCCGGTTCGGGCGCGGGTGCCCGTCGCTCCGGTGGCCCTGCCACGGGCGGCTCTCGAGGGGCCGGTGCCCGCGGCGGCGCAGGCTCGGCTGCCGCACCCAGGTCGGGTGCGGACGGCAGCGACAGTGCGACTCGCAAGGGCGAACCCGCCCTGCCCGAGGATGTGACGGGCGCCGAGCTCGATCGTGCCGTCCGTGCCGAGCTCAGCTCGCTCGCGTCGTTGAACTCCCAGGTCGTCAGCCGCCATCTGGTGATGGCCGCCCGGCTCATCGACGAGGATCCGGAAGCGGCATACGCGCATGCCGTGGCCGCCCGCAACCGCGCCGGCCGAGTGGGAGCCGTCCGCGAGGCGACGGGGCTCACGGCTTACCACGCCGGCCGCTATGCGGAGGCGCTTGCGGAGCTGCGGGCCGCCCGACGCATCACCGGCGACCAGAGCGTGCTGACCGTCATGGCCGACTGTGAGCGTGGCCTGGGTCGCCCCGAGAAGGCTCTGGAGATCGCGGTCAGTCCCGAGGGGCTGGCCCTGGACACGGCCGACCGGGTCGAGCTGCTCATCGTCGCTTCCGGAGCGCGCCGCGACCTCGGTCAGCCCGATGCGGCCGCGCTGATGCTGCAAGGCCCCCAGCTGACGGCAGGCCAGCGCAAACCGTGGTCGGCCCGACTGTTCTACGCCTATGCCGACGCCCTGCTCGACGCCGGCCGCCGCGACGAGGCATTGACCTGGTTCGGGCACGCCGCCGATGCCGACGAGGCCGGCGACACCGACGCTGCCGAGCGAGTCGACGAGCTGAACGGGATCACCATCACCGACGACGGCGAGCCCGGCTCCGACGACTGAGCGGCAGGTCCGGGGTCACAGGTCGTACGCCCCATCGTCGTCCGCACCCGGCGTTGTCGACAGCCCGGCGGTCATCCACAGCCCGGCGTTCTCCACAGATCGGCTTCGAGCCCCTCCTGCCGACCCGCCGGCGAGCCATGCTGGAGATCGCCGGGAGCGTCCTGGCCGTGACGGCGAGGAAGTGGTGCCCGTGGCAACGAAAGCCGCAAAGGGCGCGCCCACGGAACGCGTCGACCCGCATGCGAACGAGGTTCGGCTGGTCGGGCGCCTTGCCGTGGAGCCCGTTCCCCGCGAGCTCCCGAGCGGTGACCGGCTGGTCTCTTTCCGGCTCGTTGTCTCCCGCGCAGGCCAGCCGGGTCAGGGCAGCGGCTCGCGCCGCGCGACGGGCGCTGGTGGCGCGACCCCGCGGTCGCCAACGGTCGACACCCTCGACTGCGCGGCCTGGCGGGCCGACGTGCAACGCACGCTCGGCCGGGCGCAGGTGGGGGAGATCCTCGAGGTCCACGGGGCGCTCCGGCGGCGGTTCTGGCGCTCTCCGGGCGGCCCGGTGAGCCGAAGCGAGGTGGAGGTGAGGCGGCTGCGACGGGTCGCTCGGCCGGCCTGAGAGCTCACTGCCGCGCCTGCTGCCGGCGCGACCCGAGTGCGTCAGCGCCCCAGCAGGCGAAGCACCAACCCGGTCTGCGGCTTGGGGCCGAACGAGGTGGACTTGCGCGGCATCCGTTCGCCCCGCGCGGCCAGTGACGCCACGACGTCGGTGCTCACCGGCCGCATCAGGACGGCCACGCCGCTGGTCCGGATCGCGGCGCGTACCGCCGACTCGGCGTCGTGCAGGTAGGAGACCCGGTCGCTGGTGTCCTGGACGTCCCACAACCCTTGCAGGAGCAAGGCATGCAGCAGGCTGGCATCCAGCGAACGCCAGGCAGCGGTGTGCTCGGCCGCCGGCAGGGCCGCCATGACTGCGGCAGTGTCGGGCTGGTCGATCAGCGCGTAGTCGGTCCCGTCGGTGATCACGAACGGGTGCGCACCGGGCGCTGCGTCCAGCGCTGACAGCGCACCGGTCAGGTCCACCTCGATCGGCGCCACCCGGAACACCTGTCGTACCTGCTCGAGGGCGTCCGAGAGCCCGAGCCCGGCCACCACGCGGTGGATGGCCTGCACCCGCAACGGGTGGCTCTGACCGTCGACCAGCATGGCCAGACCCAGGTCCCAGTCGCCGGCACCGTCTCCGGCCGCCCGATGCTCGGCCTGCAGCCGGCGGTAGGTGGCGTACCGGTGGTGGCCGTCGGCGATCAACGCCTGCTGCGGCGCGAGGTCAGCGGCGATCTCCTGCTGTAGTGCGGGGTCGGTGACCGCCCACACTCGCTGGGTGAGCCCGCCGTCGGTCGTCGTCTCGAGAAGTGGCGCTCCCGCACAGACCTCGTCGATCAGCCTGGCCGTCGTTCCACCCCCGTCGTAGACCAGCAGGATCGGCTCCAGGTTGGCCTCGGTGGCCCGCATCAGCTCGAGGCGGTCCGCGACCGGTCCGGGCATGACGTCCTCGTGCGGCAGGATCACCCCGGCCGCCGGATCCCGCAGCTCCACCGCGGCGATCAGTCCGCGCTGCGCGACACCGGCGCCGGTCTGCTCGTACACGTAGAGCGCCGCAGCCTCGTCCCGCCGCAGGATCCCCTGCGCGGTCCAGTCCTCGAGGGCCGCGCGCGCCTGCGCGTACCGGTTGACCCCGTCCTCGGACTGCTGGCGCGGCAGGATCAGCCGGACGATGTTGTGCGGATCCAGCGCCTCCAGGCGGGTGGCGCTGTCCGGGTCGATCACGTCGTACGGCGGGCTGGTCACGGATGCCAGATCACTGACCCGGGCCGGGTCGTAGCGCAGCGCCCGGAACGGCCGGACCACCAGGCCACCGGTCTCAGCCGTAGCATCACCCGTCGCGTCGCCGACGTCGTCGAAGCGCGTGATGTCGGTCCCGGGCATGACGGGCATGCTACGGGGGGGCCTGCAGCAGGACAGGACAGCGCTGCGCGACCCTGGACCGCAGCGGACGACCACGGCGGGAAGGACGGTTCTCGAGGTGAGCGAGGAGGCAAGCGGTGCTGCCGACGACGACCGCCCTGGTGAACCCGCGGGCGAGGTCTACGACTGGTACGTCCGCGGTCTGACGCTGTTGGAGCGCGGCGACGCCATGGCGGCCGCCGCGCTGCTCGGGCACGCCCGAGTCCGGGAGCCGGAGTCGGCCAGCATCCTGGAGGCACTGGCCCGGGCGACGTTCGACGCGCGGCGCTACCGCGAGGCGCAGGGGCTGTTCGCCGAGCTGGCTGAGGTCAGCCCGGACAACGACTACGCACGGTTCGGTCTGGGCCTGTCCCGCATGCGCACCGGTGACGTGGCCGGGGCCGTCGAGCAGTTCGCGCTCGCGGTGGCCATGCGCCCCGGCCGAGCCGACTACCAGCAGGCCCTGAGAGAGGCACGCGCCACCCAACGGGCTCGCCGCGGCGACCTCACGTGAGGCCGCTCGTCGACGGCAGCCCGGGGTCGTTGCTCGATGACCACGACGCAGTGCTCTTCGATCTCGACGGAGTCCTCTACATCGGACCGGATGTCGTCCCCGGCGCAGCGGAGGTCGTCGCACACGTGCGGGCGCGTGGTGTCGCGATCGCCTACGTCACGAACAACGCATCCCGCACTCCGCAGACCGTGGCAGCCCACCTGTCCGACCTCGGCATCCCGGCCAGTCCTGACGAGGTCGCCACGTCCGCCCAGGCGGTGGCAACCCTGATCGCCGCTGACGTCCCTGCCGGCTCCCGCGTCCTCGTCGTGGGCGGCGAGGGCCTCCGGGTGGCGCTCGCCGACCGCGGGCTGCGCGCGGTGGATCGTGCCGACCAGGAGCCGGTCGCGGTGGTGCAGGGCTTCGGCCCGGAGGTCGGCTGGCGCCAGCTGGCCGAAGGGACGTACGCCGTGGGGGCCGGGGTGCCGTGGTACGCCAGCAACCTGGACGCCACCGTTCCGACCCCGGGTGGGATCGCTCCGGGAAACGGCGCCCTGGTCGACGTCATCGCGGCCACCACCGGCCGACGTCCCACGGTTGCCGGCAAGCCCGAGCCTCCGTTGCACGCGGAGGCGGTCAGCCGTGCCGGGGCGCAGCAGCCGTTGGTGGTCGGCGACCGGCTCGACACGGACATCGAGGGTGCCAACCGGGTCGGTGCGGCCAGCCTGCTCGTGCTGACCGGGATCGCGACCCCGCTCGAGCTGGTCAACGCCCCGGCCAGGCTGCGCCCGACGTACGTCGCCGAAGACCTCGCCGCGGGGCTGCTGGCCCCGCACCCACCGGTCACGACCGGCGAGGCCCGCGGGCGGTCGTGCGGCGGCTGGACAGCGACGTTCGACGGCACGCGCGTCACGCTGCGGGGGACCGGCGACCGGGTCGACGCGCTGCGTGCCCTGTGCGTCGCTGCGTGGGACGGCGAGGATCAGGCGGGCAGTCGCGCGACGGCGGACGGGATCGAGGAGGCGCTGGCGCTCGCGGGTTGGTGAGGCAACCCGCGCGGTGTCCCGGTGATCGGCCGGACCAAGGGTCAGAGCATCGAGCGCAGGCGGAGCAGGTCGCGTACGCCGGCCTCGACCTTGAGCCGGCCACCCAGCCAGGCCTGGGCGAAGTTGAGGTCGCCGCGGGTCAGGGCGACGAGGTCGTCACTGGACGCCGTGAGCCGGATCTGGGCCTTGGGCGCCGGGTCGGTGGTGATGTCCCGGATCGTCCCCTGGCTCAACGCGCCCGAGAACGTGATGCCCAGGTCGGGCACTCTGCAGCTCAGCGAGCGGTCGAAGGCAGTCTGGTGCTCCGGATCCATGTCCTGCAGCCGGCTCGCGAGGTCGGTCAGCGCGGCGCGGCACTGTGCGGTCGTGGCCATCGAGTCGGTGAGGTTACCGCAGCGGAGCGCTGCAGCAGGTCGGGGTAGCGTTCGCCGCGAGCGCTCCCGGCGGCCGAGCCGGCGAGACACG
The DNA here is from genome assembly GCA_038246575.1 of Actinomycetes bacterium. GTDB lineage: Bacteria > Actinomycetota > Actinomycetes > JACCUZ01 > JACCUZ01 > JACCUZ01. Next base: position 27,720 of record JBBRVU010000024.1, on the reverse strand, counting down.
TGAAGCGGAGTCGTCATGGTGTTGGACGGACTACGGGGCTACATCCAGCTGGCGAACGGGCTGACCGACGTCACCCGCTCCCGGGCGCGGGACGCGGCCAAGTCGCTGCTCGCTCAGGGCGAGACGAGTGTCGGTGTCGTCGTGCCGACCCCCGTGCTGGCACAGGTCGGCGCGCTGGCCGATGACCTGATCGCAACGAGCAGGGCGAACCGGGACCTGCTCGTCCACCTTGTCCGAGGCGAGGTGGAGCGCTCCGTCGCCCGGCTCGGGCTGGTGTCCGCCGACGAGCTGACCACCGCGACGCGTCGGAGCAAGGCCCTGGAGCGGCGGGTCGAGGAGCTGGAGCAGGAGCTGCGCCGGACCCGCGCCGCACAGCGGGCGACGGCGAAGAAGTCGCCGGCGAAGAAGTCGACGGCGAAGAGGGCGACAGCGAAGAAGTCGCCGGCGAAGAGGGCGACAGCGAAGAAGTCGGCGAGGAAGTCCACCGCGAAGCGGTCGACGTCGTGACCGCCGACGACGGGTCAGAGAACGTCGACCCGGTTGACCCGGTTGACCCGGTCGAGCCGATCACACCGGCAGCCCCGCTGGCTCCGGCCCAGTCCGTCGAGTCGACCGAGCCGGTCGAGTCCGTCCCGCCTGCCCAGGAGCCGACGACCGATCACGGGATCTCCGGCGGCGACCCACGTATCGCGGAGGCTGTCGATCGCCTCCGCGGACTGGCCGACCGACCGGCAGAGGAGCACGTCGAGGTCTACGAGGCGGTGCACCGGGTCCTGCACGAAGCGCTCGCCGACGTCGAGCGGAGAGACCTGGAGACGGGGCAGGACCCGGGGGACTCGCCGGCGTGACCCGTCGGGTCCGGCTGGACGCCGAGCTGGTCCGGCGTGGGCTTGCCCGGTCCCGGGACCAGGCGGCGGAGCTGGTGTCCTCGGGCCAGGTCCGGGTGCCGGGGCGCACGATCATCAAGCCCGCGACGCAGGTGACCACGGCGGACCCGATCGTGGTCGAGGAGCCGAGCGGCCCGACGTACGTCTCCCGGGGCGGGCACAAGCTGGCCGGTGCGCTGGACGCGTTCGCCGCCGCGGGCTTGGCCGTCGAGGGCCGCAGCGCCCTGGACGCCGGCGCCTCGACCGGCGGCTTCACCGACGTGCTGCTGCGCCGGGGGGCGGCGAGGGTGGTCTGTGTCGATGTCGGGTACGGCCAGCTGGCCTGGTCGCTGCGCAGCGATGAACGGGTGCTCGTCCTGGACCGCACCAACGTCCGCGACCTGGACCCGGCCGCTGTCGGGGACCCGGTCGACCTCGTGGTCGCCGACCTCTCGTTCATCCCGCTAGGCCTGGTGCTGCCCGCTCTGGTCGGCGCGGCGCGCGACGACGCGGACGTGGTCGTGATGGTCAAGCCGCAGTTCGAGGTGGGCAAGGCGACCCTCGGCCCGGGTGGTGTGGTGCGCGACCCGGAGCACCGTGCGGCGGCCGTGCGCGGCGTGGCTGCCACGGCGTACGACCTGGGTCTCGGGGTCGCCGGCGTCGTCGCCAGCCCGCTGCCCGGCCCGGCGGGGAACGTGGAGTACTTCCTCTGGCTGCGCCGCGGCGCTCCCGCGTTGGAGGATGCCGACCTCGCCACCGCCCTTGCGGAAGGACCTCAGTGACCTCGACCCAACGGTCCGTGCTGGTCGTCAGCCACACCGGACGTCCCGACGTGGTGGCCGCGGTCCGCGCGGCCGCCGCACGCTTCGCCGCCGCTGGTGTCGCGGTGCGGGTGCTCGCGGACGAGGCCGCCGACCTGGGGCTCGACGGGGCGACGGTGGTCGACCGCGGCCCCGACGTCACCCGCGACTGCGAGGTGGTGGTGGTCTTCGGCGGCGACGGGACCCTGCTGCGGGCCGCCGAGGTGGCCCGCGAGTCCGACACCCCGCTGATCGGGGTCAACCTCGGGCACGTCGGGTTCCTGGCCGAGTCCGAGCGCGACGGTCTCGAGCTGACCGTGGACCGGGTCGTGGACCGCGACTACACCGTCGAGGAGCGGTTGACCCTCGACGTGACCGTGACCGTCGACGGCCAGCAGGTGGTCCGGCAGTGGGCGTTGAACGAGGCCTCTGTGGAGAAGGCCGCTCGTGAGCGGATGATCGAGGTGGTGGCCGAGGTGGATGGGCGGCCGCTCTCGCGCTGGGGCTGCGACGGGGTCGTGATGGCCACGCCGACCGGGTCCACGGCGTACGCCTTCTCGGCCGGTGGCCCGGTCGTCTGGCCGGAGGTCCAGGCGCTGCTGATGGTGCCGATCAGCGCGCACGCGCTGTTCGCCCGGCCGCTGGTGGTGTCTCTCGAGTCCGTGCTGGCGGTCGAGGTCCTCTCCCAGACCCAGGGCACCGGGGTCCTGTGGTGCGACGGGCGCCGCACGATCGACCTGCCCCCGGGGGCGCGGATCGAGGCGTGCCGCGGCGCGCACCCGGTCCTGCTGGCCCGGCTGACGCAGGCGCCCTTCACCGACCGGCTGGTCGCCAAGTTCGACCTGCCGGTACGCGGCTGGCGGGGGGCGCGTCCGGACGGGTCGTGACGGGGCTCGCGCGTAGGCTCGCGGCATGCTCGAGGAGATCCGCATCCGCGGCCTGGGCGTCATCGAGGACGCCGTTCTCGAGCTGGCCCCTGGCCTGACGGTCGTGACCGGCGAGACCGGTGCCGGCAAGACGATGGTGGTCACCGGGCTCGGGCTGCTCTTCGGCGGACGGGCCGACGCGGGTGCCGTCCGTCCCGGCTCCGCCCGGGCATCGGTGGACGGCCGGCTGCGGGTGGACCCGGACGGACCGGTGGCGCGGCGCGCCGAGGAGGCGGGTGCCGAGCTCGACGACGACGTGCTCGTGCTGGCCCGAACGGTGTCGGCCGAGGCGCGCTCACGGGCCTTCCTGGGCGGGCGCGGCGTGCCGGTGGGTGTGCTCGCCGAGCTTGCCGACTCGTGTGTGGCGGTGCACGGCCAGTCCGACCAGTCCCGGCTGCTGCAGCCCACCCGGCAGCGGGAGGCCCTGGACCGCTATGCCGGTGCCGCCGTGGGACGCCCGCTGGACGCCTACCGCGCGGCCTTCGACGAGGTACGTGCGATCGAGGCCGAGCTCGCCGAGCTGGTGACCCAGGCCCGCGAGCGTGTGCAGGAGGCCGACCTGCTGCGTTTCGGCCTCGAGGAGATCGAGGCCGTCGACCCCCAGCCGGGCGAGGCGGCTGCGCTCGCCGTCGAGGAGGCCCGGCTCGGGCACGCGGACGGGCTGCGGGCTGCCACCGACACGGCGCACACGTCGCTGGTCGGCGACGACTCGGGGGACGCGACCGACGCCACCGGGCTGGTCGCCGCGGCCCGCGGTGCGCTGGAGCAGGCCGGGGTCGCCGACCCCGAGCTGGACGGGCTCGTCGCACGGCTGCAGGAGGTCGCCTACCTGCTCGCCGACGTCGGGGCGGACGTGTCGTCCTACGCCGCCGGCATCGAGACCGACCCGGCCCGGCTGGCGATCGTGCAGGAGCGGCGGGCGGTGGTGACCCGGCTGGTGCGCAAGTACGCCGACCCCGGCGACGCGGGCGAGGCGGAGGGCGACAGCGGTGCTGACGACGGGCCGCCGCGGGACACGGTCGCCTCCGTGCTGGCCTGGGGTCGGCGCGCGGCGGCTCGGCTCGACTCCCTCGAGGGCGACGACGACCGGATCGCCGTCCTGCGGGAGCGTCGCGGGGTGTTGATGGGCACCCTTGCCGACCTGGCCGCGAAGATCTCGAAGGCGCGGACCACGGCCGCCCGCCGGTTCGCCGCCGGGGTGACCGGAGAGCTGGTGGCGCTGGCGATGCCCAACGCCGAGATCGAGGTGGCGGTCAGCCAGAGCGAGCTCGACCGTGGGGCCGTGGCAGGCACGGGCGCCGGGGACGGGGCCGGCCCGGGCGCCGACGGGCTCGAGGTCGGTGGTCGGCTGCTGGCCCACGGGCGGCACGGGGTCGACGACGTCGAGCTGCTGCTGCGCCCTCATGCCGGGGCACCCAGCCGGCCGTTGCAGAAGGGTGCGTCCGGGGGAGAGCTCTCCCGGGTGATGCTGGCGGTCGAAGTCGTCTTCGCAGGCGCCGACCCGGTGCCGACGATGGTCTTCGACGAGGTGGACGCCGGCGTCGGGGGGCGGGCCGCGATCGAGGTGGGTCGACGGCTGGCGGCGCTGGCGCGGACCGCCCAGGTCCTGGTGGTCACCCACCTGCCGCAGGTGGCCTCGTTCGCCGACCAGCACCTGGTCGTGCGCAAGGCCGACGACGGCGCGGTCACCAGCAGCGGCGTGGTGACCCTCGACGACGAGGGACGGCTGACCGAGCTGTCCCGGATGCTCGCCGGCCAGGAGGAGTCCCGGGCCGCCCAGGAGCACGCCCGCGAGCTGCTGAGCGCCGCGGCGACGGACAAGGCCGCGCTCGCCAAGGCGTCCGCGGCCCGCTGACTCCGTTCCGCCGCGCTGCCCGTTGATCCCCTCGCCCACCGCCCGCGGTCTCCATGATCGGAGACCGAGCGAGGCATAGAAGCCGCGATCGATCTCCGATCATGGAAGATCGGTGCGCTGGCGGCGCGGGGAGATTCGTCCCAACACGTCCGTACCCATCGGTGCGTCGTCCCACCAGTCCCACCAGTCACATGACAGCATCGGCGTCATGCGCCTTGCCACGCTCCGGCGGTCCCGTCCCGACGCCCAATTGCCCGGAATCCACGGGGTCGCCCGAGTCCAACCGGTCGGCGCCGACGTCGCTGACCTGGCCCGGCGCGCGAAGCGCGGAGACATCGCCGTGATCGACCAGCTCGACCTCGACGCTGCCAGCGCCCGGCTGCTGGTTTCCGCAGGTGTCTCGGCCGTGGTCAACGCCGCGCCCAGCATCAGTGGCCGGTACCCCGCCCGCGGCGCCCAGACGCTGGTCGACGCCGGCATCGCGGTGCTGGACCGGGCTGGGCCTGAGGTGCTCCGGCTGCTGCGGGACGGCGACAAGGTGCGCCTGGACGGCTCGCTGCTGCACAACGGGGATGACGTCCTGGCCCGCGGTGAACCCCTGTCGGGCGACGACGTCACCCGGCTGACCGAGCGGGCGCGCTCCGGGCTCGCCGTCCAGCTGGAGGCCTTCGCCGCGAACACCGCCGAAGCCCTGCGCCACGACCACGCGCTGCTCCTCGACGGGGACGGCATCCCCGAGCTCTCCACCCGGCTGGCCGGGCGGAACGTGGTCGTCGTGTCCTGCGGTCCCAGCTGGGAGGACGACCTGGCCGGGCTGAAGCCGTGGATGAAGACGTCCGACCCGGTGCTCGTGGCGGTCGAGGAGGCTGCTGATGCCTTGCGCGGGCTGGGCTGGGCGCCGGACCTCATCGTGGGCAACCCCGATCTCGTCTCCGAGGAGGCGCTGCTCTGCGGCGCCGAGATCGTCGTGCGCGCCGACCGGGACGGGCGGGCCGGCGGCGTGGCCCGCGCCTCGGCGCTCGGCTCGCGCACCGTCGTCTTCCCGGTGACCGGCACCGGGGAGGACGCCGCCCTGCTTCTCGCCGACGCCCACGACGCCGCCCTGATCGTCGCCGTCGGCTCGCGCGCCTCGGTCACCGACTTCGTCGACCGGGCCCGCCCCGACCTGGCCGGCACGTTCCTCGCCCGGCTGAAGGTGGGCACCCGGCTGATGGACGCCGCCAGCGTGGCCCACGTCTACCGCAAGCCGGCCCCGACCTGGCCGCTCTGGCTGCTGGTGGTGCTGCTGGTCGCCGGCGTCGCGGCGACGGCCGTGCTCGCCGGTGACGCCACGCCGGTCGGTCAGTGGCGCGACGACCTCATCGAGTGGGTACGCACCATCGTCAACGGCGCCACCACGTGACCGGTCGGCACCACGCGCTCTCCCTCCTGGTCAGCGCGCTCGCGCTGGCCCTCGGTCTGGGCCTGGGCGCCGGACCGGTGTCGGACCGCTCGACGACCCAGTCGGCAACCGACCGGGCCCGTCTGCAGACCAAGGTCGACCGGCTCGAGGCGAAGGTCACCGCCCTCGACGCCCAGGCGGCCACCGACTCCGACGTCGTGACCGCGCTGGCAGCCCCTCTCGTCGGCGACCGGCTCAGCGGCCGGACGGTCGTCCTCGTGGCCACGCCCGGCGCGGACAAGGCCGCGGTCAAGCGGATCGGCTCCACGCTCACCGACGCGGGCGCCACTGTCACAGGGACGCTGACGCTGCGACCGGCGTACGTCGATCCGGCCAACGCGCAGTCCCCACTCGAGGACCTCGCGCTGAAGCTGGTGCCACCTGACGTGACCTTCCCCGTCGGGGCCCGCCCGATCGAGCGGGTCGGGACGGTGCTCGCGCGCTCGATCGTGCAACGTCCGGACGACGGCCAGCCGCCCGAGAGCAAGCTGGACCGCAAGGCCGCAGAAGCCATCGCCGGCCTGGACGAGCTGGGCGCCCTGCGCCTCGCTGGTGACCCCGGCGAGCGTGCCGAGCTGGCCGTGATGGTGTCGGGCACGGAGGACAAGGAGGACAAGGACGCGCCCGAAGCCCTGACGGGGTTGGCGGTCGCGTTGCGGGCCGGCAGTCGCGGCACCGTCGTGGTCGGCCCCGGGGACGCCACGAAGGGCCCGTTGCGCTGGGTCCGGGACGGCCGTGGCCGCGGCCTCTCGGAGATCTCGACGGTGGACGGCGTCTCGTCCACGGCCGGGCGGCTGGCTCTCGTGCTCGCATTGGCCGAGCAGGTCGACGGCGCAAGTGGCGCCTACGGCACCGGACGACGCGCCGACGCGGTGATCCCGGTGCCCGAAGCGGCGCCTACCGGCTGATAGCCTCAAAGCCCGTGGACCGGTGGAGCCTTTCCGCCGCACGATGACCACGGGAGCCCCCATTGGCCGCAGCGGCGACGACCAAGCACATCTTCGTGACGGGGGGCGTCGCCTCCAGCATCGGTAAGGGTCTGACGGCCTCCGGCCTCGGCCACCTGCTGCGCTCACGCGGCGTCCGGGTCACCATGCAGAAGCTCGACCCCTATCTCAACGTCGATCCCGGAACGATGAACCCGTTCCAGCACGGCGAGGTGTTCGTCACCGAGGACGGCGCCGAGACCGACCTCGACGTGGGGCACTACGAGAGATTCCTCGACCGCGACCTGCACGGGTCGGCCAACGTCACCACCGGGCAGGTCTACTCCACGGTCATCGCCAAGGAGCGCCGCGGGGAGTACCTCGGCGACACCGTGCAGGTGATCCCGCACATCACCAACGAGATCAAGGCGCGCATCCGCGCGATGGCCTCCGACGACGTCGACGTCGTCATCACCGAGATCGGCGGCACGGTCGGCGACATCGAGTCGCTGCCGTTCCTCGAGGCTGCCCGGCAGGTGCGCCACGACGTCGGTCGCGACAACGTGTTCTTCCTGCACATCTCCCTGGTGCCCTACATCGGGCCGTCGGGCGAGCTCAAGACCAAACCGACCCAGCACTCGGTCGCCGCGCTGCGTTCCATTGGCATCCAGCCCGACGCCATCGTGTGCCGCTCCGACCGCGAGATCCCGCTCAAGGTCAAGCGCAAGATCTCGCTGATGTGCGACGTCGACCTCGAGGCCGTGGTGGCCGCGAAGGACGCGCCGTCCATCTACGACATCCCCAAGGTGCTGCACTCCGAGGGCCTCGACGCGTACGTCGTGCGCCGACTCGACCTGGCCTTCCGCGACGTGGAGTGGTCGGAGTGGGATGACCTGCTGCGCCGCGTGCACCACCCCGCGCACCAGGTGACGGTGGGCCTTGTCGGCAAGTACGTGGACCTCCCCGACGCCTACCTGTCCGTGTCGGAGGCGCTGCGCGCCGGCGGATTCGCCAATGACTGCAAGGTGTCCATCCGCTGGGTCACCTCCGACGACTGCGCGAGCGCCGAGGGTGCCGAGCGCGAGCTCGCCGGGGTCGACGCCGTGTGCATCCCGGGTGGCTTCGGCGTCCGCGGCATCGAGGGCAAGCTGGGTGCCGTCCGTTGGGCCCGGGAGAACCGGGTGCCCACGCTTGGACTGTGCCTGGGGTTGCAGTGCATGGTCATCGAGTACGCGCGCAACGTCGCCGGCCTCGACGATGCCGGGTCCACCGAGTTCGACGAGGAGACGCCGCACCCGGTCATCTCGACGATGGCCGACCAGCACGACGTCATCGCCGGTGACCGGGACATGGGCGGCACGATGCGGCTCGGTCGCTATCCGGCCGTGCTCGACGAGGGCTCGCTGGTCGCGACGGCCTACGGGGCGGTCACGGTCGAGGAGCGCCACCGGCACCGCTTCGAGGTGAACAACGCCTACCGCGATCGGCTGGCCGAGGCCGGGCTGGTCTTCTCCGGCACCTCGCCGGACAGCCGGCTGGTGGAGTTCATCGAGCTGCCCCGCGACGTGCACCCGTACTTCGTGGCGACCCAGGCGCACCCCGAGTTCCGATCGCGTCCGGCCCGGGCCCATCCGCTCTTCGCCGGGCTCGTCGCCGCCGCACTCGCGGCCAAGGGCATCGCGGTCCACGAGGTCGACGTCGACGTCGCCGACCCGGCAGCTGCCGGCGGGCGGCTCACTCCCGCCGCACCCAGGGTGTGAGCGGTTCGGGCCCCGTCGTCGACGAGCCGGGCGAGCTGACCGTCACCTCCTCCGAGCGGGTCCACGACGGCCTGGTCTGGGACGTCCGGCGGGACACCGTCGAGCTCGGCGACGGCCAGACCGTGACCCGCGAGGTGCTGGTGCACACCGGTGCGGTCGGCATCGTGGCGCTCGACGAGCAGGAGCGGGTGCTGCTGGTGCGCCAGTACCGGCACCCGGTGCGGTCCTACCTCTGGGAGCCACCGGCCGGGCTGCTCGACGTGGCGGGGGAGGACCCACTGGTCAGCGCCCGACGCGAGCTGGCCGAGGAGGCCGACCTGCGCGCGGACACCTGGCACGTGCTCGTCGACTTCTACAACTCGCCCGGCGGGTCGACCGAGGCGTTCCGGTGCTACCTCGCCCAGGACCTGCACGAGGTCCCCGAGGGCGAGCGGCACGAGCGGGACGGCGAGGAGCGGGCCATGCGCCCGGCGTGGGTCCCGCTGGACGAGGCCCGCGACCTCGTGCTGGCCGGGAGGCTGCACAACCCCACGGCAGTGGCCGGCATCCTCGCGGCCAGTGCCGCCCGGGCCGCCGGCTGGTCGACCCTGCGCCCGGCCGACTCGCCCTGGCCGGAGCGCTCACCCGGCCGTTGAGCCCACCTCGTACGTCCGCGATCGCAGACCGAGCTCGTCGAGCTCGAGGCGGGCCAGCTCCTCGGTGGCGGCCGGGTCGCCCGCCTTCCACCCGGCGACGACGTCCGGGCCGAGCTGGGACAGGCGCCGCAACGGCTGCCGGGCCAGGGCACGCACGGCCAGCAGGTCCGCGGAGGCGTGGCTGGACATCAGCCGGGACGCTGCGGACGCCTCCACCACCCAGGCGACCCGGCGCGGCAGCCAGATGATCAGGATCAGCAGGATCGGCACCGCCGCAACCAGCACGCCTGCCAGCGTCGCCACCCGCTCGACCGTGTCCTGGTAGCTCTGGGCCGTGTCGGCCAGGCTCCGGCTGGTGGCTGCCAGGTCGCGGAACGGCTGCGCCAGCGTCCCGCCGACCAGCGGCGTGTCCGCCACGGATGCGGCCGCGCCGCGCAGCTTCCCGCCGATCGTGCGCGCCGAGTCCTCGGCCTGGCGCCCCGGCCCGGCGAGCTCGGCCACCCGCCCGTACGTGCCGCGTCCCAGGCGCACGGCGAACCAGACCACGACCAGCACGAGGAGGTCGCCGAGGACCTGGTTGGCGAGCCGGAGGGGGCGGTCGGCGTAGAGCTTCATCTCCTACACCTTCCCTGCAGGGTCGTGGCTAGACTCCCGGGCGCGCCGACAACGTCGTCGGCCCCCCATCGGCGGACGATGGCTAGCGAGCAAGGACGTTGATAGCCGTGAAGGTCGGCATCCCCCGCGAGGTCAAGAATCACGAGTACCGGGTGGCGATCACGCCCTCCGGTGTCAACGAGCTCACCCGGCACGGGCACGAGGTCTACGTCGAGAAGGACGCCGGCGCCGGCTCGTCCATCACCGACGCCGACTTCGAGGCCGCCGGGGCGCGCATCCTGGCGACACCTGAGGACGTGTGGGGCACCGGCGAGCTGTTGCTCAAGGTGAAGGAGCCGGTCGAGCAGGAGTACGACCGGATGCGGCCGGGCCAGACACTGTTCACCTACCTGCACCTGGCCGCGTCCAAGCCGTGCACGGACGCCCTGCTGGACCGCAAGGTGACTGCGATCGCCTACGAGACCGTCGAGCTGCCCGACCGCTCCCTGCCGCTGCTGGCCCCGATGTCCGAGGTGGCCGGCCGGCTGGCGCCGCAGGTCGGCGCGGCCACGCTGATGCGCGCCGAGGGTGGCCGCGGCGTGCTGATGGGCGGGGTGTCGGGCGTCTACGCCGCCAAGGTCGTCGTCATCGGCGCCGGCGTGTCCGGCATGAACGCCGCGGCGATCGCGCTCGGCATGCAGGCCGAGGTGCTGCTGCTGGACAAGAACGTCGAACGGCTGCGGCAGGCCGACCGCATCTACCAGGGGCACCTGCAGACCGTCGCGTCGAACATGTACGAGATCGAGCGGGCCTGCCTGGACGCCGACCTGGTCATCGGTGCGGTCCTCGTGCCCGGAGCGAAGGCCCCGACCCTGGTCACCAACGAGCTGGTGTCGCGGATGCGCAAGGGCTCGGTGCTGGTCGACATCTCGATCGACCAGGGTGGCTGCTTCGAGGACTCCCGGCCGACCACGCACGACGACCCGACGTACGAGGTCCACGACTCGGTCTTCTACTGCGTGGCGAACATGCCCGGGGCCGTCCCGCACACCTCCACCTACGCACTGACCAACGTCACGCTGCCCTACGTCCTGGAGCTGGCCGACAAGGGCTGGCGGGACGCGCTGCGCGCCGACGCGGCACTGGCACCGGGCCTGAACACCCACGACGGGCGCATCACCTACGGCCCGGTGGCCGAGGCGCACGGTGCCGAGGTGCTCCCGCTCGAGGAAGTCCTGGCCTGACTCGACTGCGACCATGACTGTCACGCCGTTGGCCGAGGGGCTGCGGACCTATCTCGACCACCTCGCGGTCGAGCGCGGCCTGGCCCCGAACACGCTCGCGTCCTACCGGCGTGACCTGCGCCGCTACGTCGGGCACCTGAGGGGACGCGGGGTCGACGAGCCGGACAAGGTCACCGAGCCCGACGTGCTGGCCTTCCTGGCCGTGCTGCGGGAGGGGGACGCCGACCACCCGCCGCTGGCGGCGACATCGGCGGCCCGGGCGGTCGTGGCGGTCCGCGGGCTGCACCGGTTCCTGCTCCGCGAGGGCCTGACCGGCGCCGATCCGGCGCGATCGGTGCGCCCGCCGTCGGCACCGAAGCGGCTGCCCAAGGCCATCACGGTGGAGGAGGTCGAGGCGCTGCTGGCCGCGGCCGGGGCCGACGAGACGCCGCGGGCCGTCCGCGACCGGGCGCTGCTGGAGCTGCTGTACGGCTCGGGTGCGCGCATCTCGGAGGCGGTGGGGCTCGACGTCGACGACCTGGACGTGGACTCGGCATCGGTCCGGCTGCTCGGCAAGGGCAGCAAGGAGCGGGTCGTCCCGGTGGGCTCGTACGCGCGGGCGGCGGTGTCGGCCTACCTCGTGCGTGGCCGGCCCACGCTGGCGGCGGCCGGGCAGGGGTCGCCGGCGCTCTTTCTCAACGCGCGGGGCGGGCGGCTGTCGCGGCAGAGTGCGTGGACGGTGCTGCGCGCCGCGGCCGAGCGGGCGGGCATCACCAAGGCGATCTCGCCGCACACGCTGCGCCACTCCTTCGCCACCCACCTCCTCGACGGCGGGGCCGACGTGCGGGTCGTGCAGGAGCTGCTCGGGCACGCCTCGGTGACGACGACGCAGGTCTACACGCTGGTCACCGTGGAGCGGCTGCGCGAGGTCTATGCCACCGCGCACCCCCGCGCACGCTGACCCGGCAACCGGGTGCCCCGCCCGTACCGCGAGCCCGGCCGTACGCGCCTGCCCCGGCGTGGTCGACGGCGGGAAGCGGGTGACGGCGGGATCGGGTGACGGCGTGTCAGGGGGCGGCGAAGAAGGCGGTGAAGCCGGTGCGGGGGGCGGCGAGGGCGTCCGGGGACGTGGCCGCCGGGCCGGTCGGGCAGACCAGGTCGCGGTCGACAGTGTCGGTCCACCACTGGGCAAGCACGACCGGACCGCCCTGGAAGGACGCCTCGGTGCATCGCGAGAGCGCCACCGCCCGGCTGCGCGGCCCGGCGGTGTGCCACTCCGGCAGACCCCACTGCGGCGACCCGACGATGTCGGGCCACTGCAGCGTCGTGGAGTAGAAGCCGGGGGAGACACCGGCGTCCTGGTAGGCCCGGACGATGCCCCGGACCAGCGCCCGGTTGGCCCGCCGGTCCTTCGACCAGGGGCGGATCGAGTAGTGCTCGACGTCGATCCAGACGTGCGGGACGGTCAGGCCGGCCGACACGAGTCGGCGCAGGTTGTAGCGGCCCTCCTGGTACCCGGCGTTGCGCAGCTTCGACCGGAGCGTGCGCCCCGCGTACGGCCCGCGCTGGCCGTGGCGGGCGAGCTCCCGGGTGGTCGGCCAGGTGGCCACGGCGTACGCGGCGACCGGCAGGTCACGCTCCCGGGCCCAGTCGACCTGGGTCCCCAGACACGGGTTGGGGGTGAACGCCGGCCCGTTGGTGAGCCCGATCACGACGAACCGGGCGCGCGCCGAGGGCATCGGCAGGCCCAGCGAGCGCCGCGACGGGATGCCCAGGCCCACCGGGCACTGCGGCCACGACACGTCGCCCCCGACGACCGGGCCGCTGCCCGTCGTCGCGGCACCGGAGGTGGAGGCAGCCAGCGGGACGAGGCCCACCGAGCCGAGCAGGGCAAGGGCTGCGGCGAGGACAACCGAGGTCAGCGTGGACGGGCGCGAGGATCGAGGCACCGGCTGAGTCTCGGCACCCGAGCCACCGGCCCCGAGCGACTTTGCCCAACCGAGAGAGAACTCCGGGTGCGCCCGGCGTGGCGGCTTCGTCCCCGGCGGCGCCGTGCCTACTGTCGGTCGCGAAGGTCGGTACGGCGACAGGCCGACGAGTCGACAAATGAGGACGCAACGTGACCACACAACCGATCGTCCCCTCGACGGACCCTGCGGTGCCGGCGATCTCCCTGTCCGACGACGCGCCCTCGATCGTGGCGCCGACCGGATCTGGCGGGGGCAACCGGCCGATCGGGCCGACCGGGCGACCGATGCCGGTCTTCCCCGAGCCGACCTTGCGGGAGACCCACGGTCCGGCCCGCATCATCGCGATGTGCAACCAGAAGGGTGGCGTCGGCAAGACGACGACCACGATCAACCTGGGTGCCTCGCTGGCGGAGTTCGGCCGCAAGGTGTTGCTGGTGGACTTCGACCCGCAGGGGTCCCTGTCGGTCGGGCTCGGTGTGAACCCGTACGACATAGATCGCAGCATCTACAACCTCATCCTCGAGCGGGACACGGCCTTCGAGGACGTGGTGGTCAAGACCAACGTGCCGGGCATGGACCTGCTGCCGAGCAACATCGACCTCTCCGCCGCCGAGGTGCAGCTGGTCAGCGAGGTCGCGCGCGAGCAGGTGCTGACCCGTGCCCTCGCACCGGCCGCAGCCGAGTACGACGCGATCATCATCGACTGCCAGCCCTCGCTCGGTCTGCTGACCGTCAACGCCCTGACCGCCGCCCAGGGCGTGATCATCCCTATGGAGTGCGAGTTCTTCGCCCTGCGCGGCGTCGCGATGCTGGTCGAGACCATCAAGAAGGTGCAGGACCGGATCAACCCGGACCTCACCATTGATGGGCTGCTCGCGACGATGTACGACCCGCGAACCGTGCACTGCCGGGAGGTGCTCGCCCGGCTGGTCGAGGCCTTCGAGGACCAGGTCTTCCACACCGCGATCAGCCGGACGGTGCGGTTCCCGGAGACCACGGTCGCCGGTGAGCCGATCACGACCTTCGCCACCAACTCCGGCGGCGCCTATTCCTACCGCCAGCTGGCGAAGGAGGTGCTCGCCCGGTGCCCGGCTATGTGAACCCGTCGACCGGCCCGAACGGGGCCGGCGCGAGCGACGGCGGCATTGGAGAGCCGACGGCGCAGGTCCGCCGGCTGCGGCCGGCGGCGGCGCGGACCTCGGGCCGCGAGCGCCACGACGAGAAGATCACCGTCTACGTCAGCGGCGACGAGCTGGTCGCGGTCGAGCAGGCCCGGCTGGTCCTGCGGGCCGAGCACGGCGTAGCCATCGACCGGGGCCGGCTGGTCCGGGAGGCGATCGCCGAGATGCTGATCGACCTGGAGCAGCACGGCGAGGACAGCGTGGTCGTGCAGCGACTGCGCGGTGCCTGACCCGGCGTGACCGACCTGGACTACCGTTCTGGGGTGACCGAGGCCCCCGGGCGTGATGACGCTGCGCCGCCTGAGGCGGACGCGTCGGCGGTGCCTGCTGTGTCTCCTGATTCTGCTGGGTTCCGGGTGGACCTCGGCGAGCTGTTCGAGGGGCCTTTCGACCTGCTGCTCGGCCTGATCGCCAAGCACAAGCTCGACGTCACCGAGGTGGCGCTGTCCAGGGTCACCGACGAGTTCATCGCGTTCATCCGCGGCAAGGGCGCCGAGTGGGACCTGGGCCAGGCCACCGAGTTCCTGGTCGTGGCGGCCACGCTGCTCGACCTCAAGGCCGCCCGGCTGCTGCCCAGCGGCGAGGTCGACGACGAGGAGGACCTGGCGCTGCTGGAGGCGCGCGACCTGCTCTTCGCCCGGCTGTTGCAGTACCGCGCCTACAAGCAGGTCGCGGCGGTCTTCGCCGGCCGGATGGCGGTCGAGGCCGGGCGCTTTCCCCGCTCCGTGTCGCTGGAGCCGGCCTTCGCCGGGTTGCTGCCCGAGGTGCTGCTGGGCATCGGGGCCCAGGAGTTCGCCGTGCTCGCCGCGCTGGCGTTGGCTCCCAAGCCCGTGCCCACCGTCTCCATCGACCACCTGCACGCACCCGCCGTCAGTGTCCGCGAGCAGGCCTCGATCCTGGTCGGGATGCTGCGCCGGACCCGCACGAGCACCTTCCGCGCGCTGACCGCGGACTGCGAGGGGACGCTGGTCGTCGTGGCCCGGTTCCTGGCGCTGCTCGAGCTCTTCCGCGAGAGCGCGGTCACCTTCGACCAGGTGTCACCGCTCGGGGAGCTGCACATCCGCTGGACCGGCACCGACGACGGCGAGATCGAGGTGGACGACGAGTTCGACCACGCCGCTCCCGCACCGGTCGAGGACGTGGTCATCGACGTCACCGACGATCGCGAGTCCGCTGTGGCGACGCAGGTCACCGAACCCCCCGACGACGACCCCCCGGCACAGGAGAGTCATGTCTGACGCGTACGACGAGCACCAGCCGCCGCACGACGAGGTAGCCGAGCCCGAGGTCCAGCTCGCCCACCTCGCGCACCTCGGCGACGACGCGGGTCCGGCGCTGCGTACTGCGCTGGAGGCGATCCTGATGGTCGTCGACGAGCCGGTCGGAGAGGTGCTGCTTGCACAGGTCACCGAGCGCCCGACCGAGGAGGTGCTCACCGCGCTGCGAGACCTGGCAACGGAGTACGACGAGGCCGCGCGTGGCTTCGAGCTGCGTCAGGTCGCCGGCGGCTGGCGGTTCTACACCAGGGCGTCCTGCGCGGCGTACGTCGAGAGGTTCGTCCTGGACGGCCAGCAGGCCCGCCTGACCCAGGCCGCGCTCGAGACGCTGGCCGTGGTGGCCTACCGGCAGCCGGTCAGCCGGGCGCGCGTCTCCGCGGTCCGCGGGGTCAACGTCGACGGCGTCATGCGCACGCTGCTGACCCGCGGGCTGGTCGAGGAGGCGGGCCACGACGGCGAGGGCGGCTCGATCCTCTATTGCACGACCTCGTACTTCCTGGAGCGCCTCGGGCTGCGCGGCATCGACGACCTGCCCGAGCTCGCACCGTTCCTGCCCGAGCTGGACACCATGGACGAGGTGTCATCGGCGTGACCCGCCCCGTGGAGGGGATCCGGCTGCAGAAGGTGCTCGCCGCGGCAGGCCTCGGCTCGCGCCGGGCCTGCGAGGTTCTGATCGAGGAGGGTCGGGTCGAGGTCGACGGCACCCTCGTCAGCGAGCAGGGCATGCGCGTCGACCCGGCAAGCGCGGTCATCAAGGTCGACGGCATGCGCATCGCGTCGGCGCCCGACCACGTCTACCTCGCGCTGAACAAGCCGCGCGGGGTCGTCAGCACGATGAGCGACCCGGAGGGGCGGCCGTCGCTGGCCGACTACGTCGCCGGACGTGAGACCCGGTTGTTCAACGTCGGCCGCCTCGACGTCGACACCGAGGGACTGCTGCTGCTGATGAACGACGGCGATCTCGCGCACCGGTTGGCTCATCCGTCCTACGGAGTCTCCAAGACCTACCTCGCGGAGGTCCCGGGGCCCATCCCGCGCGACCTGGGCCGACGGCTGAAGGCCGGCATCGAGCTCGACGACGGACTGGTCCAGGCGGACTCGTTCCGGCTGATCAGCGCCATCGGGTCCCGGGTGATGGTCGAGGTGTCGCTGCACGAGGGTCGCAAGCACGTCGTACGCCGGATGATGGAGGAGGTAGGCCACCCTGTGTCGCAGCTCGTGCGGACCCAGGTCGGCCCGATCGTCATCGGCAACCTCAAGCCGGGCAAGCACCGCAAGCTCAGCCAGCAGGAGATCGGCGCCCTCTACCGCGCCGTCGGCCTCTGAGCCGGCTCAACAACCCCAGCCCCCCTTCCCCGTTGATCATGCACCAATGGGGATCTTGGACATTCCCGCAGGTCACAGCCCCAACTTTCCCTGTCGATCATGCAGCAATGGGGATCTTGGACTGCTGGTCGCGCAGCGCTGAGCTTCGATCAGATGGCGCGTCGAGTGCGCTACGAACGGCCCCCGGTGCCGAATCGAGTCGTCCATCTCCAGCAGCCTGTCGCCGTACCGGTCGACCGAGAAGTCCGGAACCCACCAGACACACTTGCGCAGGATCCACACGACAGCGCCGACATCGAAGAACTCCATCCGGCAGCGAGCCGTACGAAGGTCAGTGACGGTCATTCCCGCATCACCCGCCTGCGCGGCCTCACGATCGGGGTCGCGCCCTGTCGATGTTCGGGTAGCGGGCCGATGAAGAACTCGATCAGCTCAAACGCGGCGCCTGGGCCGACGTGCTGGGCGAAGTAGTGCCCGCCGGGCATGAGGACGCGCCGGACCTCCGACCAGTCCGGCCTCACCGGGTGCCGGGCCGTCACCAGCGCGAACGACTCGTCGGGAAATGGCAGTGGCCCTCCTGCTCAGTCTCATGGACCTCGACCCCACGCGGACCGAGCACCTCACGCGCATGCCGGGCGTTGGGTGGCCACGCCTCGGTGACGCACATGCGTTCGGGCAGTGCGGGCGCCTGCGAAACTACTTCACCACCACCAGTGTCGATGTCCAGTGCCGATCGGACCCGGGCGAGCCGGGCCGCCAGCTCAGTCTGCCGGTGGCCCGACCGCTCAGCCGTGGGCGCGCTGATGGTGCTCGATCATCCTCGCTGGCGAGGTGGCCGCGACCGTCTCGGCGAGGAGGTCCAGGCGCAGGTCGTTGGTGGTCCGGAACCGCAGGCACGACTTGCCCATGTCGAGCTTGCGGCCGTCCTCGGTCCAGCGCCGGCGGAAGTCGCGTTCCTCGGCGCTGTCGCTGTAGAGCCCCATCAGGTAGACCGCGTTGTGTCGCTTCTGCGCGGCGAGAGACACGTAGGCCATCGGCTTGCCGTTGTAGGTGTCCGGGAAGGTCGCCAGAGGCACCGACCAGGTGATCATGCCCCAGGCCATCGTCTCGTCGTAGCCCTCTGGCATCGCGTCGCGGATCACCTCGTACACCGGCTCGATCTCGGTCCGGCGGTCGGCCGGCAGCTCGGCTAGGTAGACAGCCACCGTCGCCGCACCGCTCTGCACCGTTTGACTCTACCCGGACCGAATCAGACCCCAGGTGTCGCGCACCCACCAGTCCATGATCCCCACAACTGCATGATCGACAGGGGATTTGGAGCTTGTGACCTGCGGCGATGTCCAAGATCCCCATTCCTGCATGATCAACGGCGGGGGGTGGGGGGGTCGGCGGGTTGGGGTTGTCGGGGTGGTCGACTGCGAGCGGCGTACGCGATGCTGACCAGATGCCTGCCCTGCCGCGTACCAGCCGACCGCGATGACGACCGCGCTGGACCGGGTGCGAGAGGCATGCCTGGCGATGCCTGAGGCGACCGAGCGACTCAGCCACGGGGCGCCGACCTTCTTCGTGCGCGACAAGAAGACCTTCGTGACGTTCGTCGGCGACCATCACGGTCATGCCGGAGTCGCGCTGTGGTGCGCGGCGCCGTCCGGTGCGCAGGAGGAGATGATCGCGGAGAACCCCGCGCGCTTCTTCCGGCCGCCCTACGTCGGGCACCGCGGCTGGCTCGGGGTCCGGGTCGACGGGCGCCCGGACTGGTCCGAGGTGCGCGCGGTGATCGAGGAGGCCTACCGGACCGTTGCGCCCAAGACCCTGGTTGCACGGCTCGACGACCACTGACCGCGGCGAGCCTTTCGCGACGGGCCATTCGCGACGGCCTATTCGAGGGGTTGCAGCGGCGGGTCCTTCTCCCGTCGCCCCAGCGTGACGCCGGCACTGGCCAGGCTCACCAACGCCAGCGCCACCAGCTCGCGGGCGCCCAGCCGCTGACCGAGCACGATGAGACCGGCCACCGCGGCGGCGCCCGGCTCGAGACTCATCAGGATCCCGAACACTCGCGTGGGCAGCCGTCGCAACGCGGTCAGCTCCAGCCCGTACGGGATCACCGACGACAGCAGCGCGACAGCAATACCGACCGCGATCACCACCGGGTCGCCGATCCCGCGGAGGACGCCGGGCGCCCCGACCGGGAGCGCGATGAGAGCCGAGACGACCAGCGCCACTGCCAGGCCGTCGATGCCCGGCACGAGGCGCCCGACGCGAGCGCTTGCCAGGATGTAGAGACCCCAGAACAGCCCGGCCAGCAACGCAAAAGCCAGTCCGCCGAGCGGGATCCTGCCGGTGTCGTCCAGACCGAGCAGCACCACCCCACCGGCGGCGAGGACAACCCAGACGAAGTCGCGACCGCGCCGGGTCTGCGCGAGCGCGACCAGCAGGGGACCGAGGAACTCCACCGTGACCGCGACCCCGAGCGGCACGGTCCGGATCGCCAGGTAGAACGAGATGTTCATCGCGGCCATCGTCACGCCGAGCAGCGCGGCGGCACCGACCTGCTGGCGCGTCCAGCGGTGCACCTGCGGCCGGACGATGGCGACCAGCAGCAGACCCGAGATGCCGAGCCGCAGCAGAGTGATCCCGGTTGCCCCGACCTCGTCGAACACCGTGCGCGCGACGGCGCTGCCGGTCTGCACCGACGCGATCGCCACCAGCACGAGCGCTGGTGCCGGCACACCTGCGGTCCAGCCGTCCTCTCTGGGCATCCCGTGAGACTAGGGGCGACGGTGAGACGACCCACCTGCCACGGCGATCACCGCGACTAGAGTGATCCGATGCCGGTCCGGGCGATTCGAGGTGCCACCCAGCTCGACGAGGACGAGCGGGAGCACCTGCTCGCCTCGGTCGACGAGCTGATCCGGGCGGTGCTGTCGAACAACGACCTCGACACCGAGAACCTGATCTCGATCATCTTCACCGCGACCCCCGACCTGCACAGCGAGTTCCCCGCCCTTGCGGCCCGCCAGCTGGGCATCGGCGACGTCCCGCTGCTGTGCTCGCAGGAGCTGTCGGTGGCCGGCGCCATGCCGCGGGTCATCCGGGTGCTGATGCACGTGGAGACCCAGCGGTCCAAGGCCGAGGTACGTCATGTGTACCTGCGTGGCGCGGCCGCCCTGCGTCGCGACCTGGCGCAGTGACCGCCGACCCGGAGCTGCGCAGCTGCCTCGTCGTGGGCTCGGGGCTGATCGGCACCTCGATCGCGCTGGCGTTGCGCGGGCACGGCGTGGACGTGCACCTGACCGACCGTGATCCCGTGGCCGTACGCCGGGCGGCCGACCTCGGTGCCGGCACGCCCGATCCGCCGACCGAGCAGGTCGACCTCGCGATCGTCGCCATCGCGCCCTCGGCGACCGCCGAGGTTGTCGCCGGACTGCTCGCCGGGAACAGTGCGGCGACGGTGCTCGACACAGCCGGGGTGAAGCACGCCATCCTCGCCCGGGTCGCGGCGACGATCGGCGCCACCCCGCACTTCGTCGGCACCCACCCGATGGCCGGGCGTGAACGCGCCGGCCCCGGCGCGGCCCGCGCGGACCTGTTCGAGGGTCGGCCCTGGGTCGTCGTCCGGGGCACCGCCGACGAGCGTTCGCTGGCCCGGACCCGGCGACTGATCGGGCTCTGCGGCGGGATCGCGGTCGAGATGGACGCGGCTGCCCACGACACCGCAGTTGCCTTGGTGTCACACGTGCCGCAGGTCGCGGCCAGCCTCGTCGCGGCGCGGCTGGCCGACGGCTCGGACGACGACGTCGCGCTCACCGGGCAGGGACTGCGCGACGTGACTCGCGTCGCTGCCTCCGACCCTGATCTGTGGGTCGACGTCCTCGCGGCCAACGCCGAGCCCGTCGCCCGAGTGCTCGCCGAGCTGCGCCAGGACGTCGATGCGGTCATCCACGCCCTGCACGAGATCAGCGACGACCCTGAGTGGGGGCGGACCGCGCTGCGCGAGGTTCTCGTCCGGGGCAACGCCGGCCGGGCGCGGCTGCCGGGAAAGCACGGCGGGAGCTCACGCCCGTACGCCCTGGTGCCGGTCGTGCTGCCGGACCGTCCCGGACAGCTCGCGAAGCTCCTCGCGGACGTGGGGGAGGCGGGGTCCAACGTCGAGGACATCCGGATCGAGCACTCGCCGGGGCAGCCCGTCGGCCTGGTCGAGCTGGCCGTGATGCCCGACGCGGCGGGCCAGGTCGTGAGCGCGCTGACGGCTCTCGGCTGGGTGGTTCACGCCTCTCCGGGATAACCTCTGGGGTCCCCTCCCCGCACGTCTCGAGGTTCCTCGCATGCCCACCCACCGCTCTGGCGGCCAGCTCGTCGTCGCGGTCGACGGTCCGTCGGGGTCCGGCAAGTCCAGCGTCTCGCGCGCCGTCGCCGACCGGCTCGGCCTGCGCTTCCTCGACACCGGAGCGATGTACCGCGCACTGACCTGGCTGGCGCTCGACCGGGGCATCGACCTGACCGACGCCGCGACGCGGCCGGCTGTCGCCGAGCTGGCCCGCACGATGGTCCTGGACATCGCGCTGTCCCCATCGGCATCGGGCGTCACCGTCGATGGACGTGACGTCACCGCCGCGATCCGCGAACCCCGCATCTCGGGTGCGGTCAGCGCGGTGGCCACCAACCTCGGCGTGCGCGACGAGCTCGTCCGTCGCCAGCGCGCCATCGCCGACGACGACGGCGGAATCGTCGTCGAGGGGCGCGACATCACCACCGTCGTCGCTCCCGACGCCGACGTCCGGGTTCTGTTGACCGCCAGCGAGGCCGCGCGGCTGGCACGACGAGCGCGCGAGGTCCACGGCACCGACGACGAATCGGCCATCGAGGCCACCAAGGACCATGTCGTACGCCGTGACGCCGCCGACTCGACCGTCGCGGAGTTCACCGAGGCTGCGCCGGGTGTCACTCTCGTCGACTCCTCGGCGCTGACCTTCGAGCAGACCATCGACGCCGTGCTCGCCCTGGTGCACGAGACCACGTCGGTCCGGCCATGAGCGACGACGTCGAGGGATACGAGGGCGACGACGACGGCTTCGAGTCCGGTCCGGTCCCGGTGGTCGCAGTCGTGGGCCGCCCGAACGTCGGCAAGTCGACGCTGGTGAACCGGGTGCTCGGCCGCCGCGAGGCCGTCGTGGAGGACGTGCCCGGTGTCACCCGGGACCGGGTGCCCTACGACGCCTCGTGGAGCGGGCGTCGGTTCACCCTCGTCGACACTGGCGGCTGGGAGCATGACGCCAAGGGTCTCGCCGCGCAGGTTGCCGCCCAGGCCGAGCTGGCCATCGAGGCCGCGGACGCGGTGCTGTTCGTCGTCGATGCCACGGTGGGGCCGACGGACACCGACGAGGGTGTCGTCCGCGTGCTGCGCCGCGCCGGCAAGCCGGTCATCCTCGTCGCCAACAAGGTCGACGACGCGCGCACCGAGGCCGATGCCGCGAACCTGTGGTCGCTGGGGCTCGGCGAGCCCTACCCGGTCTCGGCCCTGCACGGGCGGGGAAGCGGAGATCTGCTCGACGCCGTGCTCGCCGCGCTGCCCGACACCCCGGCCGACACGGGGGAGGCCGAAGATGCCCCGCGGCGGGTGGCACTGGTGGGTCGCCCCAATGTCGGCAAGTCCTCGCTGCTGAACAAGCTCGCCGGCGAGGACCGCGTCGTCGTCGACGCGGTCGCCGGCACCACCCGCGACCCGGTCGACGAGCTCATCGACCTCGGTGGACGCGAGTGGCGGTTCGTCGACACGGCCGGAATCCGCCGCCGGGCCAAGCAGTCCAGCGGCACCGACTACTACGCGACGCTGCGCACCCAGTCGGCCCTGGACCGGGCCGAGGTCGCGGTCGTGCTCATCGACGCGAGCGAGACGCTCTCCGAGCAGGACACCCGGATCCTCACGATGGTCGTCGAGACCGGGCGCGCGCTGGTCATCGCGTACAACAAGTGGGACCGGCTCGACGACGAGCGACGGTTCTATCTCGAGCGCGAGATCGAGCGGGACCTCGTGCAGGTGACCTGGGCGCCACGGGTCAACATCTCGGCCACGACCGGACGGCACATGGACCGGCTGGTGCCGGCCCTGGACACCGCGCTCGCGTCGTGGGACAGCCGGGTGCCGACGGGCCGGCTCAACTCATTCATGGGCGAGCTCGTGGCGAGTCATCCCCACCCGATCCGGGGTGGCAAGCAGCCGCGGGTGCTCTTCGCGACGCAGGTCGACACCCGCCCGCCGCGGTTCGTGCTGTTCGCCAGCGGCTTCCTCGAGGCCGGCTACCGCCGCTTCGTCGAGCGTCGGATCCGCGAGGAGTTCGGCTTCGTCGGCTCGCCGATCGAGATCAGCGTGAAGATGCGCGAGAAGCGCGGCCGCTGACTCAGCGGACCAGGATCACCGACAGGCGCTTGTCCGAGAGGGTGCTGAACGCCTCGAGGACGCGGGTCGAGCCCTTCACGTCGCGGGCGAGGGCGCGGGCCTCGTCGCGCAGCCCTCGCCGCGGGTAGTAGACCGTCGTCGACCGTACGTTGCCGCGGAAGTTGTCGACCCGGCCGACCCGCCAGTCGTTGCTGCGGAGGCGGGCAGCCGTCGTCTGGGCGGCGCCGGCGCCGGCCGACTGGTTGAGCACGTCGACCTTCGGACGCTTCGCCGCCCGGCCGGGTGTCGCGGACGTGGACGTCGCTGCGGACGACTCGGTCTGGCTCGGACTGGTGGCCGGGCTGCTCGCCGGGGTGTCGCCGCCCGGTGGACTCTTGGCTGGTGGGCTGCTGGCCGGAGCCGCGCCGGAAGACGGCCCCGCCGTCGGCGACGCGTCCGGCGCCGCGGTGCTGACCTGTGAGTCGCCCTGGCCGAGGAGAGCGGCTACGACCGTGATGACGGCGGCGATGCCGATCACGGCGGCGAGCTGGGTCGCAAAGAGCCGCAACGCAGCGGCGATCGGGTTGCGGGCGAATCTGTCGCCGCGTTGCTGGTCGGTCATCGGCCTCCGTCTGGTGGTTCGCGTGGCTCGTCAGCTGTGCGTGCCGTCCGGTCCATTGTCCACGGTCTCAGGTGCACCCAGACCCGGCACGGTCGCGAGCTGGCTCTCGATCAGGTCGCGGTCCTCGTCATCGGTCACTGCCTCGAGCGTGGCCCGGGCATCGGCAGCCCACCGATCGCGCTCCTCGTCCTGGCCGGCGACCGCGTGTGCCCTGGCCAGTCCTTCCTGCGTCGAGGCCAGCAGCCAGGTCGGGAGTGCGGGGTCCGCGGTCGCCGCGCGCTCGTGCGCCGCGGCTGCGTAGTCCAGGGCCAGGTCCGCGTACCCCAGTCGGCTCGCGACGTGCGAGACGAGCCAGTCGCCCGCCGCCAGGTTCTCGCCGGTGCCAGGGCCTTCCCACAGCAGCCGAGATGCCATCGCCGCTGCCAGTGCGTCACGTCCGGCGTGGCCGCGTGCGGGGTCGCGCTCGAGGAGCAGCCAGGTCCGGTTGAACAGCTCGACCGCGAGGGCTCGCCGCGCGGCCGGGGTCAGGTCGAGATCGTCGGTGTCGGCCATCTGACCAGGATGCTCCGCCGTGCCGGATGCCGCATCAGGTTCACCGCCGTACGGTGTCCTGGTGACCCCGGACGTGAGCTCGCCCACCCAGCTCGTCCAGCGCCTCGACGAGCAGGGCTACCTGGCCGACGAGGGGTTGGCCACCGCGGCGTACCTCGCGCTGCGGATGCACCGGCCACTGTTCTGCGAGGGGGACGCGGGTGTCGGCAAGACGGCGCTCGCGTCGGCGCTGGCCGGGCTGCTGGACGCACCGCTGATCCGGCTGCAGTGCTACGAGGGGCTCGACGCCGCGCAGGCGCTCTACGACTGGGACTTCCCTCGTCAGCTGCTGCACCTGCGGGCGGCCGAGGCCGCCGGCACCGCCGACGCGGACCGGCTCGAGGCGGAGATCTACGACCGGCGGTTCCTCGTCGCCCGGCCGCTGCTCCAGGCGCTTGAGACGACGCCGAGCGTGCTCCTGGTGGACGAGGTCGACCGCGCCGACGACGAGTTCGAGGCGTTCCTGCTCGAGGTGCTCAGCGACTTCACGATCTCGGTGCCCGAGCTCGGCACGATCCGGGCCGAGACGCCGCCGGTGGTGGTCGTCACCAGCAACCGCACCCGGGAGGTGCACGACGCCCTCAAGCGGCGCTGCCTCTACCACTGGCTCGAGCACCCCGACCTCACCCGCGAGGTCGCGATCATCCGCCGCCGGCTGCCGGCGGCCACCGAGACGCTGGCGACCCAGGTGGCCCGGGTGGCGCGCGCGGCCCGCGACGAGGACCTGCTCAAGGCGCCGGGGATCGCCGAGTCGCTGGACTGGACGGAGGCGCTGATCGCCCTCGGCGCGACGGGGCTCTCCGACGGCGACCACGACCGGGCGTGCGCGAGTCTCGGCGCGTTCCTGAAGTACCGCGAGGACCAGGAGCGGGTGGCGGCCCGGATCACGGAGTGGGCGGCAGCCGGATGACGACCGGCGCGGTGCTCGAGGCCGATGTCACGCCGACGTTGGTGGGGTTCGCCCGTACGCTGCGCGCGGCCGGCGTCGCCGCGACACCGGACCGGCTGCACCAGACGGTGGCAGCGGTCACGCACCTCGACGCCAGGTCGCGGTGGGGCGTCTACTGGGCCGGTCGTCTGACGCTGTGCTCGGGGCCGGACGACCTGCAGCGCTACGACCGGGCCTTCACCGCGTACTTCGGTGGCCTGGAGGTGCCGCGGATGCGCCGTCAGCCACCGGTGGACGTGCTGCGCCCGGTGGCGGTGCCCGGCACCCAGCGGGAGACCAACGCCCCGAAGGAGAGCGAGGAGCCACCGGCGGCGACGGTGAGCGAGACCGAGGTGCTCCGGCACCGGGACCTGGCGGCCCTGAGCCCGGCCGAGCGCGAGGTCGTACGCCGGTTGATCGCGGCGATCAACCCCCTCGGCGACCCGCGGCGGACCCGGCGGTACCGGTCCTCGCGACGCGGTGTCCTGGACAGCCGGCGCACCGTGCGGGAGATGCTGCGCCGCGGTGGGGAACCGACTCGGTTGGAGCGGCGGCGCCGGCGGGTCCGGCCCCGCCGGGTGGTCGTGGTGGTCGACGTCAGCGGGTCGATGCAGCCCTACGCCGACCCGTTCCTGCGGTTCGCCCACGCGGTGGCGCGGGCGCGCCAGGGGACCGAGGTGTTCACCGTCGGCACCCGACTGACCCGGGTCACGCGCGAGATCCGCGGGCGCGACCCGTCCGCGGCGCTGCTCGCGGTGGCTGACGCGGTGCCGGACTGGAGCGGGGGGACCCGGCTCGGTGAGCTGCTCAAGGCGTTTCTCGACCGGTGGGGGCAGCGCGGCGTTGCGCGGGGCGCCGTGGTGCTGCTGGCCTCCGACGGCTGGGAGCGCGGCGACGCCACGTTGCTGGGCGAGCAGATGCACCGGCTGGCTCGGCTGGCCCACCGCGTCGTGTGGGCGAACCCGCACCGGGGGCAACCCGGCTACGTGCCGATGACCGGCGGCATGATGGCTGCCCTGCCGTACATCGACGACTTCGTCGACGGTCACTCGCTAGCCGCGCTGGAGCGGTTGGCCGCCGTGCTCTCGAGCGGGGAGGTGCGCCGTGCATGACGTGATCGACGAGGTGGCCCGACTGGCCGCGGCCGGGGAGCGGTTCGCCCTGGCGACGGTTGTCGAGACGTGGCGTAGCGCGCCGCGCCAACCCGGGGCCGCAATGGTGGTGTCACCGACCGGCGAGCCGGTGGGCAGCGTGTCCGGGGGCTGCGTCGAGGGCGCGGTGTACGAGCTCGCCCAGGAGGTCATGGCGAGCGGCGAGGGGGTGCTGCAGCGCTACGGCGTGAGCGACGATGACGCGTTCTCGGTCGGGCTGACCTGCGGCGGCATCGTGGACGTGTTCGTCGAGCCGGTCGATGCTGCGAGCTTCCCCGACCTGGCCGAGGTGGTCGAGTCGGTGCGGCTGCACGAGCCGGTGGCGGTGGCCACCGTCATCCACGGCCCGGGGCGCGTCGGTGCGCACCAGGTGGTCTGGGCCGACCGCGTCTCCGGCAGCCTGGGCTCGCAGCGGCTGGACGAGGCCGTTGCCGCCGACGTGCGCGGCATGCTCGACCACGGCCGCACGGGCGTCCTGCGCCTCGGGCCCGACGGCGAGCGGCGGCTGGATGACCTCGGCGTCTTCGTGCAGTCCTTCGCGCCGCCGCCGCGGATGCTGGTGTTCGGGGCGATCGACTTCGCGGCCGCGGTGGCGCGGATCGGGAAGTTCCTCGGCTACCGGGTGACCGTCTGCGATGCGCGTGGTGTCTTCGCGACGCCGAAGCGCTTTCCCGAGGCGGACGAGGTCGTGGTCGAGTGGCCGCACCGCTACCTCGCCGGGACCCAGGTCGACTCGCGCACCGTGATCTGCGTGCTGACCCACGACCCCAAGTTCGACGTACCCCTGCTCGAGGCGGCGCTCAAGACCGATGCGGCCTACATCGGCGCGATGGGCAGCCGGCGCACGCACGACGACCGGCTGGCGAAGCTGCGCGAGGAGGGCGTGCCCGAGGAGTCCCTGGCCCGACTGGCGTCGCCGATCGGGCTCGACATCGGGGCGCGTACGCCGGAGGAGACCGCGGTGTCGGTCGCAGCCGAGATCGTCGCCGCCCGCTGGGGCGGCACCGGTCAGCCCCTCACCAGCACCGCCGGCCCCATCCACACATGAACCGCCGTCCCCCCGTCCCCCTTCCAAGTCGATCATGCAGCAATGGGGATCTTGAACATCACCGCAGGTCAGCGCCCCGAAAATCCCTGTCGATCATGCAGGAATGGGGATCTTGATGCCGGCGACCGCTGGTCTGGTGCTCGCAGCGGGAGCGGGTCGACGTTTCGGAGGCCCGAAGGCCGTTGCGCTGCTCGACGGTGAGCGGCTCGTCGACCGCGCAGTTC
>JBBRVU010000023.1:0-35315 GCA_038246575.1 Actinomycetes bacterium | reverse complement strand
GCCGTGAGCGGGCTCAACGTCCCCCAAGCCATCGGTGACGTGCGCGCAGCGGCCTCCTCCGGCCCGGCGGCAACCACGCCGCAGCCCACCGGCACCGTCGCGCCGCAGCGGACGCAGATCTCGGCCACCCAGCTCAGGGACACCCTGGCGGCCCAGCAGGACCAGCGGGCCAGCCGGCTGCGCACGGCCCGGTTCGCCGCCGTCAAGGCCGCGCAGAAGGCCGTCAAGGAGGCCGAGGCGGCGGCTGAGGCGCGCCGGCCCAAGTGGCTGGTGCCGGTGGCGAACTTCCGGCTCACCGCCGGCTTCGGCGACTGGGGACTGTGGAGCGGGTCGCACACAGGTCAGGACTTCGCCGCTCCGTACGGCAGCCCGGTGCACGCGATCGGCGACGGCAACATCGTGTCGGCCGGCTACGACGGCGCCTACGGCAACAAGATGGTGATCGTGCACGACGACGGCACCGTGTCGTGGTACGCCCACATGTCGGCGTTCGAACGCACCAGCGGCAGCGTCAAGGCCGGCGACGTGATCGGCCGCGTCGGCTCCACGGGCAACTCGACCGGCAACCACCTGCACCTCGAGATCCGGCCCGGCGACGGTGACCCGGTCGAGCCGCTGACCTGGCTGCGCCGCCACGGCGTGCGCGTCTAGCGAGACCGACCCAACGCCGGGTCAGAGCTTCTCCACCGGCGCGTAACGCAGCAGCAGCCGCTTGACGCCGTGGCTGCGGAAGTCGATCGAGGCAACCGCGCGCTCCCCCACTCCCTCGACACTGACGACGGTGCCCATCCCGAACGCGTCGTGGGTGACCCGGTCTCCGGGCTCGAGGTGCACGACGGGGCGGTTGCCCGGGGAGCGCACCCCGCTGTGCGCGGCTACCGACGCGATGGCGGGTGTCGAGGCCACCGTCGACTCCTCGCGGCGCCAGTCCACCAGATCGGGCGGGATCTCTTCCAGGAAGCGCGATGCCGGGTAGTGCTGCGGCGTGCCCCACGCGCTGCGGACGACCGAGCGGGAGAGATAGAGCCGCTGCTGCGCCCGGGTGATGCCGACGTAGGCCAGTCGGCGCTCCTCCTCCAGCTCTCCCGGGTCGGCCAACGAGCGCTGGTGCGGGAACACGCCGTCCTCGAGCCCACTGAGGAACACGACGGGGAACTCCAACCCCTTGGCGGTGTGCAGGGTCATCAGCGTCACGACGCCGCCGGACCGCCCGGCCTCGCCGTCCGCACCCTCCTCGCCGTCGGGGATCTCATCGGCGTCGGCGACAAGCGCGACCTGCTCGAGAAACTCGGTGAGCGTGCCTGCCAACCCGGTCTCGACGGCCGACTCCTCGAACTCCCGGGCCACCGAGCCGAGCTCCTGCAGGTTCTCCAGCCGGGTCTGGTCCTGCGGGTCTGCCGAGCCGGCCAGCTCGGCGGCATAGCCGGTGCGTTCGAGCACCGCCTCCAGGATCGTCGCGGGACCGGTGCCGGCCTCGACCAGCGTGCGCAGGTCGTCGATCAGCTGGCGGAAGCCCTGCACCGCGGCGAGCGAGCGCGCGGCCAGACCGTAGGCGTCCTCGCACTGGCGCAAGGCCTGCGCGAAGGACAGGTTCTCCCGCTGGGCCAGCGCCTCCAGGCAGGCCTCGGCGCGGTCGCCGATGCCGCGCTTGGGGACGTTGAGCACTCGGCGCAGCGAGACCGTGTCCTCGGGATTGGCCAGCAGGCGCAGGTAGGCCAACGCGTCGCGGACCTCACGCCGCTCGTAGAACCGCACGCCGCCGACGACCTTGTACGGCAGACCGACCCGGATGAACACGTCCTCGAAAACCCGCGACTGCGCATTGGTCCGGTAGAAGACCGCCACCTGCGAGCGACCGAGCCCCTCCTCGTCCGAGAGCCGGTCGACCTCGGCCGCGACGAAGGACGCCTCGTCGTGCTCGTTGTCGGCGACATAGCCGACGATGGGGTCACCGGCCCCGGACTCCGACCACAGGTTCTTGGGCTTGCGGCTGGCGTTGCGGGAGATCACCGCGTTCGCCGCGGACAGGATCGTCTGCGTCGAGCGGTAGTTCTGCTCGAGCAGGATCGTGCGAGAGTCGGCGTAGTCCTCCTCGAAGGCCAGGATGTTGCGGATCGTCGCGCCGCGAAACGCGTAGATGGACTGGTCGGCGTCGCCCACGACGCACAGCTCCGCCTTCGGGATGCCGCCAGCCCCGTCCCCGACCAGCTCGCGCACGAGGGCGTACTGCGCATGGTTGGTGTCCTGGTATTCGTCGACCAGGACGTGGCGGAACCGGCGCCGGTAGTGCCCGGCGACGTCGGGAAACGCCTGCAGGACGTTGACCGCGGTCATGATCAGGTCGTCGAAGTCCATCGCGTTGGCCTGCAGGAGGCGCCGCTGGTAGAGCGTGTACGCCTCGGCGACCGTCGTCTCGATGTGGGTCTGCGCCCGGCCCGCGAACGTCTCGTAGTCGACAAGCTCGTTCTTCAGGTTGCTGACCTGCACCGAGAAGGACCGCGGGTTGTAGCGCTTGGGGTCGAGGTCGAGCTCCCGGCAGACCAGGGTCATCAGCCGCTGCGCGTCGGCCTGGTCGTAGATCGAGAAGCTGGACGACAGCCCGACGTGCTTGGCCTCCCGGCGCAGGATGCGCACGCACGCGGAGTGGAAAGTGCTGACCCACATGATCTTCGCGCGGTTGCCGACCAGGGCGGCGACCCGTTCCTTCATCTCACCGGCGGCCTTGTTGGTGAACGTGATCGCGAGCACTGCGCCCGGGTGCACGTTGCGGTCACCGATGAGGTGGGCGATGCGGTGGGTGAGCACCCGTGTCTTGCCCGACCCGGCCCCGGCCACGATCAGCAGCGGTGAGCCCTCGTGCAGCACGGCCGCCCGCTGCCGGTCGTTGAGCCCTTCGAGCAGCGTGGCCGTGTCGGGCCGGCGGTGCGGACGGGAGGGCGGCGGGTCGCCGGCAGTCAGCGGAACGGTGTCGTCGAAGAGGGAGCTCATCTCCCCGGGAGTCTAGGTCGTGACCCCGACGGAATAGCTGGTGACGTCGGCGACGAGGTGGCCCATGCCACCGGTCACCTGCAGGCTCACGATGCCGTCGGTGGCGACGGGAACGGTCACGGTGGCGACCATCCGCTGCCGCCGCTCGGCAATCAACGCGGGCGCCGCCGGCATGGCCGTGCCGCCCGTCCACACCCGCAGCTCGGCCGCGGCGTCGGGCCTGGCCAGGACGACGCGCACCGTGACGGCGGCGACCCCGGTCAGCGGCACCGTCCCCACCCCGAGGACCGGGACGTCGAGGCGCACGTCGGGGTGGACCCGGCACGGCCCGGTGGTCAGGCCCGTCCCGCTGCTCGACTTGAGGACCCGCGCGGGATCGATCGGGACGACCTCGGGCGACGCCGGAAGCACGGCCGGCACCGCAACGCGCCACGGCGGGACGACGGGCGCCGGGCAGGCGACGTACCCGCTGTAGAACGACGTCCGGCCGAGCGCACCGTCCCAGCTGAAGCTGGTGTGGATGTGGTTGCGATGGCAGGTGTTGTCGTACTTCTTGAAGCGCATCTTGCGCTTGTCGCAGTTGCGGTACGTGATCCAGGTCCCGGTCGCGGGGCGCCACGCCTGGTTGTTCCAGATGACGTACGAGACGCCGAGCCGGCGGCCCATGGCGGCCGGGTTGCCGAACTCGTCCGGGGCGGCCAGCCAGCCGAGGTAGGACTCCGCGATCTCCTTCTGGGCCGGGTCGCGGACGCTGACCATCCAGTCCAGCGCCCGGCCCTCCTCGTGACCGGAGTCCGCAGCCGAGCACCGCCGCAGGATGTTGGAGCTGATCGAGCCGTACGTCGCGAGAAGCAGCTTGCGCAGCTTTCTGGGACCCTTCTTCTCCGTCTGGCTGCAGCCGTTCTCCCGCTCCCAGCTGGCCGGGGCGTCGATCGTGGCGCTGAAGGTGCGCGAGCTCAGCGGGACGGGAGCGGCCTGGGCGGGGCCGGCGACGCCGACAGCGGCGGCCAGCACGGCGAGTCCGGCGAGTCCGGTCTGGGCAGCACGAAGCGTCATGGAGCTCACACTGGGTTCTCGACCCCCCGGACGTACGCCTTGAGCCCGGCACCCGCCAGTTGCCTACGATGGCCTGCGGACCAGCAGCTTTTCCAGCAGAGGAGACCCGGGTGCTCGAGGACACTGACGTCGAACGAGTGCTCGTCGTGTCGGCGCATCCCGACGACGTGGATTTCGGCGCTGCCGGGACCATCGCCACCTGGACAGCCGCCGGGATCGAGGTGGCGTACTGCGTCTGCACCGACGGTGACGCCGGCGGCTTCGACCCCAACGTCCCCCGTTCCGAGATCCCGGGCATCCGGCGGGCCGAGCAGGAGGCCGCGGCCAAGGCCGTGGGGGTGCACGACGTGCGCTTCCTGGGCTACCGAGACGGGTCGCTGACCCCGACGATCGAGCTGCGCCGAGACATCAGCCGGGTGATCCGCCAGGTGCGCCCGCAGCGGATGCTCATCCAGAGCCCCGAGCGCAACTGGGCGCGGGTCGGGGCCAGCCACCCCGACCACCTCGCGGCCGGCACGGCCGCGATCGCCGCGATCTACCCCGACGCGCGCAACCCCTTCGCGCATCCCGAGCTGCTGCGCGACGAGGGCCTCGAGGAGTGGGCGGTGGCCGAGACCTGGTTGATGGCCCACCCTGACAACGACCACCACATCGACATCACCGACGTCTTCGACGCCAAGATGGCGGCGCTGCGAGCGCACGAGAGCCAGACCGGGCACATGGACGACCTCGAGTCCCGACTGCGCGGCTGGTTCCGGTCCAACGCCGAAGCGGTCGGGCTGCCGGAGGGTCGGCTGGCCGAGCGGTTCTTCATCGTCGCGACGGCCTGAGCACTCAGGAGCGCAGGAGCGACGGGTTGACCTGCGAGACAGGTCGTCGCGCGGCAGCCGCGCGTTCGAAGTGCAGGCCCAGCGAGAGCAGCGTTGCCTCCGAGCGCGACGGGCCGAGAAGCGTGATGCCGAATGGTCGGCGGTCGCTGCTGCGGTAGCCGGCCGGTACGGCCAGGCTGGGATACCCCGCTCGGGCGCTCACCCCCGCCGAGCGCCACGACGGCGTGACGATCGCAGCCACTCGGTGGGCGGCGACGGCGGCGTCGATGCCGTGCTCCGCAGCGACGGCGACGTCACGCGCCCGGCCGGCGACGTACGCCGCGTGCTGCGCATCGTGGTCGACCTCGAGAGCGGCACGCACGAGGGTCTGGCCGAACTTGAGGGCCTGGGTCGCGTGCTCGTCGTTCCAGCGCGCGATGTCTGCCAGCGTGCGCATGGGTGCACCGACCGGCAGCCGCGCAAGGTAGGCGTCCATGTCGCGGGCGAACTCGTGAACCAGCAGGGGCAGCTCGTTCGTCTCGGCGAGTGCAGGAACGTCCACGACCTGCGCGCCCTGGCCGCGCATCGTCTCCAGTGCGGCGAGGAAAAGCTCCCGCTCGTCCGGGTGCAGGTCGTCGGGGCAGGGCGGCGCCGCCAGTCGAGCGCCGGCCAGTGCGTCGGGACGCAGCTCGACGTCCTGCCCGGTCAGCGCACCCAGCAAAGCGGCAGCGTCGGCGACCGTGCGCGTCATCGGGCCGGCGCAGTCCTGACTCGTGGCGACGGGGACGATGCCGTCGCCGCTGACGAGGCCAACAGTGGGCTTGAGCCCGACGAGGCTCTGCGCGCCGGCCGGGCAGGTGATCGAGCCGTCTGTCTCGGTGCCGACGGTCACCGTCGCGAACGCCATCGCGGCGGCAGCCCCCGACCCGCTGCTGGAACCGCACGGCGAGATGCTCACGTCGTACGGGTTGAGCACCTGCCCCCCCAGCGACGAGTAGCCACTGGGCATCCCCTCGGTCATGAAGTTCGCGAGCTCGGTGAGGTTGGTCTTGCCCAGGATGACCGCACCGGCCGCGCGCAGGGCCCCGACCAGGCCCGCGTCCCGGTCGGGCGTCGAGTGCTGCAGGGCGAGCGCACCCGCCGTCGTCGGCCAGCCAGCGACGTCGATGTTGTCCTTCACCAGGACGGGCACGCCGTGGAGCGGGCCGCGAACGTTGCCCGTCGCCCGCTCCCGGTCGAGCGCCGCCGCCTGCTCCTCGGCGTCGGGCGCCAGCATCCGGATGGCGTGGATCGCGGGGCCTTGCCGGTCGTAGTCCCGGATGCGCGCCAGGTAGCCGTGCACCAGCTCGACGCTGCTGGTCAGGCCGTCGGTCAGGGCGGCGCCGACGTCCGCGACGCCGGCCGACTCCAGATCCAGGTCCGTTGCGTTGTCCACGCGGGAAGGCTAACGGCAGGTCCGGCGGGACCCCCTCCAGCCGCTTCTGTCCTGAGCACCCAGCGCGATCAGGGCATCAGATGTCCTCACTGCACAACGCGATCAGGGCATCAGATGTCCTTAGCACCCAGCGCGATCAGGGCATCAGATGTCCTCATCACACAGCGCGATCAGGGCAGAAGGGCTGGGGAAGGCGCGGGTGCGGCGCCCCAGCCGTCAGCCGAGCAGCGCGAGCCCGGCGTGGGCCAGATCCACGAGGTTCATCCCGGCCAGATCGTCGCGAGTGGCCCAGCGGGCGACGTCGGTGCTGCCGTCGGCCTCGTGCACCAACGGTGCGTGGTCGTCCTCGACCGCGGCGAGGTAGATGATCCGGATCGCGTGGAAGTCGTCCGGCTGGCCGCGCCAACCGGGTGCACGGTGGAGCGAGTCGACGCCGGCGAGCTCATGCCGGCTCACCGACAGCCCGGTCTCCTCGTGCACCTCGCGGATCATCGCGTCGGCTGGGTGCTCGCCGTGATCGATCCCGCCCCCGGGCAGCGTCCACCAGCCCGGCCGCCCCGTCCGCTCGGTGAGCCGGACCAGAAGCACCCGGCCCGTTGAGTCCGTGACGACGGCGTACGCCGCGACTCGCTGCAGCTTCCTCGCTCCGTCCACGGCGGCATCGTAGGGCGTTGGCTCGGAGGCTCCTGCTCAGCGCAACGTGATCTTGTGCGTGTGGTCGGCCGTGCAGCCGGAGGCGAAGTGCACCCGCAGGATGTAGGTCCCCGTGCTCATCGACTTCGTAGGACAGGATGGCGTCACACGACGACGCGAGGGCAACCCTCGTCCACCGGCGACAGGAACCCCTCGAAGGGAGATCGAATCACGGTGTAGGTCACCGAGGACGTCGGGCTGCAGCCGGACGATGTCGCCGTCACGCTGAGGGCGCCTCGTCGATACCCCGGTCACTCCCACTCGATGGTGCCGGGGGGCTTGGACGTGACGTCGAGGGCGACCCGGTTCACCTCGCGTACCTCGTTGGTGATCCGGGTCGAGATGCGCGCGAGCACGTCGTAGGGAACCCGCGTCCAGTCGGCCGTCATCGCATCCTCCGACGAGACGGGCCGCAGCACGACGGGGTGCCCGTAGGTGCGACCGTCGCCCTGCACGCCGACCGATCGCACATCCGCGAGCAGCACGACCGGGCACTGCCAGATGTCGCGGTCCAGCCCGGCCCGGCTGAGCTCCTCGCGGGCGATCGCGTCGGCTTCGCGCAGGACGTCGAGCCGGTCCTGGGTGACTTCCCCGATGATCCGGATGCCGAGTCCCGGCCCGGGGAACGGCTGGCGCCAGACGATCGCCTCCGGCAACCCGAGCTCCAGCCCCACCTTGCGCACCTCGTCCTTGAACAGCGCGCGCAGCGGCTCGACGAGCGCGAACTGCAGGTCGTCGGGCAGGCCGCCGACGTTGTGGTGGCTCTTGATGTTCGCGGCGCCGGTGCCGCCGCCGGACTCGACGACGTCGGGATAGAGCGTGCCCTGCACGAGGAACTCCACCGACTCGCCGTGCGCACCCGCGTCGGCGACGACCTCGCGCGCGGCTTCCTCGAACACCCGGATGAACTCGCGTCCGATCGCCTTGCGCTTGGCCTCCGGGTCGGTCACTCCCGCCAACGCGTCCAGGAACCGCTTGGCTGCGTCGGCCACCTTCAGCCGTACGCCGGTGGCAGCAACGAAGTCGCGCTCGACCTGCTCGGCCTCGCCCTTGCGCAGCAGGCCATGGTCGACGAAGACGCAGGTGAGCTGGTCACCGACGGCCCGGTGGACGAGGGCGGCGGCGACGGCCGAGTCCACCCCGCCGGACAGGCCGCAGACCACCCGCTTGTCCCCCACCTGCGCGCGGATCGCGGCGACCTGCTCGTCGATGACGTTGGTCATCGTCCAGGTCGGGCGCAGTCCGGCGACGTCGAAGAGGAAGTGCTCGAGCACGCTCTGCCCATGCTCGGTGTGCACCACCTCGGGGTGGAACTGGACGCCGGCGAGGCGGCGACCGGCGGTGTCCTCGAAGGCCGCGACCGGCGCGCCGTCAGTGGTCGCGGTCACCTGGAAGCCGTCCGGGGCGGCCGAGACCGCATCGCCGTGGCTCATCCAGACCTGCTGCAGCTCGGGCAGGTCGCCGAAGAGGTCGCTGCCCTGGCGCAGCACGGTCAGCTCGGTTGCGCCGAACTCGGCAAGGCCGGTCCGCGCCACGGTGCCACCCAGCGCCTGGGCCATCGCCTGGAAGCCGTAGCAGATGCCGAACGCCGGGACGCCGGAGGTGAACATCGCCGGGTCGACCGCTGGCGCACCGTCGGCGTAGACCGACGCCGGGCCGCCGGACAGGATGATCGCCGCCGGCCGGCGCGCCAGCATCTCGGCCACGGGCATCGTGTGCGGGACCACCTCGCTGTAGACCCGGGCCTCGCGGACCCGACGCGCGATCAGCTGGGCGTACTGCGCCCCGAAGTCCACCACCAGCACGGTGTCGAGGGGTGGCCGGTGGTCGGTCTGCACGTCGGTCACGGCCGCGAGTCTAGGGCGGTGACGGAAACCCGGTTTATTCACGACACCCCGAGGCCGTACCGTCGACCAACGTGCGCAGCCTCCCCTTTGACGATCCGGGTCGACCCGACCTGCGCTCCCCTACGCGCTTCCTGCTCTGGACCGGACGCCGACAGGGCCGGACCCTGGCCATCGGCGTGCTGTTCGGCGTCGTCTGGATGGTCGCGCAGGCCCTGGTCCCCGCCGCGATCGGCCGGGGGCTGCAGGCCGGTGTCGCCGGGCGCGACCTCACGGCCGCGGCCGAATGGTCGCTGGTGGTGCTGGGGCTGGCCGTCATCCAGGCCGTCTTCGGCGTCCTGCGCCACCGGACCGCGGTGAGCAACTGGCTGCAGGCGTCCTTCCGCGCCATGCAGCTGCTCGGCCGGCACAGCGCCGAGGTCGGCGTCGCGATCCGGGCGAAGCTGCCCACCGGCGAGATCGTCGCCGCGGCGACCAATGACGCCCTGCGCCTGGGTGGCGCGTTCGACGTGACGGCCCGGCTGGCCGGCGCCATCGTCTCGTACGTCGTCGTGGCGGTCATCCTGCTGAGCACCTCGGTCACCATCGGGCTGGTCGTCCTGCTCGGGGTGCCCGCGATGGTGCTGCTGCTCGGGCCGCTGCTGCGCCCGTTGCAGCGCCGGGAGCAGGCCCAGCGCGAGGTCGCCGGCAAGCTGACGGCGCTGGGCGCCGACACCGTGGCCGGGCTGCGGGTGCTGCGCGGCATCGGCGGGGAGCCCGCGTTCCTGGCCCGCTACCGCGAGCGCTCCACCGAGCTGCGCGACGTCGGTTACAAGGTCGCGCTGCCGCAGGCCACCCTCGACGCCGCGCAGGTGATGCTGCCCGGCGTCTTCCTCGTGCTGGTCACCTGGCTGGGCGCGCGCCTCGCGCTCTCCGGGCAGGTCGACGTCGGCGACCTGGTGGCCTTCTACGGCTACGCCTTCTTCCTCGTCATCCCGATCCGCACGGCCGTGGAGGCCGCCGACAAGATGACCCGGGCGCTGGTCGGCGCCGGCCGGATCATCGCCGTGCTCGAGACCAGCCCCGAGCTGGCTGAGCCCGACCAGGCCGCCGCCGAGCCGGGCGCCGGTGCCACCCTCTCGGACCCGCGCTCCGGACTGGTCGTCGAGCCCGGGTCGCTGCTCGCCCTGGTCAGCGGCGACCCGGACGAGACT
Organism: Actinomycetes bacterium; assembly: GCA_038246575.1. Classification (GTDB taxonomy): domain Bacteria; phylum Actinomycetota; class Actinomycetes; order JACCUZ01; family JACCUZ01; genus JACCUZ01. Next base: position 25,297 of record JBBRVU010000023.1, on the reverse strand, counting down.
GCGGCCATCGCCCTGCGGCTCGGTCGCCTCGCCGACGACGACCACGGGGGCGGGCCGACGCTGGGCGGCACCCGGCTGCGCGACCTCCCCCTGGCCACCCTGCGCCGCCGGGTGCTGGTCTCCGAGGCGGAGCCGCGGCTGTTCACCGGACTGCTCCGCGACGAGCTCGACCCGTGGGCCCAGGACCCGGACGACGCCGCACTGATGGCGGCCCTGGACGTCGCAGCGGCCCATGACGTCCTCGACGCGCTGCCCGAGGGGCTCGACGCCGAGGTCGACGAGGCGGGCCGCGGGTTCTCCGGCGGTCAGCGGCAGCGACTCGCCCTCGCTCGCGCGCTGGTGGCTGACCCGGAGATCCTCATCCTGGTCGAGCCGACCAGCGCCGTCGACGCGCACACGGAGGCCCTGGTGGCCGAGCGGCTGCACGCCTCCCGGCAGGACGGCCGGACCACCGTGCTCACCTCGGCCAGCCCGCTGCTGCTCGACCGCTGCGACGACGTCGCGTACATCGAAGCGGGCCGGGTCGTCGCGCGCGGGCGGCACCGGGACCTGCTGGCCAGCAGCGCCGGCTACCGCGACACCGTCACCAGGGGGGAGACACCGTGAGCCGGATCCTGCCGATCGCCACGGGGGCGCAGGTCCGCGTCCAGACCCGGAAGCTGTTCGGCGAGCACCGGCGTCCCCTGCTGGGGATCATCGCCCTCAACGCGCTGGCTGCGGCTGCCGGGCTGGTCGGTCCCCGGCTGCTCGGGACGTTGGTGCAGTCGGTACGCGACGGCACGACCCGCGAGCACATCGACCTGCTGGCGCTCGTGCTCGCGGTGGCACTGGTCGCCCAGGGCGTGCTGACCTGGTTCGCGCGGCGGGCCGGCTTCGTGCTCGCCGAGACCGTCTTCGCCCGGCTGCGGGAGAACTACCTGGCCCGGGTGCTGTCTCTCCCGCTCTCAACGGTGGAGCGGGCCGGCACCGGCGACCTGGTCACCCGCAGCACCGGTGACATCGAAGCGCTGGCCCGGACCGTGCGCTTCGCCGTGCCCGAGGTCCTGGTGGCCACGGTGACCGTCGTGCTCACCGTGATCGCCGCGTTCGTGACGGCGCCGCTGGTGGCACTGCCGCTGTTCGCGGGCGCCCCGCTGGTGTGGGCGGGCACCCGGTGGTACCTGCGCCGGGCGCCCACCGGCTACCTGCGCGAGCGTCGGGCGTACGCCGCGTACACCGGCTCCCTGGCCGAGACCGTCGAGGGCGCGCGCACCGTCGAGGCGCTCGGCCTGTCCCGCCGGCGCACCCGGCGGATGGAGGACGACCTCTCCGAGGCGTACGCCGCGGAGCGCTACACCCTGCGGCTGCGGACCCTGTGGTTCCCGACGATGGAGCTGGCCTACGCCCTCCCGGTCACGCTGAGCCTGGTGTGGGGTTCCTGGCTGGTCGTCAACGGTCACGCATCGCTGGCGCAGGTCACGGCGGTGACCCTCTACGCCGTCCAGATCGTCGACCCGGTCGACCGACTGATCTCCTGGCTGGACGAGGTCCAGGTGGGAGCAACCTCGCTGGCCCGGGTCCTCGGGGTCGAGCTGGTGCCCGGCGACCGCACGGAGGGCGAGGCACGGCCCGACGACGAGCGGATCGTCGTCGGCGATGTGCGCTTCGCCTACCGCGAGGGCTACGACGTCCTGCACGGGATCGACCTCGACGTGAGCCCGGGCGAGCGGGTGGCCGTGGTCGGGCCGTCAGGCGCCGGCAAGTCCACGCTGGGCCGGCTGCTGGCCGGCGTGCACCCGCCGCGGACCGGGCAGGTCACGGTCGGCGGCGTGCCGCTGGTGGACCTACCGCTGGAGATGCTGCGCCGCCAGGTCGTGCTCGTCACCCAGGAGCATCACGTGTTCGTCGGCACGGTCGCCCAGAACCTGCTGCTGGCCCGGCCCGAGGCCACCGAGAACGACCTGCGCGAGGCCCTGGACGCGGTCGACGCGACGAGCTGGGTGCTGGCGCTGCCGGCGGGCCTTTCCACCGAGCTCGGCTCCGGCGGCCATCCCGTGACCCCGGCGCAGGCCCAGCAGCTGGCGCTGGCGCGGCTCGTGCTGGCCGACCCGCACACGCTCGTCCTGGACGAGGCGACCAGCCTGCTCGACCCGCGCTCGGCCCGCCACCTCGAGCGGTCACTCGCGGCCGTGCTGCACGGCCGTACGGTCATCGCGATCGCCCACCGGCTGCACACCGCGCACGACGCGGACCGGGTGGCTGTCGTCGAGGACGGCCGGATCAGCGAGCTCGGCTCCCACGACGAGCTGCTGCTTGCCGGCGGAGCCTACGCAGCCCTCTGGGAGGCCTGGCGCGCCGATGCCCCGGCGGGCACCCGTTAGGCCGCTGAAGTTTCTCCGCTCCCGGACCCATCCGGACCCGCGCCGGGATCGAAGCGTCATTGCGGGGCCGGTGATCGGAGCAGGGGAGCCGGCCCCGCGCTTACTCTGTCCCGCGTGCCGACCACCGCCGGGCCCGTCGACCACCGGTTGACCGGGCGGGTGCACGCGGCCAACGGGGACACCTGGCAGGCCCAGGGTCGGCTGCGCGAGGGTCTCGGTGGCGGCGCGGCCGAGCTGTCCGGCATCCGGCTGATGGCCTCCGGTCTGGCTCATCCGCAGTGGAACAGCGGCGACGTCGTCGACCCGGCTGTGGTCGACATCGAGTCGGTCCGCGCCTGGTACGCCGCCCGCGACGTGCCCTGGGGAGTGCGGGTGCCGGTGGGGCTGCGCTGGCCGTACGGACGAAAGGTGGTCGCCAAGCGGAACATGGGCGTCCTGGCGGCGGACCTCCGGCTCACCGCTCCCCCGCCCCAGGTCGAGGTGAGGACACTGCGCGCCGACGACCTGGACCCGTTCGTGTCCATCGACGCCGAAGCCTTCGACGACGACAACCCGCACGCGTTGCGGGCGTGGACGGCGCCCATGGTCGGGGCCGACGGGTTCCTCCCGGTGCTGGCCCACCTGGCCGGCGAGCCGGTGGGTGTGGCCTGCGGGGTGCTCACCGACGACGCGGGCGGTGCCGGCGGGACGAGCATCGGCGTGTTCGGCGTCGGTGTGCGCCCGGCCGCTCGCCGGCAGGGCATCGGAGCGGCGCTGACGACCTACCTCCTGCGCTGGGGTCTGGCATCCGGCGCCGACCTGGGCTGGCTCAACCCCGACACCGAGGAAGCGGCCCGCCTCTACGCGAGCCTCGGGTTCGAGGAGACCGGCGGCTTCGACGTCTACGTGGACAACTGAGCCGACCGGTCAGCCGGTGGGGTCGGCCGGTCGGGCGAGCGCCTCGTACTGCACTCCGGTGAGCTGCTCGGATGCCTCCCACAGCAGCCGGGCCGCGGTGTCGTCGCGCCCGTTGGCGCTGATCTTCACCGGCTTGGGCAGCCCGCGCTGCTGCGCGACCCCCCGCGGGCCGAAGTAGTCGCCGCCATTGACCTCGGGGTCGGTGGCCGCACGTAGCTGCGGCAGCGCGCCGGTCGCGGCGCTCTGGCCGAGCAGCGCCGTGGCCACGCCGATGACCTGTTCGGTCCCCTTGCGCCCGGCCATTCGGGCACCCGTGGACTGCAGGTTGGTGCGCGCATAGCCAGGGTGCGCTGCCGCGCTCACCAGCGGGAGCCCGGCGGCCTTGGCTCGGCGGTCGAGCTCGCGCATGAACAGCAGGTTGGCCAGCTTGGACCGGCTGTAGGCCGCCCAGGGCTCGTACTTCCGGTCGAACATCAGGTCGGCGAAGTTCATCGAGCCGAACCAGTGCGCCATGCTGCTGACGGTCACGACCCGCGGCGCCTGCGCGCGGAGCAGCGCGGGCAGCAGCAGCCCGGTCAGCGCGAACGGCCCCAGGTGGTTGGTGCCCAGCTGTAGCTCGAAATCGTCGGCGGTCCGGCGCGGAGGCACCGCCATCACCCCGGCGTTGTTCACCAGCACGTCCAGCGGAGCGGCACCCTCGGCGTCGGCGAACGCGCGCACCGACGCGAGGTCGGCCAGGTCCAGCGGGGCCGCCTCGACAGTGGCACCGGGCACCTGCGCGAGGACCTCGCCTACCGCCTCGGCGCCCTTGGCCGCGTCCCGCGAGGTGAGCACGACACTGGCGCCCGCCCGGGCGAGCTCCAGCGCCGTCTGCAGGCCGAGACCGGAGTTCCCGCCGGTGACGACCGCTCGCCTCCCGGTGAGGTCCGGGATGTCCGCGGTGGTCCAGCCGGGCAGCAGGGTGAGGGTCATGGTTGCGCCTCTACCCCGGTGGCCGGTGCGTACGCGGTGACAGGCGTCACCCGCCGGTAGGGCTCATCGCCGCCCGAGTGCCTTCATGACCCGCAAAGCACCGGTGAAGCCCGCCGCCCACCGGTCGAAAGGCACGGCGGCCGGGGGCGCGAAGCCGACGAGCCGCTGCACGGCCACAGTCTGCGCCTCCGTGTACTTCAGCAGTCCCTCGCGGCCGTGCCGCCGGCCGAGCCCGCTGTCCTTGCGGCCACCCATCGGGGCCGCCGGTGGCACCCCACGTCGCAATGTAGGACTCGTTGATGCTCACGGTGCCCGTCTCGACCCGGGCGGCCAGCCGGCGGCCGCGCGCGACGTCACGCGTCCAGATGCTCGCGTTGAGTCCGTACGTCGAGTCGTTGGCACGGGCCACGGCGTACGCCGCCTCGACGTCCTCGGGCGTGGAAAGCGGCAGCTCGGCCAGGGGCTCGCCCGTGGACGGAACCCGGGTCGTCACCGACTGCCCGGACGTGGCCAGCACACCGATCCAAGCCGGGGAACTGCGGCGGTGTGCAGCGGCATGGTCCGAGTTACCGGCCGGTAGCCAGGTGCTGACCGGGCCGGGGTCAACCCGGCCGCCACCTTCGCCGGCCACCTCGGCCGGCGCAGATGTCAGCGCGGCGGCGGCGCCGTAGGCTCGGCCCATGGAGCTGTTGCTCGCGTTCGTCGCCACCCTTGCCTTCGCGTCCTGCGCCGTGGTCGCCCTGGTGCTGACCACCACCCGCGCGGTGGGCCGCCGGCTGCTCGCGGCCCGCGAACGTGGCCGGCTCGCCGCCCGTGCCTACACAGGCGGGACGACGGGCGACATCGCCCGGCTGCGCAGGGACCTCGAGCGGTCGGTGACCGGCGCTCGGAAGGCGCTGGCCGTGTCCCGCGCGATCGACGTCCCGGTCGGCGACGTGCCGTCCCTGCTGGCCCGGCTGGAGACGGCTGCCCATCGGGTCGACGGCGAGCTGCGGCTGCTCGAGACCCAGCCCGACCCCGCTCGGGTTGCCACCGGTCTGCCCGGGCCGCGGGACCGGGCAGCTGTCCTCGGTGTCGCCGCCGCGCGGCTGGTCGACGGGCTCTCCGACGCCGCCGGCTTCGACGCTGCCGACATCGCCCACCTGCAGGTCCAGTGCGCGACGGAGGCGGCAGCACTGCGCGCGACACGCCGGGTTGGCGGAGCTGCGACACGTTAACCGTGTCGTAGCCCCGCCAACCGAGCCATTGCAGCCGTCACGCCCGGCGCCTCAGGTCAGTGGCACGATCTCCGGAGCGCCCAGCCGCGCCGAGTCGGCCGTCTGGTCATCGGGCTGCTGCTGCGACAGCCGCTCGGCCTCGACGCGGGCCGTGTAGTGCTCGACCTCCTTGGCCACCTGGTCATCACTCCAGCCGAGCACTGACGCCATCAGCTCCGCGGCGACCGGCGCGGCAGCCAGCCCCCGGTCGAAGGTCTCGATCGAGATGCGGGTCCGCCGGGTGAGCACGTCGTCGAGGTGGCGGGCCCCCTCGTGCGACGCTGCGTAGACGACCTCCGCGCGCAGGTAGTCCTCGGCGCCGGTCAGCGCCTTGCCGAGCTCAGGGTCCTCGTCGACGACAGCGAGCACCTCGTGCACCAGCGACCCGTAACGCTGCAGCAGGTGCTCGACGCGCGCCACGTGCAGTCCGTGCTGCGCGGCGAACCGGGCCCGGGCGTTCCACATCGCGGCATACCCCTCGGCCCCGGACAGCGGCACCCGGTCGGTGCAGCACGGCGGGACCTTCCCGTCCAGGCCGTGGCTGACGGCGTCGATCGCGTCCTTGGCCATGACGCGGTACGTCGTGTACTTGCCGCCGGCGACGACCACCAGACCGGGTGCCGGGTGCGCCACGGTGTGCTCGCGGGAGAGCTTCGAGGTCAGCTCCGACTCGCCGGACAGCAAGGGTCGAAGCCCGGCGTACACGCCCTCGACGTCCTCGCGGGTCAGCGGCGTGACCAGAACCTCGTTGACGTGGGAGAGCAGGTAGTCGATGTCGGTGCTGGACGCCGCCGGGTGCGCCTTGTCGAGAGACCAGCCGGTGTCGGTCGTGCCGATGATCCAGTGCCGGCCCCACGGGATGACGAAGAGCACGCTCTTCTCGGTACGCAGGATCAGCCCGGTCGAGGACTGGATCCGGTCCCTGGGCACGACGAGGTGCACACCCTTGGAGGCGGTGACGTGGAACTGACCACGCTCCCCCACCATTGCCTGCGTGTCGTCGGTCCAGACCCCGGTGGCGTTGACGACCTGACGGGCCCTGACCTCGAGGTCGCGACCGGACTCGAGGTCACGCACCCGCACCCCGGTCACTCGCTCCCCTTCACGTAGGAAGCCGGTCACCCGGGCCCGGGACGAGCACAGCGCGCCGTAAGCCGCGGCTGTCCGAACGACGGTCATGGTGTGCCGCGCGTCGTCCACCTGGGCGTCGTAGTACTGCAGCGCCCCGACAAGCGCGTCCTTGCGCAGCGACGGGCACTCGCGGCGCGCACCGCGCCGGGTGAGGTGCCGATGGCGCGGCAGACCGGTGGCCGTCCCCGACGAGATCGCCATCGCGTCGTAGAGCGCGACCCCCGCACCCGCGTAGAACCGCTCCCACACGCGATGCTTGAGCGGGTAGAGGAACGGCACCGGCCGCACCAGGTGCGGAGCCAGCCGCTGGACGAGCAACCCGCGCTCGTGCAACGCCTCGCGCACCAGCCCGAAGTCGAGCATCTCCAGGTAGCGCAACCCGCCATGGATCAGCTTGCTCGACCGGCTGGAGGTCCCGCTGGCCCAGTCACGCGCCTCGAACAGCGCGACCGAGAGCCCGCGGGTCGCAGCGTCGAGGGCAGCCCCGGCGCCGACCACACCACCGCCCACCACCACGACGTCGAGCTCCTGCTGGGGCACGGTGTCGAGCACCGCCTGCCGGGCGGCCGGTCCTAGGCTGCTCGACGGCACGTGCGGACCCGACGCGACCTGGGGAACCGACGGCGCCTGGTGGCTCGAGGGGACCTGGGATACGGACACCCGAACAGCCTAGGGTCGGGTCATGTCGACGCTGGATGGGCCTGCCGGTGGCGCGGTCCGCACCGCCCCGAGGTGCTCCCGGACCGCGGCCCTGGCGCTCTGCGCCCTCGCGATGGCCGCGGCGGTCGCGGCCTGCGGTTCGTCGAGCGAGGATGCCGTCTCGGCGGGACCGGCGACCGCGTCTGTGCCGGCGTCGGCCTCCGCACCGGGGGCGGGAACGATGCTGATCGTGCGCAGTGGCGGCATCGCCGGCGTACGCGACACCGTGCGCGTCGCCGCCGACGGCCAGACACGCCTCATCGACAGGTCCGAGGCGATCCGCATGTGCCGGCCCGATGCCCAGGCGGTCCAGCAGCTGCAGGCGCTCGATCTCGGCACCGTGCCAGCATCCGGGAGCCGCGAGGCGATCGCTGACGGATTCACCTACCGGGTGCGTTCGGGCGGCCAGCAGGTCGTGGTCGCGGAGGGAGAGCAGGACCCGGTTCGCGCCGAGCTGCTCGCCGCCGCGGCCGCGATCCTCGCCTCCTGCTGAGTCAGGCAGCTGCCGGATTCTTCATGATCGGAGCAGACCGGCGCCGTGACGTGGCGCCGGCGCGCTCCGATCACGCGATTCCCGGCACGGAGTCGCCCTGCCGACGGCCCTGGGCGACCCGCGAACCAGTCAGCGGGCGACGGTGACCTCGACGCGCTGGAACTCCTTGAGGTCGGAGTAGCCGGTCGTCGCCATGGCCCGCCGCAGCGCACCAACGAAGTTCATCGACCCGTCACTGACCCGCGACGGCCCGAACAGGACCTCCCGCAGCGGCCCCACCGTGCCGACCTTGACCCGCTCGCCCCGGGGCAGCTCGCCGTGGTGGGCCTCGCTGCCCCAGTGGAAGCCGCGGCCCGGCGCCTCGGTGGCACGGGCGAGCGGCGAGCCGACCATCACGGCGTCGGCACCGCAGGCGATGGCCTTGGACACGTCACCGGAGAGCCCCACGCCGCCGTCGGCGATGACGTGGACGTAGCGGCCGCCTGACTCGTCGAGGTAGTCGCGCCGTGCCGCGTGCACGTCGGCCACCGCTGACGCCATCGGGACGGCGACACCGAGCACGGTGCGCGTCGTGTGGGAGGCGCCGCCGCCGAACCCCACGAGCACCCCCGCCGCGCCCGTACGCATCAGGTGCAGGGCTGCCTGGTAGGTCGCGCAACCGCCGACGATGACCGGAACGTCCAGCTCGTAGATGAACTGTTTGAGGTTGAGCGGTTCGGCCTGGCCGGAGACGTGCTCGGCGCTGACGGTCGTCCCCCGGATGACGAACAGGTCCACCCCGGCGTCGACCACGGTCTTCCACAGCTGAGCGGTGTGTTGCGGGGGCAGCGCTGCCGCGACCGTCACGCCGGCCGCTCGCACCTCGGCGATCCGCGCGGCGACCAGCTCCGGCTGGATCGGCGCCTCGTAGATCTCCTGCATCCGCCTGGTGGTATCTCCCTCCTCGAGCCCGGCGATCTCCTCGAGCAACGGCTCCGGGTCGTCGTACCTGGTCCACAGGCCCTCGAGGTTGAGCACCCCGACGCCACCCAGTCGACCAATCTCGATCGCGGTCTGCGGCGAGACGACCGAGTCCATCGGAGCGGCGAGCACCGGGATCTCGAACCGGTAGGCGTCGATCTGCCAGGCGACCGAGACCTCCTCGGGGTCGCGCGTGCGCCGGCTGGGCACGATGGCGATGTCGTCGAAGCCGTACGCCGCCCGGCCGCGCTTGCCCCGGCCGATCTCAATCTCGGTCACTTCACCATCACCATCGCCATCACCATCGCCGCCATCGGTCGGTGCTCGGTCCTCTCACGATCTCGTGGACGCCGACACACCGCCACGTCGGCGTGTCCGGTGCGCCGGAGTCCACAACTGGGGTGGGTGGGGTCAGAGGGAGTGGTAGTTGGGTGCCTCGACGGTCATCTGGATGTCGTGCGGGTGACTCTCCTTGAGACTGGCCGCAGTGATCCGGACGAAGCGTCCGCGGTCCTGCAGGTCGGGCACGGTGCGGGCACCGACGTAGAACATCGACTGACGCAGGCCGCCAACCAGCAGATGTACGACGGCAGACAGCGGGCCGCGGTAGGCGACGCGCCCCTCGACTCCCTCGGGCACGATCTTGTCGTCGCTGTCGATCTCGGCCTGGAAGTAGCGATCCTTGGAGTAGGACTTCTTGCCGCGGGAGGACATCGCGCCGAGAGACCCCATGCCCCGGTAGGACTTGTACTGCTTGCCGTTGACGAAGATGACCTCGCCCGGGCTCTCGTCGCAGCCGGCGAGCATCGACCCGACCATGACCGACTCGGCGCCGGCAACGATGGCCTTGGCGATGTCGCCGGAGAACTGCAGGCCGCCGTCGGCGATGACGGGGACACCCGCGGGTCTGCACGCCAGCGACGCCTCGTGGACCGCGGTGATCTGCGGCACTCCGACGCCAGTGACGAGGCGCGTCGTGCAGATCGAGCCCGGCCCCACCCCGACCTTCACCGCGTCGGCGCCGGCGTCGACGAACGCCTGGGCGCCCGCTCGCGTGGCAACGTTGCCGCCGATCACCTGGACGTGCCGGGTGGCCGCCTCGGACTTGAGCCTCCGCACCATGTCGAGCAACAGCCGTACGTGCCCGTGCGCGGTGTCAGCGACCAGCACGTCGACGCCGGCATCCACCAGCGTCGTCGCCCGCTCCCACGCATCGCCGAAGTAGCCGATCGCCGCGGCCACCATGAGGCGCCCGTCGCCGTCCTTCATCGCATCGGGGTACTGCTCGGACTTCACGAAGTCCTTCACCGTGATGAGCCCGGTCAGCCGACCCTCGGCGTCGATGATCGGCAGCCGCTCGCGCTTGTGCTGGCGCAGGAGCAACGTGGCCTCGTCGCGCTCGATGCCGTCGTGACCGATGATGAGCGGCATCGGGGTCATGACGTCGCTGACCAGCGTCGTGCTCCACTCCGCGACCGGGGTGAAGCGCAGGTCGCGGTTGGTGACGATGCCGAGGAGCACCTGGTCCTGGTCGACGACGGGCAAGCCGGAGACGCGGTACTGCCCGCAGCGCTCGTCGAGCTCCTCGAGGGTGGCCTTCGGGTGGATCGTGATCGGGTTCGAGATCATCCCGGTCTGCGTCCGCTTCACCAGGTCGACCTGGTAGGCCTGGTCCTCGATCGAGAGGTTGCGGTGCAGCACACCGAGACCGCCCTGGCGAGCCATCGCGATCGCCATCCGGGCCTCGGTGACCGTGTCCATCGCAGCCGAGACCAGCGGGACGCGCAGCGAGATCTCCCTCGTCAGCCGTGAGCTGGTGTCGACCTCGGCCGGCACGACGTCGGTCTCGCCGGGGAGCAGCAGGACATCGTCGAAGGTGAGCCCGAGAGGCGCAAAGACCTCTGGTGGATCGAGCGGCGTCATCGCGTCCGGTACCTTCCGCGGGCGTTCTGGGTCGACGCCCATCCTACCGGCGGTCGGACCCGGCCCGGCCCGTGCCGCGCGGCGGGGCCGTCGGCTAGGACGCCTGCTTCTTGGGCTTCGACACGCCGCCCGTCTCAGGTGGGGAGTCAACCGCGGCATCCGGAGTGTCTCCCGTGGGCGGCTCGACGGGCTGCGTGCTCCGCCCGCCGGAGCGCGGGGAGCCGATCGGGCGCTTCTGCTTCTTGACCGGCGGAGGCTGGTTCACCCCCGTGGCCGAGACATCGTCCGGCGGCGGGTCGGTGTCGCTGGCGCCGTTGCCACTCGTGGCGTTGTCGGCCTTCCTGCCGGTGTCTGCCTTCTTGCCGGTGTCTGCCTTCTTGCCGGGGTCGCCCTTCTTGCCGGGGTCGCCCTTCTTGCTTGTGTCTGCCTTGCCTGCAGCTCCCCCGGTCGTTCGATCCGGCCGGCCTTGCGACTTCCGTCCCACCCCCGCACTGCCGTCGACCCGTCCGGCACCGGGCTTCTCGAGTGGCTTCTCCGAGCTCTTCCCGCCCGAGGTCGACAGTCCGGGCGCTTCCTCCCCGGACGGGCTGCCGGACGTCGTGGTCACTGGTCCCGGGAGCTGAGCCTGCAGCGCGGTCAGCTTGCGCTCCATCACGGTCCGCTGGCCGGGTTTCACGTCCATGCCGGCCAGCTGGTGCTCGAGCAGCTCGACGGCGCCGGCCGCGGCCGCGCTGTCGTCTCCGCCGGCGCGAACCTCGGCCCGAGCCGCGCTGAACGCCTTGTTCCACCGAGCCACCTGAGCCGCATTCGGCGGCAGGTCGGCCCGCCAACCAAGGGCTCCGGCAACCGACTGGTAGGCCGCAAACGGGTCACCTGTGACGGCAGCCGAGACCCCACCGACCGACAGGGTGGCGCCCAGCACGAGCGCGACGACCGAACCGCGGGCGGTGCGGCGACGGCGCGCCGATGCCGCCTGCTCCGCGAGCGAGAGAGCGGGGCGATCTGCCTCAAGACCAGCCAGCGGCCAGGACAACAGGTCCGCGAGGTCGGCGTCGACCTCAGCGGTCAGCTCCTGCAGAAGCTCGATCACCGGGTCCGTCGCGTCGCTCGTGACCTCGGCCCGGGCACCGAGCAGGTCCAGCAGCTGGTCGTCGCGTTCAACGGCGCGCACGTCGACAGTGCCGTCGCCCTGGTCGCCGATCACGACGCAACCTCGTCGGCGAGCACGCGCAGGCGGGCGAGCGCACGGTGCTGGGCCACCCGCACGGCGCCGGCCGACATCCCCAGGGCTCGTCCCGTCTCCTCGGCGGACAGGCCGACCGCGACGCGCATCACGAGCAGCTCACGCAGATGACGCGGCAACCGGTCCAGGAGCTGACGCACCATCGTCGCCTCGCTGCTGCGGATGGCCAGCTGCTCGGGGTCCGGCGCTGGGTCGGCCTCGTCGCTGAGCTCGTCCGAGGGAACCACCAGCCGCACCGCCGCCCGTTGGGCGTCGGCCACCTTGTGGCCCGCGATGCCGAAGACGAAGGCCTCGAACGGGCGGCCTTGGTCCTGGTATCTCGGCAGGGCGGACAGCACGGCGAGACAGACCTCCTGAGCCACGTCGTCGGCGGTCTGCTCGCTGGCGGGCAGCCGCCCCAGTCGCGCACGGCAGTACCGGTGGACCATGGCCCGGACCAACCCGAGCAGCGCATCACGCGCGCCCGTGTCACCGTCCATCGCCCTGGCAGCCAGCACGCTCATCTCGACGGGCCGACCGACCACTGCCGTACGAGGGGAGATCGCGCTGGACACCCCGGGCGTTACGGCCACGGGGTCACCGCACCAGTCCCCAGCGGAACCCCATGGCCACGGCCTGCGCCCGGTCCGCCGCGCCGAGCTTGCGGAACAGCCGACGGGCATGCGTCTTCACGGTGTCCTCGGACAGGTACAGCTCCTTGCCGATCTCGCCGTTGCTGCGCCCGCGGCCCATGCCGCGCAGCACCTGCAGCTCTCGCTCGGTCAGTGCCGGAAGAGTCCCGTCGGCGTCATGCCTGGTCCGCGGAACCTGCCGGGCAGCCACGTCGTGCAGAGCCTGGGTGACCATGGCCACCAGCTCCTCCCGCGACGCATCCTTGACGAGGTAGCCGCGGGAGCCGGCGTTGACCGCTCGTGCCACGCCCTCGACGTCTTCCGCCATGGTCATCATGATCACAGCCGCTTGTGGGACGGCGCCGAGGATCCGGCGTGCCGCCTCGACTCCTCCGATCCCGGGCATCCTGACGTCTACGAGCACCAGCTCGGGCCGTTCACTGCTGTACCGGGCAAGGCATTCCTCGCCCGACCCCGCGACCAGGACCCGCTCCACCCCAGGGACGGACGCCACGGCACGACGCAGCGCCTCCCGGGCAAGCGGCGAGTCGTCGCAGACCAGAACAGTGGCCACGCTGGCGCTCACCTCTCCCCACAGATGCCGGGGACGTCCCGGCTCGCTCCATGGGTTCTCGGCAGGTCGAGGGCCGATCGTGAGCCCTTAGCCCTCCCCGGCTTGCAGCCCGTCCCGCAGTGCCGCCACGTCGGGCCGCGCCAGCCACTGCGCCTGGAGTTCGTCCGGCAGCCCGGCGGCGATGGTGTCGACCGCGCGCCGGGCCGCGTCCAGGCAGCGATCGCTCTCGGCGTCGTCGACCCCGGCGACCAGCGTGCCGAGGACGGCCCGGACCGGCCACTGCAGCGGCAGCGTCCCGAGGCTCTCGGCGAGCAGAGCCGCTCGGCGCAGCGTTGCAGTCGCGGCGGCGGGCCGGTTGGCCTCGACCTGCGAGACCCCGGCGAAAAGCAGCCCCTTGGCCACGTGACGAGGTGCCCCGCTGTGCTCGGCGAGGTCCACGGCGGCGAGCGAGGCTTCGACGGCCGCTGCCGCCTCGCCGGTCAGCAACGCAACTTCGGCGCGGACCCAGCCGAGCCGAACCCGCTGGCGCCACCAGTCCGCTCGCTCGCCGATGAGGCTGGCGGCCTCGTCGAGCCGAGCGGCGGCTGTCTCAGCGTCACCGAGGCCGACGGCATCCGCCGAGAGGCCGAGTACGGCGTCGAACCGGCCCTCGGCGCTGTCCATGTCCTCGGCAACCGCAAGAGCAGCCTCGTCGTAGCCGGCGGCGTCCTGGTGCAGCCCGAGCTGACGGTGCAGGCTGGCGATGGTGGCCCCGGCCAGCGCCGCGAACACCCTGCTCTCCGCAGTCACCAGGTCCACGACCCGCGGCTCGAGCACCTCCAGGGCACGTCCGTAGCGGCCGGCCGCGCCGAGACAGACACCGAGCAGCCAGCTGGCACCGGCTGCCTCGGCGGACCGGTCCGACGAGCTCGCGACGTCGACCGCCCGGGTCAGGGGACCGACGCCGGCGTCCGGACGCCCATGGAAGGCGGCGTTCTCTCCCGCTGCCAGCAGATCACCCAGCTCGTCAGCCACACCATCCCCCTCAAGGACCGGTCGATCCGCGTTCCGGCTGGAGGCTGGAGGCTACTACCGCCGGACTCGTCGGCGACCGTCGGCCACGGCCCGTTCGCCGAGCACCTGCACCGCGTCCTCGAGCGTGTCCACCCAGCCGATGCCCGGCCGGTTGTGCTCGGCCTCGTACCCGGGACCGCCCAGGACGAGCACGGGGCGAGGCCGGGCCGCGCCGAGCGCACCCGGGTCCGGCACCCGACCGGGACCGGCTGCCCCTTGGGACCACAGGAAGACCGCAGCCGGCCCGGTGCGACGGATGGCGTCGGCCAGCGCCGGGACCGGCAACCGCACACCGAGCATCCGCGAGGGGATCTCCCGCTCGTCGAGCGCCGCTCCCAACGCCACCAGTGGCAGTCGGTGGTCCTCCGGCTCCACAGCTGCGAGGAGCACGGGACGGCCGCCGCTCGGGAGCCGGCCGGCCCGGGTGCCGGCCCGCAGCGCCACCTCCGCGCTCTCGCTGAGCAGGTGCTCGACGTCGACCCCCTTGCCGGTGGCCCGCCAACGGTCGCCGACACCGGTGAGCACAGGGAGCAGCAGCTCGTTCCAGGTGGCAACGACGCCGTCCCGGCGCAGGGCGGCGAGCAGGCGGGCCGTGCAGGCGTCGGAGTCCAGGCTCATGGCTGCCCGCGCGAGACCCCGCGCGGCAGGCGAGGCGTCGCGCAGCGGGACGACCCGCCCTCCCCCCGGTCGGTCCCGCGCAGCCGATGCGCTCATGCCGGCGTCGTGTCGGTTCAGGGGGCGCAACGCCGCAATGACCCCGGCAGCGGTGGACTCGTCGGGTTCGGCGACCAACGCCGCACGGGCGGCCTCGGCCGGGGTGACCCCTTCGAGCATGTGCAGGCGCATCACCTCGAGACGCGCCAGGTCACGCGCGGTGTAGCGGCGCGGGTGTCCCGGCTGGTGGTCGCTGGGCCCCAACCCGTAGCGCCGGTCCCAGGTCCGCAACGTCCCGGTGGCCACCCCGAACCGGCGGGCGACGGCCGCAACCCCGAGGACGGTCTCGGGCACCGGATCAGGCACGGGGAAAGGCTAGTGCCCGGGACCAGCCGGAAGCCGGCCCCGGGCACGAGGTTGATCAGCGCAGCCGAGTGCTGCGCAGGAGGTCAGTGCGAGTGACCGTGCCCGTGGTCACCGCCGGCGCCGGCCTCCGGCTCCTGCTTCTTCTCCACGACGAGGGTGTCGGTGGTGAGCACCATGCTGGCGATCGACGCCGCGTTGACCAGCGCGGAGCGGGTGACCTTGACCGGGTCGAGGATGCCGGCCTTCATCAGGTCTCCGTACTCCCCCGTGGCGGCGTTGTAGCCCCCGTCGCCCGACTCGCGCACCCGGTTGACCACGACGTAGCCCTCCTGGCCGGCGTTCTCGGCGATCCAGCGCAACGGCTGGTCGGCCGCCCGGCGCACGATTGCCACGCCAGTGGCCTCGTCGCCGGTCAGCCCGAGATCGCCGTCGAGGACGGAGACAGCGTGGACCAGGGCAGAGCCGCCACCTGGCACCGTTCCCTCTTCGATGGCAGCGCGGGTCGCTGAGACCGCGTCCTCGATGCGGTGCTTGCGCTCCTTGAGCTCGACCTCGGTTGCCGCACCGACGCCGATCACGCAGACTCCGCCGGCCAGCTTGGCCAGCCGCTCCTGGAGCTTCTCGCGGTCCCAGTCGGAGTCCGACGCCTCGATCTCGGCGCGGATCTGGCGCACCCGGTCAGCGAGCGCGTCCGCGGCGCCGCCACCCTCGATCACGGTGGTGTCGTCCTTGGTGACCACGACGCGGCGGGCGTTGCCGAGCACCTCGAGGCCGACCTGGTCGAGCTTGAGCCCTACCTCGGGCGCGATCACCTGGGCGCCGGTGAGCAGCGCCAGGTCCTCGAGCATCGCCTTCCGACGGTCGCCGAAACCGGGCGCCTTGACGGCGACGGACGTGAACAGGCCGCGGATCTTGTTGACGACCAGCGTCGAGAGCGCTTCACCGTCGACGTCCTCGGCGACGATCACGAGCGGCTTGCCCGACTTGGCCACCTGCTCGAGCATCGGCAGGAGGTCCGCGACCGCGGAGATCTTGCCCTGGTGGATCAGGATGTACGCGTCCTCGAGAACGGCTTCCATGCGCTCGGGGTCGGTCACCATGTACGGCGAGATGTAGCCCTTGTCGAACTGCATGCCCTCGGTGAAGTCAAGCTCGAGGCCCATCGTGTTCGCTTCCTCGACGGTGATGACGCCGTCCTTGCCCACCTTGTCGAACGCCTCGGCGATGAGCTCGCCGACCGCGGCATCCTGGGCGGAGATCGTCGCGACCTTGGCGATGTCGTCCTTGCCGTCGACCTCGCGGGCCATCTTGAGCAGCTGGGCACAGACGGCCTCGACGGCCTTGTCGACGCCGCGCTTGAGACCGACGGGGCTGGCGCCGGAGGCAACGTTGCGCAGCCCCTCGTGCACCATCGCCTGGGCCAGCACGGTCGCGGTCGTCGTGCCGTCACCGGCCACGTCGTTGGTCTTGGTGGCGACCTCCTTCGCGAGCTGCGCGCCGAGGTTCTCGTAGGGGTCCTCGAGCTCGATCTCGCGGGCGATCGTCACACCGTCATTGGTGATTGTGGGGGCGCCCCACTGCTTGTCGATGACGACGTTGCGCCCGCGCGGGCCGAGCGTCACCTTGACGGCGTCAGCCAGCTTGTTGACACCGTTCTCCAGGGAGCGGCGCGCAGCCTCGTCGAACCGAAGGGTCTTGGACATAAGTGATGGTCCTTCTGTGTGTCGTGCGGGTGGGCGAGAGGGGCAGGGCCAACAGAGACGGCAACGCCCCGGGAGACGGACACCAGGCCCGCCGCCCGGGGCGGTGCGTCTATGTCGCTCGAACTACCGTCGCTCGAACTAGTTCTCGATGACCGCGAGCACGTCGCGGGCCGAGAGGACGAGGTACTCCTCGCCGTTGTGCTTGACCTCGGTGCCGCCGTACTTGCTGTAGAGCACCTTGTCGCCCACGCTCACATCGAGCGGGACGCGGGCGCCGTCCTCGAACCGGCCGGGGCCGACTGCGAGCACGGTGCCCTCCTGGGGCTTCTCCTTGGCGGTGTCCGGGATGACAAGGCCCGACGCGGTGGTCTGCTCAGCGTCGGACGGTTGGACCACGATGCGGTCCTCGAGCGGCTTGATGGCAACCTTGGTGGCCGTCGTCACGTTCAGACTCCCTCTCGCACTGATCTCACGAGTTGCCTCGGCGAGTGGTCCGGCAGTCCGCCGTCGCGGGGATCGAACTGCACGGTCTCGCCCGACCTGCAAAGGTCTCCGGCGTTGGCACACTCACGTCGAGAGTGCCAACGGAAAATGTACGGCGCGGGTTGGCACTCGGTCAACCCGAGTGCCAGTGTCAGTTCCGCCGGGCCACATGGCGGGAGTGGTCCGGGCCGGACCGGATCAGCCGTGGGTGGCCTGGTCGGCGAACATCTCGGCGTCGGCGCGGGCGATCAGGCTCGCGACGCTGTCGCCTGGTCGGTACGTGGTGATCCCGAGCGAGGCGCGCACGTGCGCGCCGGCGGCCTCCGGCTCGGCCCAGTCACCGAGCAGGCTGTCCCGCAGCCGGCGCAGCGCCGCGGTGGCGCCAGGGCCTCCGGTGTGCTCGAGCAGGACGGCGAAGCTGTCCCCGCCCAGTCGCGCGACCGTGTCCACCGCTCGCGCACAGCCGAGCAGGCGCTCGGCGACCGCGCGCAGCACCTCGTCAGCACCGGCAGCGCCGAGGGCAACGTTGACGGCTGCGAAGTCGTCCAGATCGACCACGACGACCGACGGCGTGCCGAGGCCGCGCTCGGCGCGGGTCACGGCGGCGGCGATGGCCTGCTCGAGGGTGCGGCGGGCGGACAGTCCGGTCAGGGGGTCCCGGCCGGCCAGCCGGGCCAGCTGGCCGGAGAGGCGCTGCAGCTCCAGCAGCGCAGCCGCCTGGGCGGCGAGATCGTGCAGAAGGTCTGCGAGGGGTGCTTCGGAGGCGTCGTCGCTTCGCGCCCTGCGTCCGCCGAACACCTCGAGGGAGCCGTTCACGGCACCGTCGTGGCCGACCAGCGCCGCCACCGCGGTCGGGGCAACGGCGCCGACGCCGAGCACGGCCACGCTCTCGTCGCCCGAGCGAGCGACCACCCGGCGGTCGTCGCCGGAGCCAAGAACCACAGCTGCTGCCGTGGCGTCGGCGAGCCGGGCGGCCAGCCGGGCGATGCCGTCCATCCCCGGGACAGCTGCGGCGTCCTCCCGGGACTGCGCCCTGGTCGGGACGAGTGCTCCTGCGGTCATGTCTCCTCCATGCGGGGCGTACGGGTCGCCCGGGCGTCGGGCATCCGCGTGCGGGGGAAGCATCGGCACACTTGGCCCGGACCTTCAGCCGCGAGCCTGGGAGGATCGGTCGGGTGGGCACCACGGTCGAGGACTTCCTGGGCCTTCTCGAGCCCGCGGGCGACGAGTTGCTTCGTCACCTGCCCCCGTACGACCCCGATGGGACGCTGGCCCTGAGCGAGCGGCTGCGCTCCGAGGGCTGCCCCGACACCCTGGTGGCGGCGGCGCTGACCCAGTCGCGGCTGCGGGCCCGCGCGCGGGCCAAGTTCGGCCCCGACGCCGACCGGCTCTTCTTCACCGACACGGGGCTGCAGCAGGCCACCCGCAGGAACGTGGCGCTCGGGCACGCCAGGCGGTTCGCGGAGCGGGCGGCGGAGACGGGCGCCAGCGGTTCCGCGGGGGCACCGATGTTGGACCTGTGCTGCGGCGTCGGCGGCGACCTGCTCACCCTGGCCGCCTCCGGCCTGGACGTGACGGGCGTCGACAGCGACCCGCTGACGGTGGAGATGGCCCGCGCCAACCTGGCCGCGCTCGGTCTGGGTGAGCACGCCAGGGTCCGGCTCGGGGACGCGACCGACCTCGATGCCTCGTCGCTGCGCGACGTCTCGGGCCTCTTCGTCGACCCTGCCCGGCGCTCGGGACGGGGTCGGACGTTCAACGCCCGCGCCACCAGCCCTCCGTTCGACGACGTGGTGGCCCTCGCTGCCCTCGTCCCGGCCACCGGAGCCAAGCTGGCCCCCGGGATCCCGCACGAGCTCGTCTCGGCCGGGACCGAGGCGGAGTGGGTGTCCGACGGCGGGGACGTGGTCGAGTGCGCGCTCTGGTTCGGTCCGCTCGCCGGACCGGTGCGGCGGCGGGCCACCCTGCTGCCGGCCGGCGACACCGTCACCGGCGACGGCACCAGTCGCGGCGAGGTCGGCCCGGTCCAGCGATTCCTGCACGAGCCGGACGGCGCCGTGATCCGGGCCGGCCTGGTGGCGGAGGTCGCCGCGGCCCTCGGGGCAACCCTGCTGGACCCGACCATCGCTTACCTCTCGGCCCCCGGCCCGGCGACCTCGCCGTTCGTCACGACGTACGAGGTGCTCGACGTCATGCCGTTCGGTCTCAAGCGGTTGCGGACGGCGCTGCGCGAGCGCCGGGTCGGTCGGCTGACGGTGAAGAAGCGCGGCTCGGCGGTCGACCCCGACCAGCTGCGGCGTCAGCTGAGGCTGGCCGGTGACCAGGAGGCCACCGTCGTGCTCACCCGGGTCGCCGGTGCGCAGACCGTGCTGGTCGTGACACCGCGCTGAGATCAGTCGCCCAGCGGCAGCCGGGCACGCGTCCGCCAGGACGACGTCTCCCGCGATCCGCAGATGACTGCGGCCTCGGTGACCTCGAACCGGATCGGGAGGAAGCGGGTGACTGCCTCCCCGGCGGCCTGCAGGTCAGGGAGCGGTGCGCCGTCGCCGACGGTCAGGTGCGGCACCGGGTCATCGATCGTGCCGCCGTACGGCGGGTGGTCGGGGAACTCGCGCGACACCGCGGTCGTGAGGTCGTGGAGCAACTGGGCCGGTTCGGGCGCGAGCCACACCACCGCGTCGCCGAACCAGTCGACCCGCGCGAGCGTGAGCTCGAAGGCGGGCACCGTGCGCAGGACCCGCCCCAGGCGCGAGAGCACCTCGTCGTCGATCCGGTCCGGGTGCACGAAGGGATAGAGCACCGTGACATGGGCCGGCACGCCCCAGGAGGCGGAGGGGTCGAGTCGGGCCCGGAGGTCCGCGACCGCCGGCTCGGCGGCGGGAACCGCCACGATGACCGCGCTCTCCCTCATCCCGCCAGCACCTCGGTGACGGGCATCGCGGAGTCGGCGGGAAGGTGGAGCGACGACGCCTTCGCGCCGCGGGCGACCAGCTCGGCACCGAGGGCCGCGACCATCGCGCCGTTGTCGGTGCACAGACCCGGCCGCGGCACCCGCAGCCGGATGCCGGCCCGCTCACAGCGTTCGGCTGCGACCGCGCGCAGCCGCGAGTTGGCAGCGACGCCGCCACCGATCAGCAGGTGGCCGACGCCGCTCTCGGTGCAGGCGAGGACCGCCTTGCGGGTGAGCACGTCGACCACGGCCTCCTGGAACGCGGCGGCGACGTCTGCGACGGGCACCACCGCGCCGGCCCGCTCGCGGGTCTCGACCCACCGCGCCACCGCGGTCTTCAGCCCGGAGAAGGAGAAGTCGTAGCGGTGCTGCTGCAGGTCGCGACCACTGGTCAGCCCGCGCGGGAAGTCGACATAGGCGCGGTCCCCGTCGCGCGCGACCCGGTCGATGTGCGGACCGCCGGGGAACGGAAGCCCCAGGCGCCGGGCCACCTTGTCGAACGCTTCCCCGGCCGCGTCGTCCATCGTTGCGCCGAGCGGCTCGACGCCCTCGCCCGCTCCTGTCACGTCATGCACGAGCAGCAACGAGGAGTGGCCGCCGGACACCAGCAGCGCCACGCACGGCTCGGGCAGCGCCCCGTGCTCGAGCTGGTCGACGGCCACGTGCGCCGCGAGGTGGTTGACGCCGTAGAGCGGCCGGTCGAGCCCGACGGCCAGCGCCTTCGCCGCGGCGACACCGACCAGGAGGGCGCCGGTCAGCCCGGGTCCGCTGGTGACGGCCACGGCATCGACGTCTGCGAGCCGGACACCGGCGTCGGCACAAGCCCGGGTCACCGTCGGGACCATCGCCTCCAGGTGCGCCCGGCTGGCCACCTCGGGCACGACCCCGCCGAACCGCGCGTGCTCGTCCACGCTGGAGGCGATCGCGTCGGCGAGCAGCGTGTGCCCGCGGACCAGGCCGATGCCCGTCTCGTCGCACGAGGTCTCGACGCCCAGCACCAGCGGCTCGTCTGCCATCGGCCCTCAGCCCAGCATCGCCGCGACGGCGTCGGCGAAGCGGCCCGCGGCCGCGCTGCCGTCTCCGCCGTCGTGCACGAGGAACATCGACGGCTCCACCAGCTCCAGCTCGAGCAGGATCGGCCGGCCGTCGTGGTCGGGGACGAGATCCACCCGGGCGTACGGCAGGGAGTCACGGCCGGCGGGGGCGAGATCGGCCAGGGCATCCAGGACCGCATAGGCGATCTCGTGCTCTGCCGCCGACGGCTCCCGGGTCTCGATCTCCTCCTCCCTGTAGGCGCCGGCGACCGGCTCCATCGCCGGCGTCAGCAGCGGTCCCTTGCGCACCGCATGACTGAAGGAGCCGCCGAAGTAGAGCAGCGCCGTCTCCCCGGCCGTGTCGACGTTGCGCAGATACGGCTGGATCATCACCGTCCGGCCGACCCGCACCAGGTCGTTCGCGTGGGTCGCCGCCCAGTCGTCGTGCTCACCGGCGCGGTACCGGTTGGTGTCCTTGGATCCGGCCGAGATCGCGGGCTTGACGACGTACTCGTCGTGCCCGGGCGGGGTGAAGGTGTCACCGGGCGTCAGCCAGTCGGTCGGCACCACCGGGAGCCCGGCGTCCGCGAGGGCGCGCAGGTAGGTCTTGTCGGTGTTCCACTCGATGACTGCCGCAGAGTTGGCCAGCCTGGTCGCCGACTCGACGCGGCGCGCCCAGGCGACGAACTCGTCGCGGCGGGGCGCGTAGTCCCAGGTCGCTCGCACCAGCACGAGGTCGTACGCGGCCCAGTCGACATCGGCGTCGCTCCACACGGCCGGCTCGGCAGCAAGATCGCGTTCGGCGAGCGCGTCGATGAGGACCGACCCGTCCTCGTCGAGGTCGGGGAACTCGGCGGCGGTCGCGATGGCGATGCGGGAGGTCACGGGACGTACGTTAGAGGCGCAGTCGCAGGACGAGCGCGTCGGTGCCACCCGGGCGGTAGTAACCGCGGCGGACGCCGATGCGCTCGAACCCGGCGCGGGCATAGAGCGCCTGCGCCGCCTTGTTCTCGGCGCGGACTTCGAGCAGCACCTCGCCTGCATCGCGCCGGCGAGCCTCGGCCAGCAGCGCCACGAGCAACCTCGCTCCGAGGCCGTGGCCCTGATGGCCGGCCGCGACAGCGAGGGTCTGCACATCGGCCTGGTAGCCGATGGCGGCCAGGCCGGCGTACCCGACGATCGTGGCGTCGAGGTCGGCGACGAGATAGTGCCGGGCCTCAGGCACCTGAGCCAGCTCGGACCAGAACAGCTCGACCGACCAGGGATCAACGAAGACTTCGGTCTCGATCCGGTGCACCGCGTCGACGTCCCACCAGCGCATCCGGCGCAGCTGCGGGTCCGGCGGAGGAGGCTGGAGGTCGGTCACGACACGGTCTTGCGCGCGCCCGGCTCGGCGGCGTCGGGGCGGCGCAGGTAGAGAGGCTCGGGTGGCCCGGTCGGGAGCCCGGCAGCGACCCATCTGCACAGGGCAGCCGCGGACGGAGTCAGGGGTCCGCGCCCGGTAACGACGTACGACGGGAAGTGCTCGACGTAGAGCTCCGCTCCTGCTCCGACCGCCGGGCCGGCCCAGGCCGCCACTGCTGGGGTGTCGACGTGTGGTCCGTTCGTACGGAGCGGGAGCTGGCCGTCGCGGATGTCGTACTCGGCCCAGTGCACCTCCCTGCGCAGCGCGTCGGTGACGACGCGGAAGGGAGCAGCGATCGCGGTCTCGCTCCCAAGCGTCTGCAGCGCGAGGACGTCGAGGCCGCAGACGCCGACAACCGGTATCTCGAGCACAGCGGCAAGGGTTCGCGCGGTGACGAGACCGACGCGCAGGCCGGTGAAGGGACCTGGCCCGACGCCCACCGCCATCGCGGTGAGGTCGCGCCGGTCTACGCCCGCCTCCGCAAGAACCGCCACGATCGCCGGGGCGAGCAGCTCGCCATGGCGACGGGTGTCGGCTGCGGTGTGCTCGGCCAGGACGAGGTCACCGTCGGCCACCGCGACGGTGACCACCGGGGATGCGGTGTCGAAGGCGAGCAGCACGCAAGAAGGCTAGGCGACGTCGCCGCCGCCGCCGCGGTCACCGACGCGTTCGTGTTCCGGGGGATCGGAGCCCAGGTCGACGCCGGCCCACCGCGGCCCGATGCACCGCAGCTCGGCGACGCGCGTGTCGTCGGAAGGTTCGCTGCCGCGGATCAGGTTCACCTCGAGCCGATCAGCCGCGAGGTCTTCGACCTTGCCCTCGCCCCATTCGACAATGGTCACGGATTCGCGGAGGGAGGCGTCGAGGTCGAGATCGTCGACCTCCGCGATGTCGCCCAGCCGGTAGGCGTCCACGTGCACGAGGGGCGGTCCGTGGCCCAGCGACGGGTGGACTCTCGCGATGACGAACGTCGGCGACGTGACCGCGCCGCGAACGCCGAGCCCGATCCCGATGCCCTGCGCGAGCGTGGTCTTCCCAGCACCGAGGTCGCCGGAGAGCAGGACGAGGTCCCCCGCCCGGAGCAGGCGGGCGAGCCGGTGACCCAGGGCACGGGCGTCGTCGGCAGTCGCGAGCTCGACGACCACGACTGCGCGATCGTCGGTCACGGGGCAGCCACCAGGCGAGCCACCCGTGCGAGGTCCTCGCGCAGGGCGGCCAGCGGTGCCCCCCGAGGGCCGAACCGGATCGCCGCCGACGGGTGGAACGTGACGAGCAGCGGCCGAGCCCCGTACCTCGCAGGGGCACTCAGCCCCTTCTCCCGGAGCTCCCCGATCCGCGCCCCGGGCCCGAAGAACCACTCGGCGGCCGTACCCCCCAGTGCCACGACGACAGCCGGGTCCACCAGCTCGATCTGGCGGGTCAGCCACGGACGGCACCGCTCGACCTCGCCACGGCGAGGCTTGCGGTTGGCCGGCGGCCGGCACTTGAGCACGTTGGCCACCGCCACCCGGTCGCGGGCCAACCCGGCCTCGACGAGCAGCTGGTCGAGCAGCTGGCCGGAGCGCCCGACGAACGGCACGCCCTCCGCATCCTCCTGGGCCCCCGGGGCCTCGCCCACGAGCAGCACGTCTGCGCCCGCGCCCGCGGGCGGCACCACACCCGGCACGACCCGGATCCGGCTGGCGGCGAGCTCAGGACAGGCGACGCAGGTACGCACGACGTCAGCCAGGGCCGACCAGGTCGGCTGCCCGGCCGCCACGAGCGCTGGGTCGGGTCCGAGTGCACTCACGTCCGGGCGGCCCGGCGCCCTGGCAGTCGCCGCTCCCGCTTCGGCTTGGCCCCGGGACCGGTCCGCAGCGCGCGCTCGACGAGGTCACGAACATGGTCGGTGATCACGTCGGGATGCTCGAGCATCAGCAGGTGACCTGCCTCGGGCAGGATGACCAGCTCCGCGCCAGGCACCTTCTCGACCATCTCGCGACTGTGGTCGGC
Organism: Actinomycetes bacterium; assembly: GCA_038246575.1. Classification (GTDB taxonomy): domain Bacteria; phylum Actinomycetota; class Actinomycetes; order JACCUZ01; family JACCUZ01; genus JACCUZ01. The sequence continues at coordinate 538 of JBBRVU010000023.1, read as the reverse complement.
GGGGGTCATCAGGTCCTGCTCCCCGCACATGATCAACGTCTCGACCCCGTTGAACATCTCGAGGGCCGCGAGCTTGTCGTGCGCGTCGAACGCCGGGAACAGCTCCGCGAGCACGTCCAGCGGCGTCTGGGCATGCATGCGCTGGACGAAGGACACGAGCGACGGCGGCACGTCGGTGGCGAACGAGTACCTCTTGGTCAGCACGAACTCGATGTCGTGGCCGAGGGTCCGGCTCCGCGCCACCAGACCGGGTCGACGGTTGAGTGCGGTCAAGGCACGAGGCGCCGCCCGGCGCAGCATGCGGGTGGCCGCTAACGGGACACCGAAGGTCACCTCGGCCAGGCGGCCCGGCGACGTGGCGAGCAGCCCGACCCCGATGACCCGCTCCCGGAACAGCTCGGGCTGTTGGTCGGCGAACGCCATGATCGTCATGCCGCCCATCGAGTGCCCGACGAGCACGAGTGGCCCTTCGGGGGCACAGGCCCGCAGCACGGCGTTGAGATCGCGCCCGAGCTGGTCGATGGTCGCGTTCTCGGGC
>JBBRVU010000022.1:0-35577 GCA_038246575.1 Actinomycetes bacterium | reverse complement strand
TAGCAGGCCTCGATCTCGGTGAGGCCGGCGAGCCGCTCCGGGGCGTCGTCGGGCTCGCTCGGGTCGATCGGGCGGATCGAGACGAAGGCCGTCAGCGGCAGCTCCACCGCCTCGGGATCGAGCACCGCCACGTACCCGCGGATGACCCCGCGCTCCTCCAGCCGACGCACTCGCTGGTGGACCGCCGAGGTCGACAAGCCGGTGGCCTTGCCGAGATCGGTGTAGCTCATTCGGCCGTCGCGCCCGAGCAGGCCGACGATCTGGCGGTCGATGTCCTCCACGCGCCACACCGTAACCGCGCCCCGGCGCAAGTCGACCACGTTCGGCAGGCGAAAGATCGCTTCAGCAGGCGTACACGCCTGCTGAAGCGATCACCGGCCTGCTGTACGTGGTCGAATGCAGGGTCAGGAGCGGGCCAGGTGGCGGCCGATGACCATCCGCTGCACCTGGTTGGTCCCCTCGACGATCTGCAGCGCCTTGGCCTCGCGCATCAGCCGCTCGACCGGGAAGTCGCAGACGTAGCCGTAGCCGCCGAGCACTTGCACAGCGTCGGTAGTGACCCGCATCGCCATGTCGGTGCAGAACAGCTTGGCCATCGCGGCCGTCTTGCCGAAGGGCTCCCCGCGGTCGCGGCGGCGGGCGGCGTCCAGGTACAGCGCGCGCCCGGCTTCGACACCGGTGGCCATGTCGGCGAGCAGGAACGACATCCCCTGGAACTCGATCAGTTCCTTGCCGAACTGGCGGCGCTCCTTCGCCCAGGCCAGCGCCACGTCCAGCGCGTTCTGCGCGACCCCGACGGCGCAGGCGGCGATCCCGAGTCGGCCCCCGTCAAGTGCCGACAGCGCGATCTTGAAGCCAGTCCCCGCCTCCCCCAGCAACCGGTCGCGCCCGATCCGGGCGTCGTCGAAGCGGACCTGCGCCGTCGTCGACGCCGTGAACCCCATCTTGCGCTCCGGGGTGCCGGCCGACACCCCGTCGGTCGCACCGTCCACCAGCAGGCAGGAGATGCCGCGCGGCCCGTCCTCAGAGGTCCGGCAGAGCAGGCTGTAGAAGTCGGCCTCGCCGCCGTGGGTGATCCACGCCTTGGTCCCGTTGACGACGTAGTCGTCCCCGTCCGGCACTGCCGCTGTCGTCAGGGCCGCGGCGTCCGACCCGGACTGCGGCTCGGACAGGCAGTAGCCCCCGAGCAGCTCGCCGCCGACCAGGTCCGGCAGCCACCGGTCCCGCTGCTCATCCGTGCCGAAGGCGGCGAGCGGGTAGCAGGCGAGGGTGTGCACGCTCACGCCCTCGGCCACGCTCGCCCAGACCGTCGCCAGCTCCTCGACGACCTGCAGGTAGACCTCGTAGGGCTGGGCGGAGCCACCCCAGCGCTCGTCGTAGGGCAGACCAAGGAGCCCGGCCTTGCCCAGGGTCGTGAAGACCTCTCGCGGGAACCGGCTCTCGGCTTCGTAGGTGTCGACTCGCGGGGCGAGCTCCTCGCGGGCCAGCTCCCGGGTCAGCCCGATCAGCTCACGCGCCTCCTCGGTGGGGAGGTGCCGCTCCACCGGCGCCGGCCCCTCCGCAGCCATCTCAGGCCTCCAGCGAGACGTAGCCGCGGTCGGTGGTGTTCAGCCGTTCGATCCCGTCGGCCGTGGCCACGACGATGTCCTCGATCCTGGCCCCGTGCCGCCCTGAGAGGTAGATCCCCGGCTCGATGGAGAACGCCATCCCCTCCTCGAGCACCGTCGTGTTGCCGCTGACGATGTAGGGCTCCTCGTGGGTCTCCACCCCGATGCCGTGCCCGGTGCGGTGCATGAACTCCTCGCCGTAGCCCGCGTCGGTGATGACAGCCCGCGCCGCGGCGTCGACCGACTCGGCGGTGACGCCGGGTCGGGCCTGCTCGCACGCTGCGGCCTGGGCCTCCTGCAGGACCTCGAAGTACGCGCGGAACTCCGCCGGCGGCTCGCCCAGCGTGTACATCCGGGTGCAGTCCGAGCAGTAGCCCTCGGCGGTCGTGCCGCCGATGTCGACGACCACGACATCGCCGCGCTCCAGCACGCGGTCACCGACCTCGTGGTGCGGGGACGCACCGTTGGGCCCGGACCCGACGATGACGAAGTCGACCGACTCGTGGCCCTCTTCCAGGATCGCCGCGGCAATCCGCCGACCAGCCTCGCGCTCGCTGCGCCCCGGGGCCAGGAACTCGGCCATCCGCCCGTGCACCCGGTCGATGGCCTGGCCGGCCCGGCGCAGCGCGGCCACCTCGTCGGCGTCCTTGCGCATCCGCAGGTCGGCGAGCACCTCCGACGCAAGCGCCAGCTCCGCCCCGCCGAGCGCGGACCGGAACCGCAGCACCTGTTCGGCCCACATCCGATTGGCCAGGGCCACCCGCGAGACCGTCGGCAGCCGACCGGCCACCAGGGCGTACGGGTCGTCGGTCTCGTCCCAGCCGAGCACCTCGATCCCCAGGCCGGGCACGGCGGAGGCCTCGGCGGCCGGCACCTCGAGCCGCGGCGCCACCAGGAACGGGTCACCGTCGGCCGGCAGGACGAGGCAGGTCAGCCGCTCCAGCGGGAGGGCCTCGTATCCCGTGAGCCAGCGCAGGTCCGGTCCCGGGGTGACCAGCACCGCGTCGAGGCCGGCATCGGCGGCCGCCTTGCGGGCGTGTGACAGGCGGTCGGGCGACACAGCACGAGCAGTCATGTGGGCACGGTACCCCGACCGTCCGCAGCCTCTGGCAGGCTCTCTGACGTGCCGTCGTCACTCGCGAGCGAACGCCTGATGCTGCTCGACACCCCCTCGCTGTACTTCCGCGCGTTCTACGGGGTGCCCGACTCGATCACGGCACCCGACGGGTCGCCGGTCAACGCCGTCCGCGGGCTGCTCGACTTCATCGCCCGCCTCGTGACCGACCGGGGGCCGACCCACCTGATCGCCTGCATGGACCGCGACTGGCGCCCGGCCTTCAGGGTGGCGGCGCTGCCGTCCTACAAGGCGCACCGGGTCGCCCAGGGCCACGAGGAGCAGGTTCCCGATGCTCTCGGGCCGCAGGTGGAGGTCATCGAGGAGGTACTCGCCGCGCTCGGGGTGCCGGTGATCGGCGCCGAGGGGTACGAGGCCGACGATGTGATCGGCACGCTGGCCACCACGTCACCACGTCCGGTCGACGTCGTCACCGGTGACCGTGACCTGTTCCAGCTCGTCGACGACGAGCGCGGGGTCCGGATCCTCTACACCGCCCGCGGTGTCGGCCGGCACGAGGTGATCGACGAGGCCGCCGTCACCGCGAAGTACGCCATCCCGGGCCAGGCCTACGCCGACTTCGCGACCCTGCGCGGCGACCCCAGCGACGGGCTGCCCGGTGTGCCCGGCGTCGGCGACAAGACGGCCGCCGCGCTGGTCACCCGCTACGGGTCCCTGCAGGGCATCCTGGCGGCCCTGGACGCAGGTGACACCGCGATGCCCGCCGGGGCCCGCACCAAGCTCGCAGCGGCCCAGGACTATCTTGCGGTGGCCCCCGTCGTGGTGGCGGTGGCGACCGACATCGACCTCGCGCCAGTCGACGCGGCGATCCCGGCCGAGCCACGGGACCCGGAGCGGCTGCTGGGCCTGGCCGACCGCTGGGGCCTGACCAGCTCCCTGAACCGGGTCCTCACCGCCTTCACCGCGGCTCAGGTGACCGCGGAGTAGGCAACCACGCCGCGCCGCAGCTGGTCCGCCGCCCGGTGCGCCGCGTCCCGGACCGGCGGTGCGTCCCGCGCCGCGTCGGCGATCTGCCCGAGCAGGTCGACCACCTGCTTGGTCCAGCGCACGAAGTCGCCTGCCGGCAGCCCGGCCTCGCCGAGCACGGAGTCCAGCGAGTGCCCCCGGGCCCAGCGGTAGGTCGCCCAGGCGAATCCGAGATCGGGCTCCCGCGGGCTGCTGAGGCCGTGATCGCGCTCGCGTTCCTCCAGGGCCGCCCAGATGCGCACCATCTCGGCCAGCGCTCCCTGCACTGACCCGGACGGCAGCCGAGGCGACCGGGCGTCATCGCTTAGCCGCGACTCGAAGACCAGGGCTGAGACGCAGGACGCGAGCTCGGCCGGGTCGAGCCCGGCCCAGACGTCCGTGCGCAGGCACTCAGCAGTGAGCAGGTCCAGCTCGTTGTAGATCGACGCGAGCCGGCGGCCGTGCCCGGTCACCCGCTCCCCGTCGACGTAGCCGAGGTCCTCGAGCAGCGCGCAGATCCGGTCGAACGTCACGGACAGGATGTCGGTGCGGGTGCGGACCCGGCGGCGCAGCGCCTCGGTCTCCCGGGTGAGGCGGACCCTGCGCTCCGCCCATCGTGCGTGGTCCTCGCGGTCGGCGCAGCCGTGGCACGGGTGGGCGCGCAGCTCCGCGCGCAGCCGCGGGATCTCCGGGTCGTCGACCCGTGCGGCCCGGGACGGGCGCACCCGCGGGGCAGCCGCCAGCCCGGTGTTGCGCAGGGTCGACGCGAGGTCGCGACGCTGGGTCGGGTTACGGGCGTCGAACGAGCGCGGGACCCGCATCCGGGCCAGTGGCTCCACCGGGACGGGGAAGTCCGCCATGGACAGCCGGCGGACCTGCCGCGTCAGGGTCAGGACCGTCGGGCGCGGCCCGTCCGACCCGCCCGGCAGACCGGGGTCGAGCACGACGGCGAGCCCGCCGCGTCGCCCAGCCGGGACCGAGATGACGTCGCCCGGCTTGAGCTTCTCCAGCGACATCGCCGCGGCTGCGCACTGGTTGGCCGCACCGGTCCGGGACTGGGCCGCCTCCCGGTCGGAGAGCGCCCGGCGCAGGTCCGCGTACTCCTCGAAGTCGCCCAGGTGGCAGGTCATCGCCTCCAGGTAGCCCTCGAGGCCCTCCTCGTTGCGCCGCACCTGCCGGGTCAGCCCGACGACCGCCCGGTCGGCCTGGAACTGGGCGAAGGACGACTGCAGGAGCTCCCTCGCCCGCTCCCGACCCACCTGGCCGACGAGGTTGACGGCCATGTTGTACGACGGCCGGAAGCTCGACCGCAGCGGATAGGTCCGGGTGCTGGCCAGGCCGGCGAGGGCGTCCGGGGCCAGCCCGGGCGCCCAGACCACCACGGCATGACCTTCGACGTCGATCCCGCGACGCCCGGCCCGCCCGGTCAGCTGGGTGTACTCCCCCGGTGTCACATCGGCGTGTGTCTCGCCGTTCCACTTCACCAGCCGCTCGAGGACGACCGACCGGGCCGGCATGTTGATCCCCAGTGCCAGCGTCTCGGTGGCGAACACCGCCTTGACCAGACCGCGCACGAACAGCGCCTCCACGACCTCCTTGAAGGTCGGGAGCATGCCGGCGTGGTGTGCGGCGATGCCGCGCTCGAGCCCGGCCAGCCATTCGTGGTAGCCGAGCACCTGCCGGTCCTCGTCGGGGATGTCGGTGCAGCGCTCCGCCACCACCCGCCGGACCTCCTCTCGCTCCTCGGGCCCGAGCAGCCGCAGCCCGGCCCGCAAGCACTGGGCCACGGCCGCCTCGCAGCCGGCTCGGCTGAAGATGAAGGTGATGGCCGGCAGCAGCGCCTCGGCGTCCAGCCGCGAGATGACGTCGACCCGGCTGGACGTACGTGGCGGGCGCGGCCGCTTGCCGCCCCGGTGCGGGCGTTGCCCGGGTGCTCGTGCGAAACGCTCCTGCTCGCGAGCGATGCGCACCAGCTCCGGGTTGACCCGGGTGTGCTTGTCGTCGACGAACAGGTCGTAGAGCCGGTCGCCGACGATCACGTGCTGCCACAGCGGAACCGGACGGTGCTCCTCCACGATGACGACCGTGTCGCCACGGACGGTCACGAGCCAGTCGCCGAACTCCTCGGCGTTGCTCACCGTCGCCGACAACGAGACCAGCCGCACCGACTCCGGGAGGTGGATGATCACCTCTTCCCAGACCGCACCACGGAACCGGTCGGACAGGTAGTGCACCTCGTCCATCACGACGTAGGACAGGCCCAGCAGGGTCGGGGAGCCGGCGTAGAGCATGTTGCGCAGCACCTCGGTGGTCATCACGACGATCGGCGCCTCACCGTTGACGCTGTTGTCGCCGGTCAGCAGTCCGACCTGCTTGGGCCCGTAGCGGGCGACCAGGTCGGCGTACTTCTGGTTTGACAGGGCCTTGATCGGGGTGGTGTAGAAGCACTTGCGTCCCTCGGCCAGCGCCAGGTGCACAGCGAACTCGCCGACGACCGTCTTGCCGGCCCCGGTCGGCGCGGCCACGAGCACGCCGCTGCCGGCTTCGAGCGCCCGGCAGGCCCGCACCTGGAAGTCGTCGAGGCCGAACGGATAGAGCGCCGCGAAGCCGGCCAGAGCGCTGGCTTCGTGTGTCTGCCGGCGGCGTGACTCGGCATAGCGCTGCGCCGGGGAGGTCATGACCACAAACCTACGTGGCAGCCGCTCCGGGGGGCGCGTGCACGACCAGTCCGGCGGGCACCGCCGCGCAGGAGACCGGCAGCGGGCCGACCCGCTCGCCGTCGGCGTACGCGGTGACAGCCTCCGACGAGAGCAGTACCCGACGAGCCCGGCGCGTCGTCACCGCGCGATGACGGACGTGGGTCCCTTTGTAGACGGTCGGGAAGACGCGCACGAACTCCGCCTTGGAGATCGGCCCCAGGACGGTCACGTCGAGCAGTCCGTCGTCGACGCGCGCGTCGGGACAGACCCGCATGCCGCCCCCGTAGGACGAGCCGTTCCCGACCGCGACCAGCATGGCCTCGGTCTCCCAGCGCTCGCCGTCGAGCTCCAGCACGAACGGCACCGGCCGAAAGGTGCGCAGCTCCGCCAGGATGGCGAGGTTGTACTTGCTCCGCCCACCGGGCCAGGTCATGCGGTTGGCCCGCTCGTTGACCATCGAGTCGAATCCGGACCCGAGGACCCCGGCGAACCAGTGGTCGCCGGCCCGCCCGAGGTCGATGGTGCGCGTCCGGCCGCTCAAGACGTGGTCGAGCGAGGCCTGGGGCCGGGCCGGGTCGAGCCCCAGTGCGCGGGCGATGTCGTTGCCGGTGCCGGCAGCGACGATCCCCAGCGGGACCTCGGTGCCAGCGACTGCTTGCAGCGCGATGTTCACCAGGCCGTCGCCGCCAAGCGCGACAACTCCGTCGACCCCGGCCGAGACCCGGTCTCGCACGAGGTCCGCCGCTTCGTCGCCGTCGCGGCCGATCACGAGCTCCACCTCGACGCCGCCGTCCCTGAGCCGGGCGGCCACAGGGTCGATGAGACGCGCGCCGCGCCCACGTCCCGACGTCGGGTTGACCAGCAGTGCCAGCCGACGGCTCACCCGTCGTCGCGAGGCTCGAGACCGTCCCCCGGTGCGTCGCCCCGGTCGTCGAGCGGTTGGACATCGTCGTCGAGCGGAGCGGCGCCCTCATCGTCCACCGACTCGGGGCGCGACCCGAGCGGGCTGGCCTCCTCGTCGTCGAGCTCGCCGTACTCCAGCCCGTCGATGGGGGCGCTGTCGCGGCGACGGTCCGTGACCACGGCGATGGCCGCCGCGATGTAGTACAGCACCAGCATCGGCACCGCGAGGGCGGTCATCGTGTAGGGATCGCCCGAGGGCGTCGCGACGGCGGCGAACACGAAGGCGCCCATGATGACCGGCCGCCACGCCCGCAACAGGGCGCGACCGCGCACGATGCCGACGAGGTTGAGCGCCACGAGGAACACCGGCAGCACGAACGCGATGCCGAAGACGAGAAACATCCGCAGGACGAACGAGAGGTAGTTGTCCAACCCGATGATGTTGGCCACCCGCTCGGGCGCCGGGTTGAAGCCGATCAGCAGGTCGAAGCCCTTGGGCAGGAAGTAGTACGCGAGGACAGCGCCGCCGAGGAACAGCGGCACGCTGACGGTGACGAACGCGACGCCGTAACGGCGCTCCCGCTTGTGCAGTCCCGGCGCTACGAAGCCCCAGAGGTTGTACATCCACACCGGGCTCGCCGCGAAGATCCCGGCCATGGCACAGATCTTGAGGGCGTAGGAGAACGGGTCCCCGATGCCCTGGAAGTTCAAGGTGAGGTTGTAGCCGCGCGCCTTGTAGTCGTCGGCGATGGCGTAGAACGGGTTGGTCACCAGGTCGAAGAGCGGCTTGTAGAAGAAGGCCGCCACGATCGAGGCGACGAGGATCGCCAACACCGACCGGGTGAGTCGGACCCGCAGCTCGCGCAGGTGCGACGCGAGGGGCATCCGTCCCTCGGCGTCCTTGTCCGGGCGGGACCGTCGCGAGCGGCGGGTAAACCGCCGCTCGCTGATCGATGTCACGGACGGCTCACGATGTCAGCGGGACGGCTCGGGCTGCGCAGGAGGGACCAGCGACCGCTCAGCGGTCGTGGTCGACCTGCTCCGTGGTCCGGGGGGTCTCGCCGCGGTCGATGACCCGGCCCTCCACCTCTCGCGTCGGCTGCGGTGCAGGTGCAGGTGCCGGACTGGCCGACTCATCGCCGTCCTCGCCCATCTGCTTGACCTCGGACTTGAAGATTCGCATCGATCGGCCGAGCGACCGGGCCGCGTCGGGCAGGCGCTTGGCGCCGAAGAGCAGGACGAGCACCACGAGGATCAGGATGATCTCGGGCGGTCCGAGAGATCGGAACATGAAGTCACCTTACGGTCGTCATCGGGGACGCTGCTGCTGTCGCGCTGGACGCAATCCTACGCCGTCCGACGCCGCGCTGCCCTGCTCTTGCCGGGCCTGGATGTCGGCGATCTGCGCGCTGACCTGGGAGAACCGGTCGGACGCCACCGCCAGCTCGCCGGAGAGCGCCTTGACCTGGCGCCACAGGCGCAGTCCCAGCAGGGCGAGGACGGCCGCCGACCCGAGGACCAGCACCGTCACGAGCAGCAGCCAGGCCCACCAGGTCACACCGGCACGCTAGCCGATGACCAAACTGGGATCAGGCGCCGACCCGGGGAGTGATCATGGCCGCGACCAGGTTGACCCGGTCCAGCGTCAGGGCGAAGTCCAGGACGTCGTCGTAGGTGATCGTCGGGCCCTCGTGGTCCTCGAGCGCCTCGGCCGGGATGACCCACTGCTCGGCGATGACTCCGCCGGAGACCAGCAGGCTGACGACCTCGCTGTCGGCGGGCTTCCTGATCTCGTCCTGGCAGGTGGCACACAGGAAGGAGTAGAAGGACCAGTCCACGCGGGTGCAGACGACCAGCCGGAGCTGCCCTGGAGTGAGCTCGATGTCCCCGCACACCGGGCACGACGCCTTGATCGTGGTCATGGCCGACCCTCCCTGCTCCCTGGTCGCCCGTTGCGGCGACTTCCCTACGTTCGGCAGGGCTCGGGAGAGGCTTGAGAGATCTGGTCCCAACGGACGATGCATCAGGTCCGAACGTATGCCCCCAGGCCCGCTCGGGCCCGCTCCGCGACGGCCTCGGCGACTCGCGGGGGGTCCAGGACTCTCGCGGCGCCGCCCTGGCGCAGCACGAGCGTGAGCAGCCAGCGCTCGTCCGCAACCCGCAGGCGCACCAGCAGGTGCCCGTCGGGGAGCTCGTCGACCTGGTCCACGGGGTAGTAGTCGGCGATCCAGCGCCCACCGGGCGCGAGGTCCAGGGTGACGACCGAGTCCTGGGGCGACGGATGGAACAGGCCTTCGTCCAGGTCCCTGGCGGTCGCCGCGGCGGGGACCTCCGCCGCGACGTCGAGCACGCTGATGACATCGATCCGGTCCAGCCGGAACAACCGGACGTCCTCGGCCAGGCGGCACCAACCCTCCAGGTACCACCGCCCGTCCACCATGAGCAGGCGCATGGGGTCGACGTCCCGCTCGGTCGTCTCGTCGCGAGCCGGGACGAAGTACGTGAGATGGACCCGTCGGCGACGGGCGAGGGCCTCCCGGACCTCCGCCAGCGGCCCGACCCGCGTCTCCACCGCGACCGCGACGTGCCGGCTCGCAGCAGCGGCGTCGCCTGCGGCTGTCTCCAGCTTGGCCAACGTCCGGTCCAGCGCCTCGCGGTCGTGCAGGCCGGGCACGTCAGCCAGTGCCCGCAGCCCGACCAGCAGGGCCAGCGCCTCGTCGGCCCCGAGCCGCAGCGGCCGCGCGATCGCATCGACATTGCCCAGGTAGACGTGCCCGTCGTCCCACGCCGCCTCGATGAGGTCGTCGGGCAGGTGTCCCGGGGTGCCGCAGACGAAGAGCAGCTCGAGGTCCTTGACCAGCTGACGCTCGGTGATCCCGAACTCCGCGGCCGCCTGGGCCAACGGGATGCCCTGGCGGCTGGCCAGGAAGGGCACCATGGCCAGCAACCGGGACAGCCGGTCGGTGGCGCCGGGGGTCATGCCGGCTCCCGCTGCACACCGTCGTGCGCTGCCAGCGCCGTGGTCAGCCGCCGGATGACCGCGTCGCGGATCTCTTCCGGCGCGACGACGCGGACATCAGGGCCGTAGCCCGCTACCTGCTCGGCCAGGACCTCGGCGTCTCCGAAGGGGATGGCCAGCTCGTCCCAGCCCTCGACGGCGGATCCGTTGACAACGGCCCGGCGGCGGAGGGCGTGGCCCGTTCCGGACCGCACGAGCAGGACTGCTTCTCCGCTCGGGGGCCTGGGAACCAGCGAGGAGACCTCCGCCCGGAAGTCCACACCGGCCGGCACCTGCACCTCGCCGGGCGGCCCGGCGGACTCGACCGCACCTGCGATCCGGGAGAGGCGGAAGACCCGGGTGGCTGCCCGGTCCCGGTCGTGCCCCACGACGTACCAGTGTCCGTTGCGGGACACGATGCCCCAGGGCTCGAGCGACCGTATGGCGTCGGCGGTCGAGCCTGGCCTGCGGTACGGGAAGCGGATCGCCTGGCGGTCCCGTACAGCGGCGTACACCGGCTCGAAGGCCGGCTCGCTCGTGCGCACCCGGGGCTCGATCCCGGTGAGATGCTCCGCATCCGGCTCGAGGCCGACGGACCTCAGCTTGAGCAGGGCACGGGCCGCGGGCGCCGCCAGACTCGCCTGGGCCCAGACCCGGGAGGCGAGCCCGAGGACTGCCAGCTCGTCCGGGGAGAAGCGCACCTCGGGCAGCGCGTAGGCACCGCGGTCCACCCGGTAGCCGATCTCGTCGTCGAACCACGCGTCGTTGCTGCCGGTCTGCAGCGGGATGCCCATGTCCCGAAGCTCGTCCTTGTCCCGCTCGAACATCCGGTCGAAGGCCTCGTCGCTCGGGCAGTCCGCGTACTGCGGCACGGCAGCGCGAACTTGTTCCTTGAGCAGGAACTGCTGCGTCGACAGCAAGCAGATGACGAGGTTGAGCAGCCGCTCGGTCTTCAGTGCGGACACGCAGGCGAACCTACCCGCCGGCGCCCGAGGTCGGGAGGCCGGGCGGTCGCATCCAGCCGGTCAGCGCACCTCGAGAAGGTCGACCACGAAGATCAGTGTCTCGCCGGGCTTGATCGCCCCACCTGCACCGCGGTCGCCGTAACCCAGGTCCGGCGGGATGACCAGCCGGCGGCGGCCGCCGACCTTCATCCCGACGACTCCCTGGTCCCAGCCGGCGATGACGCGGCCGCCACCCAGCGGGAAGGCGAAGGGCTCGCCCCGGTTCCAGGACGCGTCGAACTCCTCCCCCGTGGAGAACGCCACGCCGACGTAGTGCACGACCGCGGTGCTGCCCGAAGAGGCCTCGGCACCGTCGCCCTCGGTGATGTCGTGGCTCTGCAGCTCGGTAGGCGGCGGGCCCTCGGGGAAGTCGATCTCGGGCTTGTCGGTCACTTGGTCGCCTCCTTGGCTGGGCTGTGCACGCCGAGGATGTCCACCACGACGGCCACGCTGTCCTTGCTTGCGTCGCTGCCGGTCTGGGCCGGAAGGGACAGCATCACGCGGCTGCCGGCCGGCTGGCCGACCAGCAGGTCGAACGGGCTGGGCTGCGCGCCACCCACGGGGACGCCCTGCGGCCCGGTTTCGCTCCAGGAGCTGGCCAGAGGCCGGTTCTCCCAGCTGACGGCGGTGTACTGCACGATGACGAGCTGCCCCTGGGCGACCTTCTCGCCGGTGCCGGTCGACAGCACGGTGGTCACGGGCTGCTTGGGCGGGGTCGCACCCGAGGGCACGGTCACCTTCGGGTCGTCGGTGCCCGTCACTGTCGGCGTGCCCTCGGGGACGTCCGTGACCGGCGTCGACTGCGGGAGCGCGGACGTGTTGCTGTAGGCCGCGATGAGGTCGACGACGAACACCAGCGAGTCCGACCCCTTGATGCCGGCCTGATCGTTGCCTGTCTTGCCGTAGCCGTCTTTCGGAGGCGCAACCAGCAGCACGCGGCTGCCGGCGGGAACACCCGCAAGGGTCTTCACCCACCCGGAGATCACCCCGCCCGGGCCGGACTTGAGGGTGAATGATGCGGGCGCGCCCCTGTCGTACGAGTTGTCGAAGACCTTGCCGCTGCGGTAGTTCTTGCCGAGGTAGTCAGCAACGAGCAGGTCGCCCTTCTTCACCTTCGGCCCATCGCCACGGCTGAGGACCTCGGACTCCAGCTTTCCGCTCGCGTCGGTGCCCTTGTCGATGCTGACCGCGGGCTTTGCGCCGTAGCTCCCCTTGACGGTGGGCAGGTCGCTGCCGGTGGCGTCGCCGCCGCCGCAAGCGGTCAGCAGGAGGCCGGCGGCGAGCGCGGGCGCGAGCAGTCGGGAAAACGGGCGCACGAAAGAACCTCGAGTCGGGTGGTTGGGGGAGAACGCAACGACAACCCTAACCCGCGCTGGGACATGATGGTTCCCGCGCTGTGACAGGCGTCACATGCTGGCGATGAGCTTCTCCACCCGCTCGTCGACCGACCGGAAGGGGTCCTTGCACAGGACGGTCCGCTGGGCCTGGTCGTTGAGCTTGAGGTGCACCCAGTCGACGGTGAAGTCGCGCCGTCGTTCCTGTGCCCGCCGGATGAAGTCCCCCCGCAACCGGGCCCGAGTGGTCTGCGGGGGCACCGACTTGGCCTGGAAGATCTCGATGTCGCTGGCGACCCGGTCAGCAGCACCCTTCTTCTGCAGCAGGTAGAACAGCCCGCGGTCGCGGGAGATGTCGTGATAGGCCAGATCGAGCTGGGCCACCCGCGACGAGGCGAGCGGGAGATCGTGCTTGGCGCTGTAGCGCTCGATCAGCTTGTACTTCATCACCCAGTCGATCTCTGTGGCGACATCGTCGAGATTGCCTGAGTCAACTGCTGCCAGGGTCCGCTCCCACAGGTCGAGCACCTGCTTGCACAGGCCCTCGTCGAGACCCCGGCGGGCGGCGAAGTCACGCGCCTTGGTGAGGTACTCCGTCTGGATCTCCAGCGCACTCGCCTCACGGCCGTTGGCCAGCCGCACCTTCTTGCGCCCGGTCATGTCGTGACTGATCTCCCGGATCGCCCGGATGGGGTTCTCCAGGGTCAGGTCTCGCATGACGACGTTGGCCTCGATCATCTTCAGCACGAGGTCGGTCACGCCGAGCTTGAGCAGCGTCGTGGTCTCGCTCATGTTCGAGTCGCCGACGATCACGTGCAGACGTCGGTAGCGCTCGGCGTCGGCGTGCGGCTCGTCGCGGGTGTTGATGATCGGACGCGAGCGGGTGGTGGCGCTGGAGACGCCCTCCCAGATGTGCTCCGCTCGCTGGCTCACGCAGTAGACCGCGCCCCGCGGCGTCTGCAACACCTTTCCCGCTCCGCAGACGATCTGTCGGCTGACGAGGAACGGGATCAGCACGTCGGCGAGCCGGCTGAACTCACCGTGCCGGCCGACGAGGTAGTTCTCGTGGCAGCCGTAGGAGTTCCCCGCCGAATCGGTGTTGTTCTTGAACAGGTAGACGTCGCCGGCGATGCCTTCCTCACGTAGCCGACGTTCGGCGTCGACGAGCAGGCCCTCGAGGATCCGCTCCCCCGCCTTGTCGTGGATGACGAGCTGGCGTACGTCGTCGCACTCTGGGGTCGCGTACTCCGGGTGGCTGCCCACGTCGAGGTAGAGCCGGGCGCCGTTGCGCAGGAAGACGTTGCTGCTGCGGCCCCACGACACGACCCGCCGGAACAGATAGCGCGCCACCTCGTCGGGCGAGAGCCGTCGCTGCCCGCGGAACGTGCAGGTGACGCCGTACTCGTTCTCGAGCCCGAAGATGCGCCGGTCCATGCCAGTCACCGTACGCTGGCAGGCTCGTCCGGGCAGGGCGACCGGCCGGGTCCGGCCCAGGGGTTTAGCGGGTGCCGCACCGGTGAGGCAACCGTCATGAGCGAACCGGTGAACGAGCCCACGCGTGACGTGGATGCCGACCACATGGTCGAGACGCCGGAGTCCTTGCGGGACAGCGACCCCGAGGTGATGCCGATGGACCGGGGCACCCAGGCCGGCGACCGACCGCTGGCGGCGGAGAACTTCGGGACGACCCACGCCGAGGAGCTCGAGGGCGAGAGCCTCGACGGCCGCCTCGCCGCCGAGGAGCCTGACGACACCGCATGACCGTCTGGGCAGACGTCAGCCGGTGACGGGACCGATCTGCTGCGGCGAGGCGCCCGGGTCCGGCGCCGCGGAAGCCGGCGCCGGCTCCTTGAGCTCGACGAAGATCGTGTGCGTCTCGGTGTCGCCGATGTTCTCGCCGGAGTGCCGCTGCGCGGGCAGCCAGGTGGCGAGGCCAGCCGGGATCTCGACCTCCCGCTGCTGCTCCCCCAGGGTCAGCCGTCGCCGGAACGAGCTCAGGGTCACCATGACGCTGTCCGGGTGCACATGCGGATGAGTGGACTGGCCCGGGCTGTCGGTGTACTCCAGCACCCGCACTCGGTCGTTCTCGAAGACCACGACGTACTTGTCGGGGTCGGTCAGCGTCGGGTCCTCGGTCATGGCGACATTGTTGTCACCTTGTCAACGCCTTAGCTGCGGCTCAGCACCAGCCCGTCGATTTGGACCCGTTTCCCGCTGGACCGCACGGTCACCGTGACCGTGCCCTTCTCCCGCTTGAAGGCGGGAAGCATGATCACCTGTCGGCGCCGCTTGCGCGGAGCCTCGAGGTTCACGCGCTTGATCCTCTTTCCGTCGATCTTCACGACCACGATGCCGCAGACCTTGCAGACGGTCGCGACCAGGCCGACCCGCTTCACCCGGGCCCCGCTTCGTGAGAGCGTCGCGCCCTTCTGCGTGGTGGTGACGTAGCGGCCGGTGTAGTAGGCAGCGCCGCTGCGGGTCTTCCAGCCCGACGAGGCACTCAACCGGCGGTCGTCGAGAGCCCGAGACAGACACCGCTGACCGGACCATCCCGACTTCTGACCGGCCTGGTTCCGCGCGCGCGCCGCCACGCAGTAGGTGTAGCCGGCCTTAAGGCCGAGCGGTGCGTCGAAGTAGGTGACCCGCTTCCAGCTTGCCGGGCGGTTCCACTTCCCGAACGTGCCGTCCCAGCTGGCCCGCCGCCAGCGGACGTCGTAGCTCTTCACGGCACTGGAGCTGATCCCGCCGGCCCAGGTGAACCGCGCCTTCTTCACGATGTCGCCCAGCGTGGTGGGGCCGGTCATCCGCACCGACGGCGGACCGCTGACCAGGTGGTCCCACGGTCCCCCGGTGCCCGCTCGGTCGAGTGCCGCCTGATCCACCGTGACCGTCGACGCGGGGCCACCGAATGCTGGGATCGTCGGGTCGTACGTCGCGACGCCGTTGCTCACCCGGTAGACGTTCCCGCTTGCCCCGCCGCGGAGGTAGGTGCCGTTCTCGGGGATCTGCGGGAGCGAGTCGAACTGGGACTGGGACAGGGTCTGCACCGGCTGCGGTCCGACACCCACCGACTCCCACGAGCTCGTGTAGACCGGTGCGGCGCCGGCCATCCGGTAGAGCTCGCCACGACCGGCGATCGTGACGAAGGACCCGTTCGTCGCCAGCTGGCTGGGCGAGACCGCGGCGTCGACCGTGTTGTTGTCGATGTTGATGGTCACGCCCCCCCACGTCTCGGTGTGGCCGCCGCGCCACTGCCGGATGCGCTGGTGGTCGACCCACTGGTCGGCTGGAACCTCGGGGTCGTTGGTGCTGTTGTCGCATGCGGCCAGGTCCTGGCACCAGCGTGCGATCCAGAGCTGGTCCGGCTCGGCGAAGGCCGGATTGGCCAGCTGGCTGACCAGCGCGCGGATCGTCGAGCCGGCACTGCCGTAGACGCCTGAGACATAGCCACGGACGTGCAGGCGAGCGGTCCATGCACCCAGGAAGTCCAGCACCGCCTGCCGGCACGAGGCGTTTGCGTAGTTGAACGCTTCCATGTCGAAGTAGACCGGGTTGCCGACCCCGAGGCCGAGCGCGTTGAGCTGGGTGATCGCGTCATCGGCGGCAGCGCTGCCCTGCGCCGCTGCCTGCGCCGGGTCGATCACGTTCGGGTACTCCCGGCACGGCGCTTGCAGCCCCACGTACGTCGGGATGAGCACCCAGCCCTGCCCGACCACCGTCGTGACCCACGAGGCGTTCAGGTTGGGCTGCGAGCAGCCTCGGCTCGCGCCGCCGATGTACATGTTCACCGCGCGGTAGGGCGAGGCCGAGAACCAGGTCGCCAGCTCGGAGACGGGGCGGGCCGTGCAGGCGTCGAACCCCTGGCCGGTGAAGGTCGTGGCGTCGAAGCGCGACGCAGTCCCGGACAGTCGCCGGCCCGACGGGCTGCCGGCGCCGGCGAAGGACCGGGCATCTGCCGAGCCCGACGGCGCGATCACGTCACCGCGGGCGCCGTCGAAGCGCACGCTGCCCGCGATCCGGCGGGCCACCCGGGAGTCATCGCCGGCCGCGACGACGGCGGCGATCCTGGACCCGTCCGAGGTGACAACCCGGTCCGGACGGACTACCCCCTGCAGTGCCCGGGCCGTGAGGTGCACCGCCTGGGTCCGACCCACCAACCGGGGTGGGCAGGTGATCCGGCTCGGGTCGCCGAGGTAGACCGCGTGCCGGTCGAAGCGGACGCAGCCGGCGCGGCCAGCGAGCCGGCGCACCGGCCAGTCGGCAGGGACGGTCACCGTGACGCCGCGGTAGCTCACATCCTTGGTTCCGGACCCGGTGCTCCCGCCGGCTGCGGACGCCACGCTCGGCGCAGCCGCGGACAGGGCGAGCACGCCGGCCACGAGAGCAGCGATGGCGACAACGATGCTTCGGCCAGCGGTTGGCAGCGTCAGGCTGGGCACACGGCTCCCCGGGTGGCGTCGGCGTCGGCCTCCGGATCACCGACCGACTGGAGAAGACTAAGGGCGATTTGTCCGCAGGTCAGCCGTACGCGCCGCTGGCTCGGCATTCCCGGCGCCTGTGCTCACCCCTCGGGCTGGTCGGGCTGGTCTGGCCCGGGCGGCTCGTGCGACCCGCCGGCCAGGGACGTGGGCGGGGCGGACTCGCGCTCGGCTGGGTCCACCGCGGTCGGGGCACCCGACGCCTCCCCGTCGGCAGGGCCGCCGAGCAGGTCGGTCAGGACGGTGCCGCCGAGCCGCCGGAACTTTCGCCGCGGGCGGTCGCGGGCCAGCACCGCGACCTCGAGTTGGTCGGCCGTCAGGTGTCGCTGGTCCCCCGTGACCGGGTCCCGCCCGAGCAGGTCGACAGCGGTCCGTAGTGCTTCCTGAAGCGTCATGCCGTCGCGATACTGCTCCTGCAGCGCCGTCGAGATGGTCTCCCCCGAGCCGCCCATCGCCACGAAACAGTGCTCGTCGGCGACCGACCCGTCGTAGGTCAGCCGGTAGATCTGGTCGCCTTCAGCGGTGTCGCCGACCTCGGCGATGACGATCTCGACCTCGTACGGCTTGGAGTCGACGGTGAAGATGCTGCCGAGCGTCTGGGCGAACACGTTGGCCAAGCCTCGGCCGGTGACGTCCTGCCGGTCGTAGGAGTAGCCCCGCAGGTCCGCGTAGCGCACACCAGCCATCCGCAGGTTCTCGAACTCGTTGTACTTGCCGACCGCGGCGAAGGCGATCCGGTCGTAGATCTCGCTCACCTTGTGCAACGCCCGTGAGAGGTTCTCGGCGACGAAGAGGATCCCACCGTCGTACGCGAGGACGACGACGCTGCGGCCGCGCGCGATGCCCTTGCGGGCGTAGTCGGCGCGGTCCTTCATCACCTGCTCGGGCGACACGTAGCCGAAGGGCATGGTCACGGGCGTGGCTCCAGGGGGTCAGCGTGGGCAGCGGACGAGGGCGGTGGGGTCAGGACGGGCACCAGGATCACCGCAGCGGTGCCAGCGGGCCACCGGGATGGTCCATCCGGGCGGCGATCACGGTGTCGACGATGCCGCCGACGTCGTCGTCGGACAGCCGCCGGTAGCCATCGGCGGTGACCGTCGAGACGACGGGGTAGATCCGCCGCGTCAGGTCGGGTCCACCGGTGGCGGAGTCCTCGTCGGCCGCGTCGTACAGCGACTGGACCGCGCACAGCGACGCGTCCTCGACGGAGAACTCGTCGCGCCACAGCTTCTTCAGGGCACCGCGGGCGAACAGCGACCCGGAGCCGACCGAGTGGAACTTCTGCTCCTCGTAGCGTCCGCCGGTGACGTCGTAGGAGAAGAGGCGCCCTGCACGCGTGAGGTCATCGGCGTCCAGGTCGTAGCCGGCGAACAGGGGCACGACGGCCAGCCCCTGCATCGCCATGCCGAGGTTGCCCCGGATCATCATCGCCAGCCGGTTGGCCTTGCCCTCGAGGGAGAGCACGGTGCCCTCGATCTTCTCGTAGTGCTCGAGCTCGACCTGGAACAGGCGGACCATCTCGACGGCGATGCCGGCCGCACCAGCGATCCCGACGCAGGAGAACTCGTCGGCGTGGAACACCTTCTCGATGTCCCGCTGCGCGATGTAGCTGCCCATCGTGGCGCGGCGATCCCCGGACATGACGACCCCGCCGGGGAACGTCAGGGCGACGATGGTCGTGCCGTGCGGCACCTCGGTCGTCATCGCCGTGAGCGGCGGGGTGCGCCGCCCGGGCAGCAGCTCGGGCGCATGGTCACCGAGGAACTCGGCGAAGGAGGAGCTGCCGGGCGTGAGGTAGGCGGCGGGCAGTCGCCCCGAGCCGCCGGAGGACGTGCTGGTCACTGGCCGCCCTTCTGGATGAAACCGCGCACGAACTCCTCCGAGTTGGACTCCAGGACCTCGTCGACCTCGTCGAGCAGAGCGTCGATGTCCTCGTCCAGCTTGGCCTTGCGCTCGCTGACGTCACTCCCTGCGGCGACGTCGACCTCGTCGGTCTCCTCGCTGGTCTTGCTGGCGCGCTTCTGGCCGCCCGTGTCCTTGGTCGCCATCTGGTGGGAGCCTCCAATGAGCAACGACGCCGGTTCTGCGTCCTGGCACCGACCCTAGTCGCCCGGGAGGACGAAGCCAGGCACTCCCGCGTTCCTCGGGGTGGCCGCTCCGTGCGCGAAACGACATGATCGGAGTGCCCGGGGGTCACCTCCGGGCACAACTCTGCTCCGATGATGGAGATCCCGCGCAACGTGGGAGATCCCGCGCAACGGGGCGGCACCGCTCAACGTGTCGGTCCCGCGCCGAGAGTCGGGACTGTTGGCGGGCTCAGCCGCCGGTGATGGCTGCGACCAGCTCCTCCGCGGTGGCGCACCGGTCCAGCAGCCCACCCACGTGTTCCTTCGTGCCACGCAACGGCTCGAGCGTCGGAACCCGCTGCAGCGAGTCCCGACCGGGCAGGTCGAAGATCACCGAGTCCCAGGACGCCGCCGCGATCTCGTCGGGGTACTGCGCCAGGCAGCGGCCACGGAAGTACGCCCGGGTGTCCGTCGGCGGCTCGGTGACCGCGCGATCCACCTCGTCGTCGGTCACCACTCGCTCGAACCGCCCGCTGGCCTGCAGCTTGTTGAACAGTCCCTTGTCGGGCCGGACGTCGGAGTACTGCAGGTCGACCGCCTGCAGCAGCGGCGAGGACCAGTCGAGGCCGTCCCGGGAGCGGTAGCCCTCGAGGATCGCCTGCTTGGCCACCCAGTCCAGCTCACGGGACAGCGACATGGGGTCGGTCTCCAGCCGGGTCAGCACCGACTCCCACCGATCGAGCACGTCGACCGTCATCTCGTCGGCATCGGAACCGAACCGGTCCTCGACGTACTTGCGCGCCTGCTCGGCGTACTCCATCTGCAGCTGCACCGCCGTGAGCTGACGCCCCGAGCGCAGGGTCACCAGCTGCTGCAATGACGGATCGTGCGACACGGCGTGCAGAGTTGCGACCGGCCGGTCGACGCTGAGGTCGACGGCGAGGAAGCGATCCTCGATCATCGCCAGCACCACGGCCGTGGTCCCCAGCTTGAGATAGCTCGACACCTCAGCGAGGTTCGCGTCGCCGATGATGACGTGGAGGCGGCGGTACTTCTCAGCGACCGCGTGCGGCTCGTCGCGGGTGTTGATGATCGGGCGCTTCAGGGTCGTCTCGAGCCCGACCTCGACCTCGAAGTAGTCGGCGCGCTGGGAGATCTGGAACCCGTCGGTGCGCCCCTCCTGGCCGATGCCGACACGTCCGGAGCCGCAGACGACCTGGCGCGACACGAAGAACGGCGTCAGGTGGGTGACGATGTCGGCAAAGGGCGTGTCCCGGGACACGAGGTAGTTCTCGTGGCTGCCGTAGGACGCGCCCTTGTTGTCGGTGTTGTTCTTGTACAGGTTGATCGGCGCGGTGTTCGGCACCTGCGCCGCCAGCCGGGACGCTGCCGCCATGATGCGCTCACCGGCCCGGTCCCAGATCACCGCGTCGCGGGGGTTGGTCGTCTCGGGGCTGCTGTACTCCGGATGTGCGTGGTCGACGTAGAAGCGCGCGCCGTTGGTGAGGATGACGTTGGCCAGACCGATGTCCTCGTCGGTCAGCTGCGCCGAGTCGGCGACCTCGCGGCTCATGTCGAACCCGCGGGCGTCCCGCAGCGGGCTCTCCTCCTCGAAGTCCCAGCGCGTACGCCGGGCTCGCGAGGGAGTCGGCTGCATGTACGCGTTGACGATCTGGCTGGAGATCAGCATCGCGTTGGCACCCGGGTTGCCCGGGACCGAGATCCCGAACTCGGTCTCGGTCCCCATGACCCGGCGGACGCTCATGCGGGCAAGCCTACGCGGCGGACCGGTGGCACAGCCTGAGTGCGACCTAGAGGTACTGGCCGGTGTTGGCCACCGTGTCGATGCTCCGGCCGGCTTCGGTGCCCTGCTTGCCCTGGATCAGCGTGCGGATGTAGACGATCCGCTCGCCCTTCTTGCCCGAGATGCGAGCCCAGTCGTCCGGGTTCGTGGTGTTGGGCAGGTCCTCGTTCTCCTTGAACTCGTCGACGCAGGCGGCCAGCAGGTGGGAGATCCGGATGCCCTTCTGCCCGAGCTCGAGAAAGTCCTTGATCGCCATCTTCTTGGCCCGGTCGACGATGTTCTGGATCATCGCGCCGGAGTTGAAGTCCTTGAAGTACAGGACCTCCTTGTCGCCGTTGGCGTAGGTCACCTCGAGGAAGCGGTTCTCCTCGAGCTCGGAGTACATCCGCTCCACGGTGCGCAGGATCATCGCCGACACGGTGGCGTCGCGGTTGCTGCCGTTCTCCTTCACGTCGTCGTCGTGCAGGGGCAGGTCGGCGGTGATGTACTTCGAGAAGATGTCGCGCGCGGACTCGGCGTCCGGCCGCTCGATCTTGATCTTCACGTCCAGCCGGCCGGGGCGCAGGATCGCGGGGTCGATCATGTCTTCGCGGTTCGATGCGCCGATGACGAGCACGTTCTCGAGGCCCTCGACACCATCGATCTCCGACAGCAGCTGCGGGACGATGGTGTTCTCGACGTCGGAGGACACCCCCGAGCCACGGGTACGGAACAACGAGTCCATCTCGTCGAAGAACACGATGACTGGAGTGCCCTCGGATGCCTTCTCACGGGCCCGGGAGAACACGAGTCTGATGTGCCGCTCGGTCTCGCCGACGTACTTGTTGAGCAGCTCCGGGCCCTTGATGTTGAGGAAGAACGAGCGCCCCTCGGGCTTGCCCGTGACCTCAGCGACCTTCTTGGCCAACGAGTTGGCGACCGCCTTGGCGATCAGCGTCTTGCCGCACCCGGGCGGGCCGTAGAGCAGCACACCCTTGGGCGGGCGCAGCTTGTGCTCGAGGAAGAGCTCGGGATGCAGGTACGGCAGCTCGACCGCGTCACGGATCATCTCGATCTGCGCGGCGAGGCCGCCGATGAGGGTGTAGTCGATGTCGGGAACCTCTTCGAGCACCAGCTCCTCGACCTCGGACTTGGGGACGCGCTCGTAGACGTATCCCGAGCGAGGCTCGAGCAGCAGGGACTCCCCCACCCGCAGATGCTCGTCGCGCAGCGGCTCGGCGAGGCGGACCACCTTCTCCTCGTCGGTGTGCCCCACGACGAGAGCGCGCTCACCGTCGGCCAGCAGCTCCTTGAGCATCACGACCTCGCCGAGCTGCTCGAACTCCAGGGCCGCCACGACGTTCATGGCCTCGTTGAGCATGACCTCCTGGCCGCGGACCAGGCCGTCGAGCTCGACGGAGGGGCTCACCGCGACGCGCAGCTTGCGGCCGCCGGTGAAGATGTCGACGGTGTCGTCGTCGTTGCGGGTCAGGAAGACTCCGAAGCCGGCCGGTGGCTGGGCGAGCCGGTCGACCTCCTCCTTGAGGGTGACGATCTGGTCGCGGGCGTCCTTCAACGTCGACACCAGTCGGTCGTTCTGGGTCGTGACCGACGCGAGGTTGGTCTGCAGGTCGGCCACTCGCTCCTCGAGGGCACGCAGGTGCCGCGGGGACTCGGTGAGCCGACGCCGCAGCGCCTCGACCTCGTCCTGCAGGGCCCCGAGCTGCGCGCTGGACTGCTCGTCGCGTCGCGACGAGCGGCCTGGGCCGTCGTTGATGGGACCATCCGTGCCAGACACGGCGCCACCTCCCCTAGAGGCACTCCCTGTGGACGGGAGCCGTACCGTCATCAACCCTACCTTCGGCAAGCCGTCCGCATACCTGCAGTCGACACGTGTCGCACTTTCGGTTGGGAACGCGCGCGAACGGCCGGACTAGGCCGAGGTGCCCTCGGCGTAGCCCTTCGAGGGACGCCGTCGCCGCAGCGGGGGCGCCACCCCGTCGGCCAGCCGCCGCGTCGTGACGAGGAATCCGGTGTGTCCCACCATGCGGTGTTCCGGGCGCACTGCGAGGCCCTCGAGGTGCCAGCCCCGGACGAGGGACTCCCAGGCGCTGGGCTCGGTGAACGTCCCGTGCTCGCGGATTGCCTCGGCGACCCGCGAGAGCTGCGTGGTGGTCGCGAGGTAGCAGATCAGCACGCCACCGGGCGCCAAGGCGCCGGACACGGCGTCCAGGCAGTCCCACGGAGCGAGCATGTCCAGCACGACTCGGTCGACCTCGGTCTCCGTGAGATCGGTCGCGAGGTCACCGACGGTGAGCGACCAGGCGGGGTGGGGCTGGCCGAAGAAGGCCTCGACGTTGCGCTGCGCGACATCCGCGAAGTCCTGCCGCCGCTCGTACGAGGACACCCGACCTTGGTCACCGACCGCCCGGAGCAGGGACATGGTCAGGGCACCTGAGCCCACCCCGGCCTCCACGACGTGGGCACCGGGGAAGATGTCGGCCATGTGCACGATCTGTCCGGCGTCCTTGGGATAGACCACCGCGGCGCCTCGCGGCATCGACAGGACATAGTCGGCGAGCAGAGGGCGGAGCGCGAGGTAGGTGACGCCGCCCGTGGTCGTGACGGTGATGCCCTCGGGCCGCCCGATCAGGTCGTCGTGCGCGATGGCGCCCTTGTGGGTGTGGTAGTCCTTGCCCGCCGCAAGAGTGATGGTCTGCAGCCGCCCCTTGGGGTCGGTCAGCTGCACCCGGTCACCTGCGACGAACGGGCCTCGGCGGCGGGCGGAACCGGTCGGGCGGTCAGCAGTCTCGGGCACGGCGGGCGAGTCTATGCGGGGTGGCGGAGGGGCTAGGACGCCGTCAGCGCCCGCTCGACGTCGGCCGTCGCCAGGATCCCGAAGATGTCTCCGTTGGCCTCGACCACGAGGTACTCCGTCGCCGGATCCTCCCTGATCAACGCGAGGAGGTCCTCACCCGAGGCATCGACCGGGACCCGCAGTGTCGCCTCGAGCCGGCGGGAGAAGTCTCCGACCGGGACCCATGGCCGACGCGGTTCGGGCACGGCCTCCACCGCTGCCTCGATCACCAGGCCGACGGGGTCGCCGCCTGCGGACATGACGACCATTCCGCCGGCGCCTGCGTCGTGAGCGCGGCGCAGGGCCTCGGACAGCGGGAGCGAGACGTCCACCGGGACGGCCCGGCGGGTCAGGGCTCGCACGCTCAGCCGCGGCAGTCGGGCCTGGACGGACGCGTATCGCAGCGACTGGGTGGCGCCGACCCAGATGAAGCTGGCCAGCAGCCCCGCCCAGATCACGTCGACGGGCTGGAGGGTCTGGGACCGCAGTGCGGCGAACGCGAAGGGCAGGAGGATGACGACCACGGCCACCCCGCGACCGATCCAGGACGCGACGATGGCGCCGGTGTGCCGCCGTCCGGTCAGCCGCCAGACGCCGGCCGACAGCACGCGCCCCCCGTCCAGCGGCAGGCCGGGCAGCAGGTTGAACACACCGACGAGCAGGTTGCTCACGAGGAGCGCTCGCGCCAGCAGCTGGCCCACGGTCCCCGGGTCCAGCACCTGGGCCACGACGTAGGCCAGCGCGGCCAGCACCAAGGAGACGAGGGGGCCGGCGACGGCGATCCCCGCTTCCCGCCCGGGGGTGGCGGCCGGCTTCTCGATCTCGCTGACCCCGCCGAGCAGGTGCAGGGTGATCCGCCGGACCGGCAGGCCGGCCTGCAGGGCCACCAGGGTGTGGCTGAGCTCGTGGACCAGGACGGACAGGTAGAGCAGCAGAGCGAAGGACAGTGAGACGACGTACTTCCAGGACCCGATTCCGGGCACGGAGCGCTCGACGGTTGCCGCGAACCCGTAGGTGATCAGACCGGCGATGATGAACCAGGTAGGCGTGACGTCCACGGGCACGCCGAACGGCCTGGCGATGACGATTCTCCGGTCTCCCACCCCAGAACTGTAGGCGGTGGCTCTGCGGCAGGGACCGGTTGTGTCCGGGGTCGCCCGTAGGGTGCCCGTCATGGAGACCAGCCGCACCGAGGAGGCCGTGGCCGAGACATCCCCGACCGCGGGTGCGGCACAGGTCATCCCTTCGCTGTCCCCCTCTCGGGCCAGCGACTTCCTCACCTGTCCCTTGCTCTACCGGTTCCGGGTGATCGACCGGCTGCCGCAACGTCCCAGCCCAGCCGCGACGCGCGGCACCGTCGTCCATGCCGTGCTGGAGCGCCTGTTCGACCTCCCCGCCGCCGACCGGACCCCCGACCGCGCAGGTGAGCTGGTCCGGCCGGAGTGGGAGCGGTTGCTCGAGGCCGAGCCCGAGGTGGGCGAGCTGTTCACCGACGAGGCCACCAGGGACGAGTGGCTGCTCTCGGCAAGGGCGTTGCTGGACACCTACTTCGAGCTCGAGGACCCCCAGCGGCTGGAGCCGGCCGAGCGCGAGCTCTTCGTCGAGTGCGACCTCGACGCCGGCCTCCGGCTCCGGGGCTACGTCGACCGTGTCGACGTGGCCTCCTCCGGCGACGTGCGCGTCGTCGACTACAAGACCGGCCGCGCCCCTCGGGAGGGATTCGAGGCCAAGGCCATGTTCCAGATGCGGTTCTACGCCCTGGTGCTGTGGCGATTGCGCGGTGAGGTGCCTCGTCTGCTTCAGCTGCTCTACCTCGGCAGTCGCGAGATCTTGCGCTACCAGCCGGACGAGGCCGACCTGATGGCGACCGAGCGCAAGGTGCTCGCGATCTGGGCCGCGATCCAGCGGGCGACCGAGCTCGATGACTGGCGACCCAGCCCGAGCCGGCTCTGCGACTGGTGCGACCACCAGGCCCTCTGCCCGGCCTTCGGCGGCACTCCCCCGCCGCTGCCGGTGCTGCCGGTCCCCGCCGTTCCCGACCTCGACGCCGCGAGCGAGCGGCCGTCGCCGAGCATGCCGGTCGACGAGGTCTGAGCAGAGTTCATCTGCAATCCCCTCGATGTCCGCCGGATTCGTCCCTACGGTGGAAATCGAGCGCCGACAGCAAGGAGCAGATCGTGATCAGCAATTCCCCTGCCGGGCACCAGGCCGCGAGGGCCGTCGACCTCACCAAGGTTTACGGCGAGGGCGACACCCGGGTGGTCGCGCTCGACGCCGTGAGCTGCGGCTTCGAGCGCAGTCGCTTCACCGCGATCATGGGGCCATCAGGCTCCGGCAAGTCCACCCTCATGCACTGCATGGCCGGGCTGGACCAGGCGACCTCGGGCTCGGCGTACATCGGGGACGTCGATCTCTCCACGCTCGACGACAAGCACCTGACCCGGCTGCGCCGGGACAGTCTCGGCTTCGTGTTCCAGGCCTACAACCTGGTCCCCACCCTGACGGCGCTGGAAAACATCACGCTGCCCATGGACATCGCCGGTCGCAAGCCCGACCCCGAGTGGCTCGACACGGTCGTGTCCACGGTGGGTCTGGGCGACCGGTTGGCTCACCGGCCAAACGAGCTGTCCGGCGGTCAGCAGCAGCGCGTCGCCGTGGCGCGCGCCCTCGCGGGTCGGCCGGAGGTTGTCTTCGCCGACGAGCCGACCGGGAACCTGGACTCCCGCTCGGGGGCAGAGGTCCTCACGTTCCTGCGCAGCTCGGTCGGCGAGCTTGGCCAGACCATCGTGATCGTCACCCACGACCCGGGCGCCGCTGCCTACAGCGACCGGGTGATCTTCCTCGCCGACGGTCACCTCGTCGACGAGATGGTCGGCCCGACCGCTGACGGTGTCCTGGAGCGGATGAAGCAGCTCGACACTGCTGGCACCCAGCCGGCCCCGGGCGGCGACTCCCCGAGCGCGGTCACGGCCCGGGAAGGCGCCTGACGTGCTCCGAGCCACCCTGCGCAACCTGATGGCGCACAAGCTCCGTCTGCTCCTGTCCGCGGTCGCCGTCGTGCTGGGTGTGTCCTTCGTGTCGGGCTCGTTGGTCTTCACCGACACCATCAAGCGCACCTTCGACGACCTGTTCGCGTCGGTCTCGGCCGACGTGACCGTGTCTCCCAAGACCGCCTTCGACGCTGGGTTCAGCGGGACGACCACGACCGCGACGCTGCCGGCCGCCACGGTCGACAGCGTGCTTGCCGTGGACGGAGTGCGAGCGGCCGTCGGCGACGTGTCCGTCGAGGGTGTGCAGGTGATCGGCAAGGACGGCAAGGTCGTCGGCACCGGGGGCGCGCCGGGCATCGGCGTGAACTGGACCGACGAGAAGGACCTGACGGCGCTCACGATCACCTCGGGCAGCCCACCTGTGTCGTCAGACCAGATCGCTGTCGACGAGGACACCGCAGCGAAGTCGGGCTACTCCCTCGGCGACCAGGTCCGGGTCCTGACCCCGACCGAGCCGCGGACTACCACCCTTGTCGGGATCTTCCGTTTCGGCAGCTCGGGCGGGCTGGCCGGCGCGACCCTCGTCGCGTTCGACACGAGCACCGCGCAGAACCTCCTGCCCGCGCCGGACACCTTCACCTCGGTGTCCATCGCCGCCCAGCAGGGAGTGAGCGATGCGACGCTGCGGGACCGGGTCCGCGCTGCCCTGTCCAGCGACGTGGCGGTGCGCACGAAGAAGGCGCAGACGAAGGAGTCCTCCGGCGCGATCCAGACCGGACTGAACTTCATCAGCATCGTGCTGCTGGTGTTTGCCGGCGTCTCGCTCTTCGTCGGCACCTTCATGATCCTCAACACCTTCTCCATGCTCGTGGCCCAGCGCACGCGCGAGCTGGCCCTGCTGCGGGCCCTCGGCGCGAGCCGCCGGCAGGTCACCCGTTCAGTCCTCGGCGAGGCTTTCGTCGTCGGGCTGGTGGGCGGTCTGCTCGGGATGGGAGCCGGGCTGCTGATCGCCAAGGGCCTGCAGGGCGCCTTCAAGGCCTTCGGGCTCGAGATCGATGCCGGCGGACTGGTCTTCCAGACCCGAACGGCGGTGTGGTCGATGGTCATCGGCGTCGGAGTCACCCTCGTCGCCGCCTACCTCCCCGCCCGGCGCGCCAGCCGCGTCGCACCCGTCGCGGCCATGCGCGACGACGTCGCGATGCCGACGAGGTCCCTGCGCTGGCGCACGGTGATCGGCGCCGTCCTCGCCGCCGTCGGGGTGGCCTCACTCGTCGCCAGCCTGTCCGCGTCCGGGCAGGAGGCAGCATCGCTCGTCGGGCTCGGTGTCGCGATGACCATCGTCGGGGCCATCGTGCTCAGCCCGGTGCTGAGCCGGCCGGCCATCGGCGTCCTGGGTGCGCTCTACCCACGGGTCTTCGGCACCGTGGGCCGACTGGCTCGGGACAACGCGCAGCGCAACCCTCGCCGGACCGCCGCCACCTCCTCGGCGCTCATGGTGGGACTGGCCCTCGTCGGAGCTTTCGGGGTGCTCGCTGCGTCGATCAACACCTCGATCGGCGGGTTGATCGATCGTGCGCTCGGTGCCGACTACGTCGTGAGCACCGCCCAGCAGCAGCCGTTCAGCGCAAGCGTGGCCGATGAGCTGGAGGCGCTGCCCGACGTCGCGTCGGTCACTCGCGAGCGCTTCGGCGCAGTGCAGATCGACGGGTCCACCTCCTTCGTCGCTGCCCTCGACCCGTCGTCGATCAATGACTCGCTCGCCATCGACTTCACGGCGGGGTCGGTCACCGGGCTCGCCGACGGGCTGCTCGTCGACCAGCCGACGGCGGAGTCCAAGGCGCTCTCGGTGGGCGACCGCGTCCCGTTGAAGTTCCTCGACGGCTCGGCGGACACATTGCCCGTCGCCGGCATCTACGAGCCGAACGGCGCCCTGGGCTCCTACGTGATGTCGCTGGACACCTGGGAGCGCAACGGTGGCGACACCCGGGACGCGTTCCTCTACCTCAACCTGAAGCAGGGTGTCGCCGCGGCACAGGCGCAACCCTCGATCGACAAGGTTCTGGCCGGCTACCCGAACCTCGACCTGCTCGACCAGGCCGGGTTCAAGGACCAGCAGCGTGGTCAGGTCAACCAGCTGCTCTTCCTCATCTATGCCCTGCTGGCCCTGGCCATCCTCATCGCAGTTCTGGGCATCGTGAACACGCTGGCCCTGTCGGTCATCGAGCGGACCCGGGAGATCGGGCTGCTGCGAGCCGTGGGCATGTCCCGTCGACAGCTGCGCCGCATGGTGCGGCTGGAGTCCGTGGTGATCTCGCTGTTCGGAGCGGCGCTGGGACTGCTGCTGGGCGTGTTATTCGGCGTGTTGCTGCAGCGCAGTCTGAGCAGTCAGGGGATCGAGACGTTGTCGATCCCCGTGTGGTCACTGCTGGCGTTCTTCGTCGTGGCCGGGGTGATCGGCATCCTAGCCGCTATCTGGCCCGCCCGGCGAGCAGCCCGGCTGGACGTGCTGCGGGCGGTCACGACCGAGTGAGGACCAGCGCTCCGAGCCGCTGCGAGTCGAGGACTTCCAGCGAGTCGACAACGGTCACACCGGCCAGCTCGGGCAGCGCGGCCAGATGGGGCACCGCCACGACCGCGCATCCGGCGGCCAGCCCGGAGCCGATCCCGGCCGGCGAGTCCTCGATGACGACGCAGCGGCTCGGGTCGACGCCGAGAAGCCCGGCCGCGGTCAGGTAGGGCTCCGGGTGTGGCTTGCCGTGGGTGACCTCGTCACCGGTCACCACCGCGGCGAAGGTCCCGCGGGGCAGGACGTCGAGCACCGCGTCGGCCAACGGCCGGTAGGACATCGTGACCAGCGCGCACGGCACACCGAGCGCGGCCAGTTCGGCGAGCAGCTCGAGGCCGCCGGGCTGCCACGGCATCTCGTCCCGGACGGCGCGCACCACCCCGCCGAGCAGTCGATCGATGATCTCCTCGATCGGCAGGTCCACACTGCCTTCATCGCGCAGGCGGGCCGCGGACACCGACAGCGGGTTGCCGATGCAGGCGACGGCCTGCTCATGGGTCCACACCCCACCGAAGGACTCGACCAATGCCGACTCCTGGGCCATCCACGACGGCTCGGTGTCGATCAGCGTCCCGTCGAGATCGAAGAGGACGGCCGCCGGCAAGGCGCTCACTTGGCGTTGAAGTAGGTCGCCTCGGGGTGGTGCAGAACCAGGGCATCCGTGGACTGCTCCGGATGCAGCTGGAACTCCTCCGAGAGCTTGACCCCGATGCGCTCCGGCTCGAGCAGCTCGGTGAGCTTGGCGCGGTCCTCGAGATTGGGGCAGGCCCCATAGCCGAAGGAGAATCGGGCCCCGCGGTAGCGCAGGTCGAAGTAGTCCTCGGGCCGGTCCGGGTCCTCGGCCGAGAACCCCAGCTCCGCTCTCATCCGCTTGTGCCAGTACTCCGCGAGCGACTCGGTCAGCTGCACCGACAGGCCGTGCAGCTCAAGGTAGTCGCGGTAGGCGTTGCGGGAGAACAGCTCCGAGGTGACCTCGGCGATCCGCGGGCCCATCGTGACCAGCTGCAGCCCCAGCACGTCGACCTCACCCGAGGTGCGCGGCCGGAAGAAGTCGGCCAGGCACAGGTGCCGGCCGTGCCGCTGCCGGGGGAAGGTGAACCGGTAGCGCTCCGCCGCGTCCGGCCTCGGCGCGTCGAGCAGCACGAGGTCGTCACCCTCGGACACGACCGGGAAATAGCCGTAGACGAGTGCGGCCTCGAGCATCCGCTCGGACTGGACCCGGTCCAGCCACATCCGCAGCCGGGGGCGACCCTCGGTCTCGACGAGCTCGTCGTAAGTCGGCCCGTCGGCGGCCCGTGACGACTTCAGGCCCCATTGCCCCATGAAGGTGGCTCGCTCGTCGAGCAGCGATGCGTACTCCTGCAGGCCGACGCCCTTGACCACCCTGCTGCCCCAGAACGGTGGTTCGGGCACGGGGTTGTCGGTCGCGACGTCGGAGCGGGCCGGCATGTCCTCGTCGGCAGTCGCGTCGGGACGCCCGGCCGGCTTGACCCGCCGGGGTCGCAGCGCCGGCAGCTCGGCGCCGGGCACCCCGCGCTTGACCGCTATGAGGGCGTCCATCAGGCGCAGCCCCTCGAACGCGTCGCGGGCATAGCGCACCTCGCCCTCATAGACCTCGGCGAGGTCCTGCTCGACGTACGGCCGGGTCAGCGCAGCACCGCCAAGGATCACCGGGAACTTCGCGGAGATGCCCCGGGTGTTCATCTCCTCGAGGTTCTCCTTCATCACCACCGTCGACTTGACCAGCAGTCCTGACATCCCGATCACGTCGGCGCTGTGCGTGTCGGCGGCGTCGAGGATCGCCGAGACCGGCTGCTTGATGCCGATGTTGACGACGTTGAACCCGTTGTTGGACAGGATGATGTCCACGAGGTTCTTGCCGATGTCGTGCACATCGCCCTTGACGGTGGCGAGCACGATGGTGCCCTTGCCGTCGTCATCGGTCTTCTCCATGTGTGGCTCGAGCCAGGCCACCGAGGTCTTCATGACCTCTGCGGACTGCAGGACGAAGGGCAGCTGCATCTCGCCCTTGCCGAAGAGCTCACCGACGACCTTCATGCCTTCCAGCAGGTGGTCGTTGACGACGTCGAGGGCGCTCCGACCGGTGTCCAGCGCGGCCTGCAGGTCGGCCTCGAGCCCGTTGCGCTCGCCGTCGATGATCCGGCGGGCCAGGCGTTCACCCAGGGGCAGCGCCGCCAGCTCCTCCGCGCGGGTGGCACGAACCGTCGCGATGTCGACGCCCTCGAAGAGGTCGAGGAAGCGTGCCAGCGGGTCGTAGGCCTCCTGACCGTCAGCCGCAGGTCGACGACGGTCGTAGACCAGGTCGAGCGCGACCTCGCGCTGCTCCTCGTCGATCTTGCTCATCGGCAGGATCTTGGCTGCGTGCACGATTGCCGAGTCCAGCCCGGCCTTCAGGCACTCGTTGAGGAAGACCGAGTTCAGCACGATGCGAGCGGCGGGGTTGAGGCCGAAGGACACGTTGGAGACACCCAGGGTCGTCTGCACGCCCGGGTAGGTGCGCTTGAGGCTGCGGATCGCCTCGATCGTCTCCAGACCGTCCCGACGGGTCTCCTCCTGACCGGTGCCTATCGGGAAGGTGAGGGTGTCGACGATGATGTCCTCGACCCGCATGCCCCATGTACCGGTGAGATCCTCGATCAGCCGGGTGGCCACCCTGACCTTCCACTCGGCCGTCCGGGCCTGGCCCTCCTCGTCGATGCACAGGGCCACCACCGCGGCGCCGTGCTCGGCGACGATGGGCATCACGCGGGCGAAGCGCGAGCCTGGGCCGTTCCCGTCCTCGTAGTTGACCGAGTTGATGACCGACCGTCCGCCCAGCAGCTCGAGGCCTGCCTCGACGACGGCCGGCTCGGTGGAGTCCAGGACGAGCGGCAAGGTGGACGCCGTCGAGAACCGCCCGGCGATCTCGCGCATGTCCGCGACGCCGTCACGGCCGACGTAGTCGATGCAGACGTCGAGCAGGTGCGCGCCGTCGCGCGTCTGCGCCCGGGCGATCTCGATGCAGTCGTCCCAGCGCTCCTCGAGCAGCGCGTCCCGGAACGCCTTGGAGCCGTTGGCGTTGGTGCGCTCGCCGATCGAGAGGTAGGACGTGTCCTGCCGGAAGGGCACGTGCTGGTACAGCGAGGCGACGCCGTGCTCGGGATGCGGCCGCCGGGCCGTGAGCCCTCGGCCCTGCACCCGCTCGACGACCTGCCGCAGGTGCTCGGGCGTCGTGCCGCAGCACCCACCGACCAGGGCCAGCCCGAACTCGCGGGTGAACAGGTCGTGCGAGTCGGCCAGCTCGGCCGGCGTCAACGGGTAGGACGCGCCGTCCCGGCCCAGGACGGGGAGGCCGGCGTTCGGCATGCAGGACAGAACCGTGCTCGCGTGCCGGGACAGGTAGCGCAGGTGCTCGCTCATCTCCAGCGGCCCGGTGGCGCAGTTGAGGCCGAGCACGTCGATACCGAGCGGCTCGAGCGCGACCAGTGCCGCGCCGATCTCGCTGCCGAGCAGCATGGTGCCGGTGGTCTCCACGGTCACCTGGCACATGACCGGCGCATCGGATCCCGCGGCGCGGATGGCACGCTTGGCGCCGATGACGGCTGCCTTGGCCTGCAGCAGGTCCTGCGCCGTCTCGATGAGCACGGCGTGGACCCCGCCGGCCAGCATGCCGCGCACCTGCAGCTCATAGGCGTCGCGCAGCGTGGCGAAGGGAACGTGCCCGAGGGTGGGCAGCTTGGTGCCGGGCCCGATTGAGCCGATGACCCAGCGCGGGTGGGCGTCGGTGGTGCGCTCGTCGGCGACCTCCCTGGCGATGCGCGCCCCGGCCTCGGCCAGCTCCTCGATGCGGTCCTCGATGCCGTACTCGGCGAGGTTGCCGAGGTTGGCCCCGAACGTGTTCGTCTCCACGGCGTCGACGCCGACGTCGAAGTACGCCTCGTGCACCGCGCGGACGACGTCGGGGCGAGTGGCGTTGAGCACCTCGTTGCAGCCCTCGTGCCCCTCGAAGTCGTCGAGGGACGGGTCCTGGTCCTGCAGCATGGTGCCCATGGCTCCGTCTGCCACGACGGCGCGGGAGGCAAGGGCCTCGCGGAGGCGGGCAGGCGTGTTCGAGGCGGGAGCAGTGGGAGACATCACCGAGGAGTCTACTTTGGGCTGGTGGACGTACGCTGGCTGAGACCGGCCTGCGGGCAGACCCAGCACGCGACGTGGAGGTTCTCCGGGTGATCGAGCTCGACGGCTATCCCGAGCTTGTCGACCCGCTGCTCATCGCAGCCTTCGAGGGCTGGAACGACGCCGGAGACGCTGCGACGGCTGCGGTCGAGCACCTGGAGCAGATCTGGCCGTGCACGTCGCTGACCGAGATGGACTCCGAGGACTACTACGACTACCAGGTCAACCGCCCCACTGTGGCCCTGACCGACGGGGCCCGTGAGGACGACCCGTCCGCCGGCGCTGGTTCCCGCACGGTGACATGGCCCGCGACCCGGGTGTCCTTCGCCCGGCTCCCCGAGCTCGGGCGTGATGTCGTGCTAGTTCGCGGCATCGAGCCGAACATGCGGTGGAAGCAGTTCGTCGGCGAGCTGCTCGGGGTCTGTCACGAGCTCGGGGTGGAGATGGTGGTCACCCTTGGCGCACTCCTCGCCGACTCCCCGCACACCCGGCCGGTCCCGGTCACCGGCACCTCCTCCGACGAGGCCGTGGCCCGATCGCTCAACCTGGAACCATCACGCTACGAAGGCCCGACCGGCATCGTCGGCATCCTGCAGGACGCCTGCACCAGAGCGGGTGTTCCGGCCCTGTCGATCTGGGCGGCCGTGCCGCACTACGTGGCCCAACCGCCGTGCCCGAAGGCGACACTGGCCCTGCTGCGTCACATCGAGGACCTGCTCGATGTGCCCATCCCGCTCGGCGATCTCGCCGAAGAGGCACGTGCGTGGGAGCGCGGCGTCGACGAGCTCGCCTCAGACGACACCGAGGTAGCCGAGTACGTCCGGTCGCTGGAGGAGGCGAAGGACCTCACCGAGGCCCCCGAGGCCTCCGGTGACGCAATCGCCCGGGAGTTCGAGCGCTACCTCCGCCGCCGTGGAGACGATCCGTCATCGCCACGCTGAACCTCGTGGGGGTCAGTTCCGCAGGTCGACACCCAGCAGGGCGTCCACAACTGCGACGATCTGCTCCGGTGCCGAGTCGTCAGCGTCGAACCTGCCCGGGTCGTTGAGTGCCTGGTCGACCCAGGCGTCGACGAGTACCAGCGCGCCAGGCGCGTCCAGGTCTGCCGCGAGGCGGGCGCGGACGCCGGCGATCACGGGCGCCGCATCAGGTCCGATAGGTCGGCGGGCGGCCTCCCGCCACCGGTCCAGCCGCGTCTCGGCGGCAGCGAGATCGGCGGCAGTCCAGGACCAGTCCGCGCGGTAGTGGTGCGCGAGCAGCGCCAGCCGGATCGCCATCGGGTCGTGCCCCTCCTGGCGCAGCTGGGAGACAAGGACGAGGTTGCCCTGCGACTTGGACATCTTGTCCCCGTCCAGGCCGACCATGCCCGCGTGGACGTAGTGCCGGGCGAAGGGTCGTTGACCGGTGAGCACGTGCGCCTCCGACGCGCTCATCTCGTGGTGCGGGAAGACGAGGTCGCTCCCGCCGCCCTGCACGTCGATCTGGGCCCCGAGCAGGTCCAGCGCGATCGCGGCACACTCCACGTGCCACCCGGGGCGCCCCGGAGGCAGTGCTCCCCCAGCCTCCCAGGATGGGTCGCCGGGTCGCGCGCGCTGCCAGAGCAGGCAGTCCAGCGGGTGCTTCTTGCCCGGTCGTTGCGGGTCTCCGCCACGTTCCTCGGAGAGCGCAAGCATGGTCGGCTCGT
This sequence comes from Actinomycetes bacterium, assembly GCA_038246575.1. Lineage (GTDB taxonomy): Bacteria > Actinomycetota > Actinomycetes > JACCUZ01 > JACCUZ01 > JACCUZ01. The sequence continues at coordinate 355 of JBBRVU010000022.1, read as the reverse complement.
CGAGGTGGCTCACCCGGCCGAAGTCGGGATCGGTGTGGACGCTGAAGTAGGTGTCACCGTCCACGTCGTACGCAGCGCCGGCGATGCGCAGTGCCTCGATGGCCGTGACGATCGTCGGGATGGACTCGACGGCCCCCACGTACTCCCGAGGTGCGATCAGCCGCAGAGCTGCCATGTCGGTGCGGAAGAGCTCGGTCTCGCGGTCGGCGAGCTCCCGCCAGTCGATGGAGTCCCTCGCGGCCCGCTCGAGCAGGGGGTCGTCGATGTCGGTGACGTTCTGCACGTAGTGGACGTCGTGTCCCGCATCGCGCCACACCCGCTGCACGAGGTCGAACGCGAGGAACGTCGATGCGTG
>JBBRVU010000021.1:0-36598 GCA_038246575.1 Actinomycetes bacterium | reverse complement strand
GGCGAAGCTCGACTTTCCCGGGAAGCGGATCATCTTCGGCCTCGTCCTGGGGACCCTCATGGTGCCCGGCGTGGTGACGTTCGTCCCGCTGTTCGTCCTCGTGAGCAACCTGGGGCTGGTCAACACGCTGCCCGGGCTCATCTTCCCCTTCCTGGCCGGACCCTTCGGCGTGTTCCTCATGCGGCAGTTCATGCAGTCGCTGCCCGACGAGCTGATTCACGCCGCGCGTGTCGACGGCGCCGGAGAGTGGCGCATCTTCCGAAGCATCATCCTTCCCCTGTGCAAGCCGGCCATGGCCACGCTGGGCATCCTCACTTTCCTCACGTCCTGGAACATGTTCCTGTGGCCGCTCGTCGTGGCCCAGTCCGAGGAGCGCTACACGCTTCCTGTGGCCCTGGCCATCTTTGCCGTCGGTGAGAACAGGAGCGACTTCGGCCTTCTGATGGCCGGCTCTGTCGTGCTCATCGTCCCCGTCCTGCTCGTCTTCCTTGCCCTTCAGCGGCACTTCGTCCAGGGCATCGCCATGACCGGAATCAAGTAACCGAGAAGGAGCTGGAGCACATGCGTCGGACCCACCGACTCGCCATGACCGCCGTGGCGGCAGCAGTAGCCGTCACCACGACGGTTCTTCCGTCGACCACGACGGCCGCGGTCGCCAAGGACTCGAAGCCGAAGCACCAGAAGCTGCTGCTGGGCTATGCGACCGACACCTGGCGGTCGATGGCCGCGATGGCCGACCCGGGCACCGGGCTGGTCTCGGACAACGTCGGCGGCAACCTCTCGGCGAACGACCGCGCGAAATACACGTCGCCGACGAACATCGGCGCCTACATGTGGAGCGCCGTCGCGGCTCGTGCGGCGGGAATCATCTCCTCGGCGGAGACCAGGACGCGCATCGCGCAGACGCTGTCGACCCTCTCCACGCTGGAGAAGCACGAGCCCTCCGGCATGTTCTACAACTGGTACGACCCGGCAACCGGCACCAAGCTCACCGTCTGGCCGGTTGACGGCGGGGTCGTGCACCCGTTCCTGTCCAGCGTCGACAACGGCTGGCTGGCGACAGCCCTGCAGATCGTCATCGACCAGGTCCCGTCGCTCGCAGCCGAGGCCCACCTCGTGCTCGACCCGATGGACTTCGGCTACTACTACGACCCCGCCGAGAACCAGATCCGCGGCGGGTTCTGGGTGGACGAACAGCCCGGCTCGGTGCCGGGCAACTACCGCGGCGGCGACACGGTCTACTACACCGGGCACCACTACGGGGCGTTCAACACCGAGCCGCGGATGGCCAGCTACCTCGGCATCGCCGCAGGCCAGATCCCGGAGAAGCACTACTTCGGCACGTTCCGCACCTTCCAGAACGTCAACTGCGACTACTCCTGGACCGAGCAGCGCGCGGTCGGTGACTACCGGACCTACCTCGGGCAGCAGGTCTTCGAGGGCGCCTACCGCTACCGCGGGATGAAGCTCGTGCCGACGTGGGGCGGCTCGATGTTCGAGGCGCTGATGGTGCCGCTGTTCGTGCCCGAGGAGAAGTGGGGCACCAAGAGCTGGGCGATCAACCACCCGACCTACGTGCGTGCCCAGATCGAGCACGGCACCGACGAGGCCGGCTACGGCTACTGGGGCTTCTCGCCGTCGAACAACCCGGCCGGCGGCTACCGCGAGTACGGCGTCGACCAGATCGGGATGAACCCCGACGGCTACTCCTCCGACCAGGAGCGCACCACGGTCGACGAGGGCTACGGCGACTGCCGTCCGGCCCAGCCCGCGCCGACCTCGTACGGCCAGGGTGTCGTGACTCCGCACGCCTCGTTCATCGCCTACCGCTACGCCCCGAAGGCCGCGTTGAAGAACCTCAAGAACATCCGCAAGGACTTCGGTGCCTACGGGCCCGGCGGGTTCTACGACGCGGTCAACGTCAGCACCGGAGAGATGTCCAAGCGCTACCTCTCGCTCGACCAGGGCATGGTGATGGCCGCGCTCGGCAACGCGCTGGGCAACGACGTGCTGCGGCACGCGTTCTCCCGCGGCGCCATGGAGCAGCGCGTCGCCCCGCTGATGCGCATGGAGGAGTTCAGCGGTGTGACCGGGGGCGGCCAGTGACGCCGAATCCCACGGATACGACCGAGACCGTCGGCAACGACAGCCACGCTGCCGCCGCTCGGTCCGACTTCGAGGACCGCATCGGCCGACGTGCCGGCGGTGGTGGCCGCGACGACGCGCTCCCACCGCCGGCCCGGCTGCGGGCAGTCGCGGGACGCGGCGTGGTCACGGTGACCTGGGAGCCCGTCCGGGGCGCCGTCGGCTACCTGGTCCATCGCGCTGTCGGTCCGGACGGTCCGTTCGAGCCGATCGACCACGGCGGGAACGATGTGCTCGCGGTCCCGCACCCGCCCTATGTCGACACCTCGGGCGAGCGGGACCGGGAGTGCTGGTACGCCGTCGCTGCCCTGTCCGACGTCACCCGGGTCGGCCCTCTCTCTGACCCGGTGGCCGCGACCGCGTACAGCGAGGGCGGCGCGGAGGCGGCCGTCACGGTCGACGCCAGCCGATCCACGGGGCGGCTGGACCGACCGTGGCGGCCGATGATCGGCTCGGAGCACCTGAGTCTCATGCTCTCCACCGACGATGTCGGGGGGCGGCCGATCGGCGAAGAGCTGACCGAGGCACTGCGGCGGATGCACGACGACATCGGCGTGGAGACGGTCCGCGCCCACGCGATCCTCGGTGACGACCTCGGTGTCTACCGCGAGGTCGACGGAGCGCCGGTGCACGACTTCTCCGGCATCGACCGGGTCTACGACGCGCTGTTGGCGACCGGGCTGCGGCCGGTGGTCGAGCTCTCGTACATGCCCCACGACCTGGCCAGCGACCCGTCGACGACGGTGTTCGCCTACGAGGCGATCATCTCTCCGCCGCGGGACTGGGACCGGTGGTCGGATCTCATCACGGCGCTGACGGCCCACCTGGTGGACCGGTACGGCCTCGAGGAGGTCCGGGACCGCTGGAGCTTCGAGGTGTGGAACGAGGCCAACCTCGACGTCTTCTGGTCCGGCACGGAGCAGGAGTACCTCCGGCTCTACGACGTCACGGTGGCGGCCGTGCGCGCCGTGGACGAGGCGCTCGTCGTCGGCGGCCCGAGCTCGGCCGCGGCGCAGTGGGTGGACAGCCTGCTCGAGCAGGCGGCGTCGTCGGGGGCTCCGGTCGACTTCGTGTCGACGCACACCTACGGCAGCCCGCCGTTGGACCTGCGGCCGATCCTGGACCGGCACGACCGGGGAGACGCGCGCATCTGGTGGACCGAGTGGGGGCCGGGCTCCCAGCACTTCCACCACGTGGGCGACAGCGTCTTCGCGGCGACCTTCCTGATCGACGGCATGGTCTCGGCGATGGGACGGATCGACGCGCTCTCGCACTGGGTCGCCTCGGACCACTTCGAGGAGCTCGGACGCCCCGAGCGACTCGGGCACGGCGGCTTCGGCCTGCTCACGGTCGGCAACCTGCGCAAGCCGCGCTGGTGGGCGCTGGCCCTGCTCGAGCGCCTCGGCGACCAGCGGCTGGAGGTCACGGCCGACGGCGACGGCGGCGGCAGTCTGGTGAGTGCGGTCGCTGCCCGCGCCGAGGACTCCTCGGTGGGGGTCCTGGTCTGGAACTCCAGCCTCGACCAGTCGCGGATCCCCAGCGACGACCTGCTCGCCCGCGCGGTCACCGTCCGGATCTGCGGCCTCGAACCGGGTGCGCACACGCTCGGACACTGGCGCGTCGACGAGCAGCACAGCAACGTGTACGCGGTGTGGCACGACATGGGCGGCCGCGAGCGGGCCTGGCCGGACCCGCAGGAGTGGGACCGGCTGCGCGCGAGCGACGGGCTCGCCGAGCTGGAGACTGCCCGGACCGTCGACGTCGGCCCCGACGGCGAGCTCGTCACCACCTTCCTGCTCCCGCATCCGGGGATCTCCTTCCTCGAGCTGCGGGCCGGGAGCGACCGAGGGGGACGCGGCACCGGTTAGCCTCCGCTCGTGCGGGCCCTGGTCTACGAGGCATTCGGCGGTGCCCTGGACCTGCGCGAGGTGCCCGACCCGGAACCGGCCCCGCACGGGGTGGTCGTCCGGGTCGAGGCCAGCGGTCTGTGCCGCAGCGACTGGCACGGCTGGTCGGGCCACGACCCGGGCATCGCGCTGCCCCACGTGCCCGGCCACGAGCTGGCCGGACGGGTCGAGTCCATCGGTGCCGCGGTGACCAGGTGGGCACCCGGCGATCGGGTCACCGTGCCCTTCGTCTGCGCCTGCGGCACCTGCGGTCAGTGCCGCGCCGGCCAGCACCAGATCTGTGAGCGCCAGACCCAGCCGGGGTTCACCGGCTGGGGATCCTTCGCCGAGCTGGTGGCCCTCGACCACGCCGACGTGAACCTCGTCGCGCTGCCGGACGACGTGACGGCGGTGGCCGCGGCCGGGCTCGGCTGCCGGGTGGCCACGGCACACCGGGCCGTACTCGCCCAGGGTGGGGCGCGAGCAGGGCGCTGGGTCGCCGTGCACGGCTGCGGCGGAGTGGGCCTCGCGGCGGTGATGGTGGCAGCCGCTGTCGACGCGCGCGTCGTAGCCGTCGACGTGTCGCCGACGGCCCTGGAGCTGGCAAGGTCCTTCGGCGCCGAGGTCGTCGTCGACGCCTCGACGGCGGGCGGTGCCGACACCGATGCGACCGCGATCGCCGACGCGGTGCGAGCCGTGACCGACGGGGGTGCGCACGTGTCCCTGGACGCGTTCGGCAGCGAGGCCAGCTGCGCCGCGTCGGTCCTGAGCCTCCGGCCGCGCGGCCGGCACGTGCAGGTGGGCCTGTTGCCGGCTGGACTGGGTCACCCGGCCGTGCCGATGGCCGCGGTCATCGCCGGCGAGCTCGAGATCGTGGGCAGCCACGGCATGCCGGCGCACGACTACGACCAGCTCCTGGCGCTCGTCGCAGCCGGTCGGCTGCGCCCCGAGCTGCTGGTGACCCGGCGGATCGGGCTGGCCGAGGCGGTCGACGCCCTACCGGCCATGGGAGCACCCGGCTTCCCCGCCGGGGTGACGGTGGTCGAGCCCTGAGTCAGGCGTCTGCCAGACTTGGCCGCTTGATCGCACCGAAGGGACCTGACTCTCACATGGCCGATTTCGAGCTCAACCACCCCGGCGGCACGCTGCCGTTGCCGGCCACGGAGGCCGTCGACGGCCCGTCCGGGCTCAACACCTCAACCCTGCTCAAGGACACGGGCTACGTCACGCTCGATCCGGGCTTCGTGAACACGGCGTCGTGCACGTCCGAGATCACCTTCATCGACGGCGACAAGGGGATCCTGCGCTACCGCGGCTACCCGATCGACCAGCTGGCCTCGGGCGGGACCTTCCTCGAGACGTCCTACCTGCTCATCTACGGCGAGCTGCCGACCCCCGCCGAGCTCGAGGAGTTCCAGGCGCGGGTGAACAACCACACCCTGCTGCACGAGGACCTGCGCCGGTTCTTCGACGGCTTTCCCCGCGACGCGCACCCGATGGCGGTGCTGTCCTCCGCGGTCAGTGCCCTGTCGACCTTCTACCAGGACAGCCTCGACCCCTTCGACCGCGAGCACGTCGAGATGTCCACCGTCCGGCTGCTCGCCAAGCTGCCCACGATCGCGTCCTACGCGTACAAGAAGTCGGTCGGACAGCCGCTGCTCTACCCGGACAACTCCCTCGGCTACGTCGAGAACTTCCTGCGGATGACGTTCGGGGTGCCGGCCCAGCCCTACGAGGTCGACCCCACGATGGCCCGGGTTCTCGACATGCTGTTCACCCTGCACGCCGACCACGAGCAGAACTGCTCCACGTCCACCGTGCGGCTGGTCGGTTCGAGCAACGCCAACCTGTTCGCCTCGGTGTCCGCCGGGGTCAACGCCTTGTTCGGTCCGCTGCACGGTGGCGCCAACCAGTCCGTCCTGGAGATGCTCGAGGGCATCAAGGACGACGGCGGTGACGTGTCGGGCTTCGTCCGGCGGGTCAAGGACAAGGAGCCCGGGGTCAAGCTGATGGGCTTCGGTCACCGCGTCTACAAGAACTACGACCCGCGGGCGGCCATCGTGAAGGACGCCACTCGCGAGGTGCTCGAGCAGCTCGGTCAGTCCGACCCGCTGCTCGACATCGCGATGCAGCTGGAGGAGGTCGCGCTGGCCGACGACTTCTTCGTCGAGCGCAAGCTCTACCCGAACGTCGATTTCTACACCGGCGTCATCTACAAGGCGATGGGCTTCCCCAACCGGATGTTCACCGTGCTGTTCGCACTGGGCCGGCTGCCCGGCTGGATCGCCCAGTGGCGGGAGATGATCGAGGACCCGGCCACGAAGATCGGCCGGCCGCGCCAGGTCTACGTCGGCAGCCCCGAAAGGGACTTCGTCCCCCTCGACAAGCGCTGACCCGCCGGCAGCTGCCCGCACCGGTGTGTCGGCACCCTTACGAGTGAGCCGACACAACTAGCTCGTCCTGCCTGTGGGCTTTACCCGACCCTGTCGACGGCCGATGGAGAACGGACAGTTGGCCGGCGGGTGGGAGAGGGCGTGGCTGCACCGCGGGAGGACAAGCGCGCCATCAGCTGGGCCTTCGACGTCATCGTGATGGTGGCGGGAGCGGTGCTCGGCGTCATGGCCGTCGTCGGGCTGCTCTTCGGAGCCCACTTCGACAACCACTGGGCACTCGCCCTGCTGCTCGGTGCCCCGATCGCGGCGGTGATGAGCCGGTACCCCCTCGTGCTCAACCGCTCGGCCGGCGGGATCGAGGTCGGCTTCGAGTCGGCCGTGCTCGTGTTCCTCGCCTGCTTCGACAGCGGCCAGGGCGCCCTCGCAGTCTGGGCCGTCAGCCAGGTTCTCTCCCAGGGCACCAGCGCCAAGCGCGTGGACATCCGGATCTTCAACATCGGGCTGGGCGTCCTCGCCGGTGCCGCTGCCCTGGCCACGATGCGGGCGATCAGCGACCTGGACCAGACGTCCCCTCGCGAGCTGCTGGCCGTGGGTGCCGGCTGCGCCGTGTTCTTCCTCGTCGACTACTTCGTTTCCGCGGCCTCGATCGCCCTCGAGGACCGCAGCCCGGTGCACATGGCCGTCCGGCAGAGCAACGGGCTGGGTGCCCTCGGCGTGTTCGTCGCCATCGACAGCCTCGGCTACCTGGCGGCACTGGTCGACCGTGAGCTGCCGCAGTGGGCGGGCATCCTGCTCGTCGTTCCGCTCGTCACGATCCTCGTCGCGACCCGTGCGTTGTCGCGTGGGTTGGAGCACCGCCGCCGGCTGGCGGCTCTCTTCGACGCCGCAGCCGAGGCGCAGGCCGTGGAGTCCCGAGCCGAGCTCGAGGGGCTGTTGCGCCGCAACGCGCGCGCCGCGGTGGCCAACACTGCAGCCGAGCTGCGGGCGACCGGGCCGGGTGACAACGAGATCGGCACCCGGGTCCGTGCCGGGGACGCCGTGCTCTGGCTGACGGCGCCGGCCCTGCACCGGGCCCGGGCCTCGGTCGAGGCGGACCGCAAGGCCCTGGAGGCTCTGGCCACCGTGGGGGAGGAGGCGTTCTCCCGGCTGGCCCTAACCGATGAGATGGCCCACCTCGCGCGCCACGATGCCCTGACGTCGCTGCCGAACCGGACGCTCTTCCTCGACCGGGTCGAGCAGGCGGTCCACCGCGGTCGCCGGAGCAGCGCGACGTTGGCGGTGCTCTTCCTCGACCTCGACGGGTTCAAGGGTGTCAACGACCGGTTCGGCCACGCCGAGGGGGACGGGTTGCTGAAGACGGTTGCCGGGCGCCTGGTTGCGTCGGTCCGGACCACCGACTCGGTGGCCCGGCTGGGTGGGGACGAGTTCGCGGTGCTGGTCGAGGGCGTCGCGCACCTGCAGGAGCTGGACGCGCTGTGCGAGCGGCTGCTCAAGTCCCTGCGGACCGAGATCTCGATCCAGGGCCACGAGGTGGTCGTGGGGGCAAGCATCGGGGTCGCCGTCGCCGCGGCTGTCGACGACGCGGCCGGACTGCTGCGCAACGCCGACATGGCGATGTACCGAGCCAAGGCACAGGGCAAGGACCGCTACTTCGTGTACCAGCCCTCGCTGCGCGCGGAGAACGTCCGCCGGCTGGAGCTCGTCGAGGCCCTGCGACGCGGTGTGAGTGACGAGCTGGTCGTGCACTACCAGCCCGTTGTCGACCTGGCCAGCGGCCGGGTCGACGGTGTCGAGGCACTGGTCCGCTGGCAGCGGGGCGACGTGCTCGTCCCGCCCGACGAGTTCATCCAGGCTGCCGAGGAGAGCGGTCTGATCACCGAGCTCGGCGAACAGGTGCTGGCTCGGGTCGTCGCCGACGCCCCGGCGCTGAACGAGGCTGCCGGACATGCCCTGACGCTCGGCGTCAACATGTCGGCGCACCAGCTGCGCGACCCGGCCTTCCTCGACATCGTCGGCGCGGCGGTCGCCTCGCTGGGGCAGAGCCGGCTGGTCCTGGAGATGACCGAGACCGTGGTGGTCTCCGACGACGCCGAGACCGAGGCGGCGCTGCTGACGCTGAAGGCCCTCGGTGCGCTGCTGTCGATCGACGACTTCGGTGTCGGGTTCTCCTCCATCGCCTACCTGCAGCATCTTCCCGTGGACAGCCTGAAGATCGACCGCAGCTTCACCGAGGACGTCGACACGAGCGAGCGTGGGTTGGCGCTCGTCGAGGCGATCCTCGTGATGGGGGCCGCCCTCGACCTGCGCGTGGTCGCCGAGGGCATCGAGCGGCCGACCCAGCTGGCCCGGCTGGTCGCCGCCGGGTGCACCATCGGCCAGGGGTACCTGCTGGGACGCCCCAAGCCACTCGACGAGGCCGTGGCCGGGCTGCGGGCCGGGCTGGCCCCGGAGCTGCTGGAGTCGCTGGTCACCGCGAGGGTGTAGACGCGCAACGTGAGCCTGGTCACTCGCCTGCGTGCACCACCCGGTCGGGCTGGGTACGAGGCATGAACCTGCGTTACCGTGGGCACAACCTACGGTGACGTAACCGTAGCTCCACTCCGCCGGGAGGCCCGTCCATGACTGTCGACGTCCACATGATGTCCCAGACAGACCTGCTCCGCGAGCTGGAGCCGGTCGTCGAGGAGAACCTCGAGCGCCACCTCAAGGTCGCCAAGGACTGGATGCCCCACGAGTACGTCCCGTGGGACGAGGGCCGGACCTTCGACGGCGTGCTGGGTGGGCAGGCCTGGGAGCCGGGTCACTCGAAGGTCTCCGACGTCGCTCGGACCAGCCTGATCGTCAACCTGCTCACCGAGGACAACCTCCCCAGCTACCACCACGAGATCGCGACCGTGTTCGGCCGCGACGGTGCGTGGGGCACCTGGGTGCATCGCTGGACGGCCGAGGAGGGCCGCCACGCGACGGCGATCCGCGACTACCTGCTGGTGACCCGCGCGGTGGACCCCGTTGCGTTGGAGAACGCCCGGATGACGCACATGGGCGCCGGCTTCGAGTCGCCCAACCACGACGACCTGCTGCGCTCGCTGGCCTACGTCAGCTTCCAGGAGCTCGCGACCCGCATCTCGCACCGCAACACCGGCAAGATCACCCGCGACCCGGTGGCCGACCAGCTGCTTGCCCGCATCGCGCTGGACGAGAACCTGCACATGCTCTTCTACCGGAACCTGCTCGGCGCTGCCCTGCAGGCGTCTCCGAACCAGACGATGCGAGCCATCGTCGAGGTCGTGCGCTCCTTCGAGATGCCCGGCAGCACCATCGAGGACTTCACCCGCAAGTCGGTGCAGATGGCCCTGTCCGGCATCTACGACCTGCGCATCCACCACGACGACGTGATCTCGCCGGTGCTTCGCGCCTGGGGTGTGTTCGACCTCCAGGGTCTCGACGCCGAGGGTGAGAAGGCGCGCGAGGAGCTCGTGACGATCCTGGCCGGCATCGACGACGCTGCTGGCCGCTTCGAGGACAAGCGCAACACCCACCGCGAGAAGATGGCCGACCGGGGCAAGCCGCTCGAGATCGTCTAGCGGCGTCCGGGCCGGTCCGACCTGCTCAGGTCTTGTCCGACCACCTGCCCAGCGTCGCGACGTCGGCCACGAAGCGCACGCCGGACCCTGCCGCCCATCGCGCTCCGGTCCGGTCGAGGGCGTCGTGCAGGATCGACTCGACGTCGGTGGCGTCCTCGCGGCGGGCATGGACGAGCAGCTCGTCGTGCAGGCACATCACCACCTCGGCACCTGCGGGCAGGGCTGCCCGCACGGAGACCGCCCACATCTTGAACAGCTCGGCCGCCGCCCCCTGTACGACCGCGTTGCGGGCGAAACGACCGCGTCCGGCCAGGGCGCCCGGATCGACCGGCTCGGCGAGCTGCCACATCCGCAGCGTCCTCCCGCCGTAGGTCCGCAGCTCACGACCCGCGCGACCGCTCTCGTCGGCGGCCCGCAGGTAGGACATCGCGACCGGGTAGGCGCGCTCCAGTCCGCGCAGCGCCTCGCCGGCCGCGCCCGAGGTCTGGCCGTACATCGCGGCGAGCACCGCGACCTTGGCGGTCGGCCGGTCGCAGCCCAGCCGGGCGGCCACCGGGGCGTAGAGGTCGGCCGCGACGGTGGCGGCGGCGAACGCCGCGTCCCCGGCGACCGCCGCCAGGACCCGGGGCTCGACCTGGCCGAGATCGGCCCGCACCAGGACGTGGCCGGGCTCGGCCGCCACCGCGGGGCGGAGCTCGGCCGGCAGGTTGTGCAGCCCGGCGCTGGCTGTCATCCGGCCGCCGGCGCCGTCGCAGCCGGTCCAGGCGCCGCGTAGCCGCCCGTCGGCGCCGACGTGGCGCTCCAGCCAGGCCCAGCCGTACGTCGTGGCGATCCGCTCCGTCTTGCGCCACTCGAGCAGTGCCGGGACCACCGGGTGCACGGAGCGGAAGGGCTCCAGCCGCCACGACCGGGTGTCGGGGACGTCGATCCCGACACGGGCCAGCAGCTCCTTCACCTGGGCCGGGTTGCGCAGGTCGAACGCCTGGGCGCCGCCATCGCCGCCGCCGGGGAGAAGCGCGTGTACGGCCGCGTCCCGGGCGGTCCGCGCGGCAGCGGCTCCGGCGGGGTCGGGCGGCCCCACCCGGTCGCCGATGAGCTCGGCCGCGGTGGCCCGGTCCAGCGGCAGACCGACGACGCCGAGCTCGACGGCCAGCAGCTCGGCCGCCGACTCCGACCAGGCCGTCAGCAGCGGCAGCGGGGGATCGCCCGGCGCCGGCCGGGGGTCGGGCAGGTCGCCGAGGGCGCCGTGCTGGCGGGTCGCCGTCGTCAGCGCGACCGCAGCCCACCCGGCCGCGGCCACCGGGTCGGGCGGCCCGGCTCTTGCCCAGCTCGGGCGCAGGTAGCCGTCGGGGCGCACGGGGTCGCCGGCGTCGAGCGGATCGTCGTCGGGCCCGTGCGCGAAGGAGCCGTCGAGCAGGTCGAGCTGCCCGACGCGGGGCCGGGCGGTCGGGTCGAGACCGTGCGTGGTCGCCCAGACCACGGCAGGGTCGTCGTCGAAACCACCGTGCAGGAGCCGGTGCACCGCCGTGACGTCCCAGGAGGCAACGGCACGGAGCCCGGCCCGCACCAGCGGCTCGGCGTGTGACGCGCTCCACCAGACCAGCCGGGGTCGCAGCGCCTCGACGACCCGGCTGATCACCGGACCGGGCTCGCCGGCGTACCAGAAGGAGCTGCCGCCGACCGCCAGACCTAGTCCGCCGATGTCAGTCACAGCGACACCGACGAGGGTGCCCGGGCCGGCACCGGCACCTCGCAGGTCCGCCACCGGGTCGGTGGACTGGACCGGCGGCTGCACGTGCCCATCGTCGCGGGTGTGGCCGACAGGCAGCGCGCAGGGTTGCGAGGCCTACCCGGCGGGCACCAGACAGGGCGGACAACATCGCCCGTCTCGAGGAGGATCATGCAGCAGCGCAGCATCGGAGCCGTCAGCGTGGGAGCCATCGGACTCGGCGGGATGCCGATGTCCATCGAGGGTCGTCCGGACCGCGACCGGTCGGTGGCCGCGATCCACGCCGCGCTCGCCGCCGGCGTGACGCTGATCGACACCGCGGACGCCTACCACCTCGACTCCTCCGACGTCGGGCACAACGAGCTGCTGATCGCCGAGGCGCTCGGGTCCTACGCCGGGGACACCTCCGAGGTGCTGGTCGCGACCAAGGGCGGCCACACCCGCCCCGGTGACGGTCGCTGGGACGTCGACGGGCGTCCCGAGCACCTGCGCGCGGCCTGCGACGACTCCCTCAAGCGGCTGGGGGTCGAGGCGATCGGGCTCTACCAGTACCACCGGCCCGATCCCGAGGTTCCCTACGAGGAGGCGGTCGGTGCGATCGGCGAGCTGCTCGACGCGGGCAAGATCCGGATGGCCGGCATCTCCAACGCCGACCCGGAGCAGATCAAGGTGGCGCAGCGGGTGCTCGGCGGGCGGCTGGTCTCGGTGCAGAACCAGTTCTCGCCGGCCTTCCGGTCCAGCGAGCCCGAGCTCGAGCTGTGCGCCGAGATGGGCATCGCGTTCCTGCCGTGGAGCCCGCTCGGTGGCATCGGGAAGGCTGCCGAGCTGGGGTCGGCTCACGCGGCGTACGCCGAGGTGGCCGCCGAGCGGGAGGTCAGCCCGCAGCAGGTGACCCTGGCCTGGCTGCTTGCGAAGTCCCCGGTGATCATCCCGATCCCCGGGTCGAGCCGGCCCGAGACCGCTCGCGACTCCGCCGCCTCGGCCGAGCTGACGCTGACCGCCGAGGAGCTGGCGCGCCTCGACGCGTCGTGACCGGGTCCGGGCGCTTCTGCTGGCTAGGCTGGCGCCCGGAGTTCAGCCGCTCGAGGGGGAGGCCCGCATGACCGCGTCGCCGGACGAGGAGATCGACCCGCGGGTCGCCGAGGCGGTCATCGCCATCCGCGACCGGTTCGGCCTGCGGGGGCTACGGGGTGCTCGGTGGATGATCGAGCACGAGATCCAGCTGGCGGAGGCCGCGCTCGGCGAGTTGCCGAGTTAGGCCGGGACTCGGCGGGCTCCGGCGCGTCAGTCGCCGAGCTCGCGTCGGGTGCGTTTGACCTCGGAGCGTCGTTTCTTGCCCGCCAGCCGACGCTCGACCGAGCCGCGGGTGGGCTTGGTGGCGCGCCGCCGGCGCGGGGGAGCGGCCACCGCGTCCCGCAGCCGGGCCGCCAGCCGCACCCGGGCCAGCCGGCGGTTTTGCCACTGGGAGCGTTCCTCGGTGGCGACGACGGTCAGCACCCCGTCGACCAGCTGGTGGCTCAGGCGCTCGAGGGCGCGGGCCTTCAGCGCAGCGCCCAGGGCCGTGGTCGCGGCCAGGTCCAGCGAGAGCTCGACGCGGGAGTCGGTGGTGTTGACCGACTGCCCGCCGGGCCCGCTGGCGCGGGAAAAGCGCCAGCGCAGCTCCCCGGCCGGGATGACCACCCCCGCTCGGACCGCCAGCTCGTCACCCACGCCCTCTGACACGCGTCCCATTGTCGCCTGTCGTAGTTGCCGGATCGTGACCTGGCGTCCTATCCTCGTCGCGCCGCGTGCCGCGCGGCCTCATCGACGGTCCGCCGAGTCCTGCCCGCCGGCTGATGAGCGCATCGGATTCGCATCGGGCAGGAGTGGGGGACCCACGACTCTGGGTCGCCCGGCCGGAACCTCGGCCGGCGTCCCTTGGGGTGAAGCCGCAGCACCTTGCGGCCAGGCAATCTCTCTCGCCTGAACCCGACAGCTCACCTCGCAGGCGGCGAGAGGGACAGACACCCATGGCGCAGCGCGCCCAGGCACGGTCGTCGGCAGCCGGCAAGGCCCGTCACCGCAAGCCCAACAACCACCTCCGCAACCTCGGCATCGCCACGGCGCCGCTGGTCACCCTGATCCCGATGGCCGTCACGCCCTCGGCGTCGGCAGCAACCAGCGCCTGGGACAAGCTCGCCGGGTGCGAGTCGGGCGGCAACTGGTCGATCAACACCGGCAACGGCTACTACGGCGGCCTGCAGTTCGCCGGCGGCACGTGGACCGGCAACGGCGGCGGGAGGTACGCCTCGCGCGCCGATCTGGCCAGTCGGGCCGAGCAGATCGTCATTGCGGCCAGGGTGCTCGACAACCGCGGCTGGGGTCCGTGGCCGGCCTGCAGCAGCCGGCTCGGCCTGGGCGGCGAGGAGCGCCGCGAGGCCCTCGCCACCGCGGCCGACGCGAAGGATCGCCTCAGCGGCGACTCGCAGAGCAACGGTGACGCCCAGGCCGACGCCACGAAGAACGACTCGGGAGCCGCCGACGCGAAGGCCGACAGCACGAACGGCAACGCCGACAACACGAACGGCAACGCCGACAACGCCAAGGCCGACAACGCCAAGGCCGACAACGCCACGGCCGACAACAACGCCAAGGCCGAGACCCGGGCCAAGGACGCCCGGCTGTCGGTCGAGCGCGCCAGCCGGGGCAAGCACCGCAAGGCCCCGTCCTCGACCAGGGGCTACGTCGTCCGGCGCGGCGACACCCTGTCGCTGATCGCCCGACGCAAGAGCATCCCCGGCGGCTGGCAGAACCTGTACAAGATGAACCGCAAGACCATCGGCTCCAACCCGGGTCTGATCTTCCCGGGGCAGCGCCTCTCGGTGCGCTAGCCACCGACGTTCGCGAGGACGGCGGGCGGCCTTCGGGTCGCCCGTCGTCGTTGCGCCAGACGGGTGAATCCCGGTACGCCGAACGGGTGAACCGGTCACCGCTCCGTCCGGCCGGCTCAACGGACGGTGAACGCCCCGAGTCCCTGGGGCGTTCGTCCTCGACAGCGGCGGCCGGCCCCTCGAAGATGGCCTCGACGCTGCCGTCCGCCCGAGGTGGCCGGGTCACGGCGCGAGGGCCTCGAGCATCTCGTGCGCCCGGCGTACCGACTCGTCGGGATCGGCGTCCACGCTGCCGATCGACGGGTCGAAGTTGAGGTCGAGGAACGTTTCGGTCACGCCCTGTCCGGCGAGGTCGTCCAGATCCGCGCGGATCTCCTCCCAGGAGCCCGACAGCGCCCGCCGGTCGGGGACTCCGGCGGGCCCGGCCCGCACGACTCCGCGGCAGACGAAGCGCAGCCGGTCGGGGTCCCGGCCCGCCGACCTCGCGCCGGAGCGCACCGTCTCGATCGCCGCCGCCATCGTGTCGAGCCGCTGCCCGCTGCTGCTGATCCAGCCGTCGCTGAGCCGACCGGCGCGCAGCAGTGCCGGCTCGGCCGATGCGCCGATCAGGATCGGCGGGTGCGGACGCTGGACCGGACGCGGGGCTACCGTGATGTCGCGCAGCGCCTCGAACTCCCCGTCGAAGGTCGGCTCGTCCTCGGTCCAGATCGCGGTCAGTGCCTTGACGAACTCCTCGGCGCGGGCTCCCCGCCGGTCGCTGGGCGCGCCAGTGGCCGCGTACTCCTCGCTGGCCCAGCCCAGCCCCAGCCCCAGGTCCAGCCGCCCACCGGAGACGGCATCGAGAGTGGCCGCCTGCTTGGCCAGCAGCAGCGGGCTGAACCACGGCATGTTCAGCACCGCGACGCCGAGCCGGACCCGGTCGGTGTGGGCCGCGAGGTAGGCCAGCGTCACCAGCGGGTCGTGGACGCTGACGTACGTCGGGGACCAGCGCTCGGGCTGCGCGCTGCGCTCCGGGTCGGCCGGGTAGGCCAGCCGTTGGAAGGTCCACACCGAGTCGTAGCCGAGGGCCTCGGCGCGCTGGGCGGTCTCGACCATGCGATCGGGCGTGGCCCAGGAGCCGGCGATGGGGACGGCGAATCCGAGCTGCACGAGGTGCTCCTCCGGCGGGGTCAGGGGCCTTAGTAGCAGCGTCCCATCCCCAGCTGTTCGAGGCCACGCAGGTCCCCGGCGCGGTAGCGGGGCAACGGGTAGAGGTTCGTGTCGTACATCACCTGGTACGGATCGGGGGAGTGGGCGAGCCCGACCAGATGACCCAGCTCGTGGAGCAGCACGGCGTGGGCCTTCTCGGACTCGCCCAGGCGCAGCTGCGCATCCAGCGCGGGACCGTTGAAGATCGCCAGGCCGCTGACGTAGCGCACGTCGTCGTCGTAGCCGAAGGTGTCCGGCCCGGCACGACCGAGCACGGTGCTGATCCCGTCGGCGCCGTGCAGCATCGGGCTCTCCTCCGGGCTCGACCAGGCGACGAGGACCGGCGCCCAGCGGTCGCCGTAGACCGCGGGCTGGAAGGCGGCGCGGTTCTCGGTCGGCAGCTCGGTGGTCGTGCCGTCGTCGATGAACTGCAGGCCGGTCGCGGCGCTGACCTCACCCAGCGCCTCGAACAGCAGGGCGCGGCCACCCCTCGGCTCGTGTTCGGGGCGTACGACGACATGCACCGGTCGGCACGGGTCGAACGTCACCGCCGAACCGTCGTCGTGGGTGAGGGTGAACGCGTAGCCGCCGACGCCCGCGGGTGCCAGTGCCGGCCGGCCCAGCGGGGTCGGGGACGCGTCGCGGCTCGTCGACGGGAGGTCGATGCCGGGCCTGGCCCCTGGGGCGGTGGCGACCGAACGCAACGTGGCGCAGCCGCTGAGCGACCCGATCGCCAGCGCGACTGCGGCCGCAGCAACGGCCACGGCGCGCACCCGGGTGCCGCCCCGGTTGCCTCTCCCCGTGCCAGCGGTCATAGCACTGCATCGGCAGCCGTGCCCGCTGACTCCAGCAACCGGGTGCCCGGCAGCCGGCCCGCCGGCCTTGAGCACGTCGTGGACGCCGGCGTCGCGCGATCGGCTGCCCCCGAAGGTGGTTGGCGGGGCTGCGACACGGTAACCGTGTCGTACCTCCGCCAACGGGTCAGGGGCCCACCGAATTCGTACACACAGGTCGGTGCCCCGAGTGGGATTCGAACCCACACTGAATGGTGTTTGAGACCATCGGCTCTGCCAGTTGGCCTATCGGGGCGCGGTGCACAGTCTGCCATCGGCGCGCGGGTCGTCCTCGGTGCACCTGGCGAGCGCGCCACGCCACAGCCGCGCGATCCTCGCTCTCGATAACCTGCCGCGGGTGACGAGCAAGAGCCGCGGAGTGCCGGTCGGTGACCCCGGCTCTCGTGCGGCGCCGCGCCGGGTCGTCATCGCCGAGGACGAGGCACTGATCCGCCTCGACCTCAAGGAGATGCTCGAGGAGGACGGCTTCGCGGTCGTCGCCGAGGCCGACGGCAGCGACGACAGCGACGGCACGGCGAAATAGGCGCATTTGCGGCTCACAGCCCAGGGAAATGCCCCGGCAGGTCACGACTTGGCAACGACGTGACACCTAATCGTGGTGCACCCCCTTCCGTGACACGTTTGGTTCGGTAGGTTCCCCCGTGAGCAAGCCCCGCGGCCGACGACGGCCCGCGAACCCCTTTGTTAGGAGATGGTTCATGATCCGCCCCACCCCGCTCTGGCGGTCGGCTGCGGTCCTGGGCGTCGCTGGTCTCGTGCTCACCGCTTGCGGTGGCAGTGACACGGCGACGACCGACGCGCCGGCCGGAGGCTCGTCCTCGAGCGCAGAAGCACCCGCCGCCAAGGGCGACGGAACGCTCAAGGTCGGCACGCTCCTCCCGCAGACCGGATCGCTGGCATTCCTCGGCCCACCCGAGTTCGCCGGCGTGGACCTGGCCATCAAGGACATCAACGACGCCGGTGGCGTCAACGGCAAGCCCGTCGAGAAGCTCGACTCCGACTCGGGCGACACGTCGACCGACACGGCGTCACAGTCGGTCGACCGCCTGCTCTCCGCCAACGTCGACGCCATCATCGGCGCCGCGTCCTCCAGCTCGTCCCTGTCGGTCATCGACAAGATCACCGGAGCCGGCGTGCTCCAGATCTCGCCGGCCAACACCTCGGACGCGCTCACCGACTACGACGACAAGGGGCTGTACTTCCGCACCGCCCCGCCGGACGTCCTGCAGGGCCGCGTCCTCGGTGACCTGATCCTCTCGGACGGCAACGCCACGCTCGGCATCCTGGCTCTCCAGGACGCCTACGGCACCGGTCTCGCCGACTCGACCACCAAGTCGGTCACCGACGGTGGCGGCCAGGTCGTCGAGACGGTCGTCTACGACCCGAAGGCAGCCAGCTTCTCGACCGAGGTCGGCAAGATCAAGGCAGCCGACCCCGACGCGATCGCGGTCATCGCCTTCGACGAGACCAAGAAGATCATCCCCGAGATGGTCAAGCAGGGCATCGGCCCCGACAAGAAGAAGATCTACTTTGTCGACGGCAACCTGGCCAACTACGACAAGGACTTCAAGAAGGGCACGCTCGACGGCGTCGAGGGAACCCTTCCCGGAGTCGCGGCCAACGATGACTTCAAGGCTCGCCTGCTCGAGGTTGCTCCGAACCTGACCGAGTTCTCCTACGCACCGGAGTCCTACGACGCCGTTGTGGTGGTCGCTCTCGCGGCCGAGGCGGCCAAGGACGACGCTGGAGCGTCGATCGCGACGAAGATGCAGGACGTCAGCGCTGGCGGGGAGAAGTGCACCTCGTTCGCTGACTGCGTCAAGTTGCTCCAGGACGGCAAGGACATCGACTACGACGGTGTCAGCGGTCCGATCGAGTTCAACGACAAGGGCGACCCCAGCGAGGCCAGCATCGGCATCTACAAGTACGGCGCGGACAACAAGTACTCGTTCCTCGAGGCGAAGTCCGGCAAGATCTGATCCGAACGGATCTGATCAGCTTCATCTGATCGACGCAGAGGGCCCGGCACCGCAAGGTGCCGGGCCCTCTGCCATGCCGGGGGCTGCCGTCCTCGGTGCCGGCCTCTGCGCGGTGCCGGACGCTTCTACGAAGCGGTCCCGAAAGGCGACGCAATCGCCATCAACGGCCCGCTGAGCCGCCGCCTACGGCATTGCGTCGCCTTTCGGGTACGCCTGTAGCGTCCGTCGGGACGAGACGGCAGCGCAACCGGGGAGCGAGACCGGGGCGGGTCAGGCCTTGGCGAGGGTACCGAGGTAGAGCTCGACGACCTTCGGGTCGTTGCTGAGGTCCTGGCCGCTGGCGGTGTAGGCGTTGCGGCCCTGGTCGAGGACGTAGCCGCGGTCGCAGATCTGCAGACAGCGCCGCGCGTTCTGCTCGACCATGATCACCGAGACGCCGGCCCGGTTGATCTGCCGGGTCCGCACGAACACCTCGTCCTGCAGGGCGGGGGACAGGCCGGCGGACGGCTCGTCGAGCAGCAGCACCGACGGCTCCATCATCAGCGCCCGCCCCATGGCGACCATCTGCCGCTCGCCGCCGGACAGGGACCCGGCCCGCTGGGCGCGCCGGTCACCGAGCGCCGGGAACAGGCTGGTGACGAACTCGAAGCTCTGCTTGAACTTCTTGGGGGCCTGGTAGGCCCCCATCTGCAGGTTCTCCTCGATCGTCAGGCTCGGGAACACGTTGTTCGTCTGCGGGACGAATCCGACCCCCTTGGCCACCAGCTGGTTGGCCTTGAGCCCGACGATGTTGTCGCCGCGCAGGGTGATGCCGCCGCTGGTGACCTTGATCAGGCCGAAGATGGCCTTGAGCAACGTGGACTTGCCGGCACCGTTGGGCCCGATGATGCCGACCAGCTCGCCGTCGTTGACGTAGAAGTCGCACCCGTTGAGGATGTTGACCCCTGGTACGTAGCCCGCCACCACATCGTCCGCCCGCAGCAGCGCGTTGCTGGCCGCAGCCTCGTGCGCGCTGTGGTCGCCGGCTGCGATGGTGTTGTCCGATGGTGCGCCGCCCTCCGAGGTTGCGCCGTCGCCGGAAGCGTCACGGGCCGGCTCACCGGCAGTCGTCTCCTGGCGCTCGGTCGCAGCCTCGACAGCGGCTTGGTCGCCGCTCGCGGCTGCCGGCGTCGCTGGGTTGTCGTCCTGCGGGCCGGTCGTCACGGCGTCTCCTCCTTGTGGGCGCGCTCCCTCTCTAGGGACTCCTCAGCCTCGGCGAGGATCTCTTGCTCCTCCTCCTCGGTGAGTGCCGCGTCGTGGTGTGATCCGAGGTACGCGTCGATGACGCGGGCGTCACCCATCACGGATTCCGGGGGACCCTCGGCGATCACCTTGCCCTGGGCCATCACGATGACCCAGTCGGAGATGTCGCGCACCATGTCCATGTCGTGCTCGACGAACAGCACCGTCATGCCGTCCTCGCGCAGGTCCTTCACGTGCCCGAGCAGCGACTGGGTCAGCGCAGGGTTCACGCCGGCCATCGGCTCGTCGAGCATGACCATCTCGGGCTTGACCATCAGAGCCCGGGCCATCTCGAGCAGCTTGCGCTGACCACCACTGAGGCTGCCGGCGAAGTCCTCGCGCTTGGTGTCGAGCTGGAACCGCGCCAGCAGGTCGTCGGCCTGCTCGGTGATCTCACGCTCCTGGTTGCGCCAGATGCTGGCGAACATCGCCCGGAACACGTTCTCGCCGCGCTGTTTGGTCGCGCCGAGACGCATGTTCTCGATGACCGTGAGCTTGGAGAGTGCCTTGGTCAGCTGGAACGTGCGCACCATGCCCCGTCGCGCGACCTTGTGCGCGGCGACACCCGACAGCGACGAGTCGTTGAACGACGCCGTGCCCTTGTCGGGCTGGTCGAAGCCGGTGAGCAGGTTGAAGAAGGTCGTCTTGCCGGCACCGTTGGGACCGATCAGTGCCGTGATGGCACCACGCTGGATCTCCACGTGCTCGACGTCGACGGCGGTCAGACCGCCGAACTGCCGCAGGATGCCGTCGGCCACGAGGATCGGGTCCGGCTTGGGGGCCCCGGGCACGTGCGGGACGTCGGCCAGCGCGGCCGCGGCAGCGTCCTTGCGGCCCCGACGACTGCCGACCT
This sequence comes from Actinomycetes bacterium, assembly GCA_038246575.1. GTDB lineage: Bacteria > Actinomycetota > Actinomycetes > JACCUZ01 > JACCUZ01 > JACCUZ01. Next base: position 15,836 of record JBBRVU010000021.1, on the reverse strand, counting down.
CGGCGCGTTCCTCGGGAACGGCGTCGACGTCGTTCTCGTCACGGTCGTGGAGCTCCTGGTCAGCGGGCATCGAGCGCGATCTCCCTCCGGTCGCCGAAGATCCCCTGTGGTCGGAAGATCATCAGCAGCATGAGCGCCAGCCCGACCAGCATGAACCGGAACTGGCCGACCTGGGTGTTGTCGATGATCGAGCTCGAGATGTAGCCCGCGTTGATGGCGCCGTTGAGGACGTTGTCGGTCAGCGAGAGCACCACCCAGAAGATCATCGCCCCGACCACCGGGGAGGCCACTCGTGCGGCCCCGCCGAGGATGAGGATGGTGTACGCGAAGAAGGTGGTCTCGGTGCCGAAGATGTCCGGCTGGATCGCGGCGCGCCCCAGCGCCAGGATGAATCCACCGAGGCAACCCAGGACGCCGCCGATCATCAGGCTCTGCAGCTTGTAGAGGTAGACGTTCTTGCCCAGGCTGCGGACGGCGTCCTCGTCCTCGCGGATGGCCTTGAGCACCCGCCCCCATGGGCTCTTCATCAGCAGGTAGACGACGAGGCAGGACAGTGCGACCAGCACCCATCCCACGGTGAGAACCCACATCGGCCGCTCGGAGAAACCGAACTGCCCGAACCCGTAGAAGCCCTTGGGGTACGGGTTGAGTGCGTAGAAGTCACCAGCGAAGGCCTGCTTGCCGTCCGAACCGCCGAAGGTCGGCTCGAAGGTGACCGACCGCAACGACAGGCGGACGATCTCTCCCGCGGCGATCGTCACGATGGCCAGGTAGTCCGCGCGCAGTCGCAGCGTCGGGATGCCCAGCAGCAGGGCCAGCAGGATGCTGGCCATCAGCCCGAAGATGACCCCGAGCCAGAGCGGCAGGTTGAACGTCGCCACGGTGGTGCCCAGGCCGTACGCGGCCATGGCGAGGAACGCAGACTGTCCGAAGTTCAGCAGTCCGGTGTAGCCGAAGTGCACGTTCAGGCCGATCGCGGCCAGCGCGAAGACCACGGTCTCGAGTCCGATGCTGGCCTCGATGGCGTTGATGAAGATGCGTGCCCAGTCCACGTGTCCAGTCCTCCCTGACTGCCGCTCTAGCCGACTCGTTGGGCCCGGCCGAGCAGACCTTGCGGCCGGACCAGGAGGATGATGATGAGGATGCCGAGCGCACCGACGTTCTTCAGTTCCGTCGGGATGATGAGCGTCGACACAGTGACGAACATGCCGACCACGATGCTGCCGACGAGTGCGCCGAACGCCGTGCCCAGGCCGCCGAGGGTCACGGCCGCGAACATCAGCAGCAGGATCTGGAAACCGGTCTGGTAGTTGATGCCCTGCGCGATGCCCAGCAGGATCCCGGCGAGCCCGGCGAGCATCGACCCGGCAATCCAGACCACGCGGATGACACCGTCCACGTCGATGCCGGACGCTGCCGCCAGCGCGGGGTTGTCACTGACCGCGCGAGTGGCCTTGCCGAGCCGGGTGCGCAGCAGGGCGTAGGCCACGGCAAGCAGCACCACGATGGCGATGCCCATGCTCGTGTAGTCGGCGACGCTCAAGGTGATCGGCCCGACGTTGAGCCCCTTCTGCCCGCGGAACGCCGCGTAGGAACGGGTGCCGCCACCGAAGAGGTAGAGCATGAAGTAGCGCAGCAGCAGGGACAGACCGATCGAGACGATCATCGCCGCGATCAGGCCGGTCCCGCGGCGGCGGAGCGGTCGCCACAGTCCCGCGTCGTTGGCCCACCCGATGAAGCCCATGAACACAAGGGCCAGCACCACCGCCAGGTAGATGTTGAGGCCGCCGAAGTCGGGCAGGAACGGCAGGGTCCCCGTGCTGATCCACCAGCCGGAGATGGCGCCCAGGGAGACCAGCTCGCCGTGGGAGAAGTTCGTGAGCCCGGTCGTGCCGAAGATCAGCGAGAGGCCGACGGAGGCCAGCGCGATGATCAGCCCGAAGCGCAGGCCCTCGGCCGTGAGCTGAGCCGCCTGGTCCCACTTGCTCTGGATCACCCGCGTGCTCTTGCCGAGTGCGAACAGCACCGGCTTGTCCTGGCCCGCGGCGATCGGGACCTTGAGGCTGTCGCCGTCCGGGTTGCGAAGAGTCACGCCCTTGGGCAGCGACTTCTGGTCCAGGGTGACCGTGAAGGTCCCGGACTTGTTGGTCTCGACAGTCCAGCGGCCGGTGTCATCCGAGGTGGCGGTCTCGTTCACCCCGCCGGGACCCTTGACCGTCACCTTGACACCGGGCACCGGCTGCAGCTCGCCGCCCTTGCTGTTGCGCAGGAAGCCGAAGATCGACTCGCCTTCAGCGTTGGCCACCCCCGCACCGATGCCGATCACGCACACGAGGGCGGACAGCAGCGCCGCCGTGAACAGGGCGGCTCTCTTGCGCACCAGGGCACCTCCGGGGTGGGGCCTTCGCTCGGGCGGGTCGACGTCTGGTTGCTCGGGTCCTACGGGGCCGGGTAGGGCTTGCGCCGGAGCATAGTGCCCTGACCGCCGCCCGCAACGCGTCCCGAAGATTTGCTGACCGACCCGAGATATCTGTCAGCGCAGCAGCACGACGACCTGGACGATGATCGGCGCGACCACCAGAGCGGGCAGCAGGTCACCCACCGGAACCGGTCGCAAGCGCAGCAGTCGCATGGCTACCCCGACGAGGATCAGCCCGCCGGTCGCGGTCAACGCCGACAGGTGTGCATCGGGCAGGAAGCCGCCAAGGACCGCGCCGAGCGCGGTGAGCGAACCCTGCACGACCAGCACTGCAACGGCCGACGCCGCAACACCCCAGCCGAGACTTGCTGCGAACGCGATCGACGCAAACCCGTCGAGAGTCGACTTCAGCGCCAGCTTGTCGATGCCCCGGCCGAGCCCGTCGTCCAGCGATCCCAGGATCGTGAGCGGCCCGACGCAGAAGACCAGCGATGCCGTGACGAACCCTTCGACGAAGCGGTGCCGCTCGCTCGCGGAGCCGTCGCGCACCGGCAACCGGGCCCGGATCGCGGCCCCCACGCCCTCCAGCCGGTCCTCGATGCGCAGCAGCGATCCGATGATCCCGCCGATCAGCACCGACCCGAGGACGATGAGAACCGGAGCGCTCGTGCCGACCGCCGCGAGGAGCACGTCGTCCAGGACCGCGGCCGCGCTGGTCGCGGCCACCAGCAGCGTGACCAGACCGAGACCGTCCGTGACGACGTCGCGGGTCCGCTGCGGCAACCGGTGCCCGAGCAGGACCCCCAGGCCGGAGCCCACGAGGACCGTGGCAACGTTCAGCGCCGTGCCGGCACCCCTGACCACTGCACCATCTCCCGTCCTGCCGCCGTCGCTCCGAGGTGGTGCCGACGTACGAAATCTGGATCATTCTCTCGCGCTCGACCCCCGGACGGGCGTAATGTCCGGCGCGGCTGTACGGGGCAGCCTCCGAGCTCGAGGCAACGGGATCGGGCGGCTGCTGCCGTCGCGGTCCCTCCCAGGTTGGAGGAGCGCGTGACCAGACCCACCGTCGCCGTCCGGGACGCCACCGTCGACGACCTCCCCGCGCTCATGACGATCTGGTCCGAGATGCGCGAGCTCGGCAGCCGCATCGAGCGGGTCATCCCCGTCGTCGACGAGGCGGGGCTGCTCGACCGGCTCGGGCAGGTCACTCGCGATCCCAACTCACGCGCCGTGGTGGCCACGGTCGACGGCGAGGTGGCCGGCATGGTGATGCTGTCGCTGACGGCGTTCGCCCCGCTGTTCGACCAGCAGGCAGTGCACACCCACTACCTCCACGTGCGCGACGGCTTCCGTCGCCGGGGCGTCGGAAAGGCGTTGCTGGCCGCCTCGGTGACCTTCGCCGAGGAGGCCGGTGCCGAGCACGTGCTCACCAGCGTGCTGCCCTCCCAGCGCGACACGCAGCGCTTCTACGCCCGCCTCGGCTTCGGCCCCGTCGTGGTCCGCCGTACGGTGCCGGTCGCGGTGCTGCGCCGCCGTCTCGCCGGCGCCGCCGGGGGCAGCCTCGCCGACCACCTGGTCGCCCGCCGGCGCAGCATGCGCCGCGTGCGGGCCGCCGTCGCGCGAACCGCCGACTGACACCAGGTCGTACGTCGACCACACCGCGGTCGCCTAGTGACCGGGCGGTGCCTTGCGGACCAGGCAGGTCAGCCGCGCGGTGCAGACCCGGCGACCGTCCTCGTCGGTGATCTCGATCTGATAGCTGGTCACGCTCGACCCGGTGTGCAGCGGCGTGGCGACACCGGTCACCAGCCCGGACCGCGCGGCCCGGTGGTGGGTGGCGTTGAGGTCGATCCCTACCACGATGCGGCCTTCACCGGCGTGCAGCCCGGCGCCCACCGAGCCGAGGGTCTCGGCCAGCACCGCCGAGGCGCCGCCGTGCAGCAGCCCGTACGGCTGCGTGTTGCCCTCGACCGGCATCGTCCCGACGACCCGGTCGACGGTGACCTCGAGCAGCTCGATGCCCATCCGCTGGATCAGTGTCCCCGCGGTCGACATGTTCAGCGCGGCCAGGTGTTCGTCGTTCGTGGTCATTCCCGGAGCGTAGGGGGGCGCGTGCCGGGCGGCGTTGTCCGGCCCTGTCGGAGGTGTCGGGGCCGCTCGTTAGGGTCGGGGCCGTGACCGATCCGCCCGCCAGCACGCTGCTGCTCATCGACGGCCACTCGGTGGCGTACCGCGCCTTCTACGCCCTGCCGGTCGAGAACTTCTCGACCACGACCGGTCAGCACACCAACGCGGTCTACGGCTTCACCTCGATGCTGATCAACCTGATGCGCGACGAGGACCCGACCCACCTCGCCGTCGCGTTCGACGTGTCGCGCCAGACCTTCCGCAGCGAGCTGTTCGCCGACTACAAGGCCAACCGATCGAAGAGCCCCGACGAGTTCGCCGGTCAGGTCGCCCTGGTCAAGGAGGTGCTGCAGGCGCTGCGGATCCCGTCGATGGAGGTGGCCGGATACGAGGCCGACGACGTCATCGCCACCATCGCCACGCGCGCCGAGCGCGAGGGGTTCGACGTGCTGATCTGCACCGGTGACCGCGACGCGCTGCAGCTGGTCAGCGACAGGGTGACGGTGCTCTACCCGCGCAAGGGCGTGTCCGACCTGGCCCGGATGACACCGGAGACGGTGCAGGACAAGTACGGCCTGACGCCGACGCAGTACCCGGACTTCGCGGCGCTGCGCGGCGACCCCAGTGACAACCTGCCCAACATCCCGTCGGTCGGGGAGAAGACCGCGACCAAGTGGATCGCGGAGTTCGGTGACCTCGACAACCTGGTGGCCCGGGTCGACGAGGTGAAGGGAAAGGCCGGCGACGCGCTGCGCGCGTACCTCGCGCAGGTGATCCAGAACCGGCAGCTCACCCAGCTCGTCCGCGACGTGCCGATCGAGGTGATGCCCGGCGACCTTGCGCGCATCAACTGGGAGCGCGACGAGGTGCATCAGGTGTTCGACGCCCTGGAGTTCCGGGTGCTGCGCGACCGGCTCTATGCGACTGTCGAGGCGGCTGCCCCGGAGGCCGACGAGGGCTTCGACGTCACCGCGCAGGTGCCTGGCCCCGGCGAGGTGACCGCCTGGATCGAGGCCCACGCCCGTGATGGACAACGCACCGGCGTTCACGTGAGCGGCTTCTGGGGCGCGGGCAGCGGTGACGTCGCAGCGGTCGCGCTCGCCACCGCCGACGGCGTGGGCGCCTGGTTCGAGCCGACCGACCTCACTCCCGGGGACGATGCGGCGGTCGCGGCGTGGCTGGCCGACGAGTCGGTGCCCAAGGCACTGCACGATGGGAAGGGTCCGTCCTTGGCCCTGGCCGCCCGCGGTTGGGAGCTGCGCGGGGTGACCAGCGACACCGCGCTCTCGGCCTACCTCGCGATGCCCGACCAGCGCAGCTACGACCTCGCCGACCTGACCTTGCGCTACCTGCGCCGGGAGCTGCGCAACGAGGACGAGACCGGCGGTCAGCTCTCCCTCGACGGGGAGGACGAGGCCGCCGCGGCAGAGGGTGACGTGGTGCGGGCCCGCGCCGTGCTCGAGCTTGCCGACCGCCTGGACGAGGAGCTCGAGACCAAGGCGGCGACCCGGCTGCTGCGCGAGGTCGAGCTGCCCTTGATCCGGGTGATCGCGGCGATGGAGCGCACCGGCATCGCGGTCGACAGCGATCACCTGGCAGCCCTCGAGGCCGACTTCGGCTCCGCGGTGAAGTCCGCCGCCGACGACGCCTATGCCGTGCTCGGCCGCGAGATCAACCTCGGCTCGCCCAAGCAGCTGCAGGTCGTGCTCTTCGACGACCTCGGCATGCCCAAGACCAAACGGACCAAGACCGGCTACACCACCGACGCCGATGCGCTGCAGACGTTGTACGCGCAGACCGAGCACCCGTTCCTGGCGGCGTTGCTGCGCCACCGCGACGCGACCCGGCTCAAGGTCACCGTCGACGGACTGCTCAAGGCGGTCGCCGACGACGGGCGCATCCACACCACGTACAACCAGATGATCGCCTCGACGGGGCGGCTGTCGTCGACCGACCCCAACCTGCAGAACATCCCGATCCGCACCGAGGAGGGTCGCCGGATCCGAGCGGTGTTCATGGTCGGCGAGGGATACGAGTCGTTGCTGACGGCCGACTACAGCCAGATCGAGATGCGCATCATGGCCCACCTCTCCGAGGACGCCGCCCTGATCGAGGCGTTCCAGTCGGGGGAGGACCTGCACGCGTTCACCGCATCGCGGGTCTTCGGCTGCGAGCCCTCCGCGGTGACCCTCGAGCAGCGGGCCAAGATCAAGGCGATGTCGTACGGCCTGGCCTACGGGTTGTCGTCCTTCGGGCTGTCGCGGCAGCTGGGCATCTCCACCGCCGAGGCGCAGGGCTTGATGGACGAGTACTTCGAGCGCTTCGGCGGGGTGCGTGACTACCTGCACGACGTCGTGGCCGAGGCACGCCGCAGCGGCTTCACCGAGACCGTCCTGGGTCGGCGCCGCTACCTGCCCGACCTCACCAGCGACAACCGCCAGCGCCGCGACATGGCCGAGCGGATGGCGCTCAACGCCCCGATCCAGGGCTCGGCCGCCGACCTGATCAAGGTCGCGATGCTCGGGGTCGACGCGGCGCTGATGGCCGAGGGCCTGCAGTCACGGATGCTGCTGCAGGTGCACGACGAGCTGGTCTTCGAGGTCGCCGCGGGGGAGCAGAAGGCGTTAGACGTGCTGGTCCGCCGCGAGATGGCGGCCGCGTCGGAGATGTCGGTGCCCTTGGACGTGTCGGTCGGGGTCGGGCGCACCTGGCAGGACGCCGCGCACTAGCTCGCCCCGCGAGCTCGCCCGGACGGGCACCTCTCCCCCCGCACCGTGGTGCTCTGCTGACAAACATGTCGGCAGAGCACCACGCCGTCCCGGCACCCGGACAGGGCGCCCTGGTCGGGGCGCGCGGTAGTGCTCTGCTGACAGAAGTGACGGCAGAGCACTAGTTCGTCCGGGGCACCCCGGCGCCTGCGCCGACCCCACAACTGGGGGTGTCGCAACCGCGTTCACGCGCCTAGCGTGGGGACCGGTGTCCGTTTTGTCGTACGACGGCAGTCCGGAGCCGTTGGGACGCACTGCACGTCACCGTTGCCGAGGCTGTTCCCGGGAGTGCCCCATCATGCGAGCGAAGCTGGACCGCCATGGGCTGCCGTTGGTCGCAGCCGGGTCGGTTCTCGCGATCGCGATGACGGCGGCACCGCTGCTGTCTGCAGGGCTGGGGATCGGTGCGGGACCAGGGACGTGGCCGGACGGGGTCGGAGGTAGGGACCGCGGCGCCGAGGGGTCCGGCACGGTACTGGCCGTGCCGCACAACGGACCCCTCGGCGTCGCGGAGACCGGGCGCGTGCCTGGGCCGCAGCCCGGCGCGCACCCGGTCACCTCCGTCGGGCCGGTCCAGGTCCGGCTGGCCGTCGCCCGGGAGGCGGCTCCGAGCGCGGACGTGTCGAACACTGCGATGCCGGCCCAGGTGCTCGCGGCCTACACGGGCGCCGCCAAGTACCTGGCGACGAGCGACGCGAGCTGTCACCTGGCATGGCCGCTGCTCGCCGGCATCGGAAAGGTCGAGTCCGGTCACGCGTACGGCGGGGCGGTCGACAAGAACGGTGACACGCTGCAGCCGATCCTGGGCCCGGTGCTCGACGGCAGCCCGGGTGTGGCGGCCATCCCGGACACCGACGGCGGGCGCTTCGACACCGACTCGCGGTGGGACCGAGCGGTCGGCCCGATGCAGTTCATTCCGTCGACGTGGGCCAGCTACGGCGCCGACGGCAACGGCGACGGACGGCGCAACCCGAACAACATCGCGGACGCGGCACTGGCCGCGGGCACGTACCTGTGTGCTGGCGACGGCGACCTGCGCCGGACGCGCGACCAGCGCTCGGCCGTCTTCAGCTACAACCACTCCCAGGCGTACGTGGATTTGGTCCTTGCCTGGGCCGCTTCCTACGCCGCAGGCGTCGACGTGCTGACCGGTCCGCTTGTCATCGCCGGCAGCGGGTCCTCGGGCCGGGGTCGGGGCGACGCGCCCGCTGAAGAGACGAACAGACGCGGTGACCAGAGCGGTCCAGCCGGTGCCGCCGGGAGTCCGACCGCTCCCGCTGCCGATGCGCCGGTCACGGCGGCCGGCCCGGACCGGGCGGCGCAGCCCCCGGCGCACCCGGCCACAGCTCCCGCAGCCGGCTCCGGGCCCGAGCCCGAGCCAGCGAGCAGCGCTGCCGAGCCGATCAGGAACACCTCCGCGCCCGATCCGTCCCCGACCGGCGTCGCCGCGGCGGGATGCCCGGCCACGACCCCGGACGCTTCTGCGACCCCGGATCCGACTGCGACCCCGGATCCGACTGCGACCCCGGATCCGACTGCGACCCCGGATCCGACTGCGACCCCGGATTCGACTGCGACCCCGGATCCCACCCCGTCCGCCTCGTCCTCACCGTCCGTCACGGATCCAGGCTCATGCACGCCTGCGAGGCCGTGAAGATCTTGGTGACCGTGCACCAATTTCGGTGAGGGACTTACGTTCCGTGACCCCGCGGTGGTAGACATCTGCCGTCCCGACGGTTACCCGCCAGTAACCGTCGGGGCACCCACTGCCCTGCCGGGCGCGGATCCCGCTGTCCTGAGGAAGCCCCATGTCTCTGCGCAACAGCGTCGGCGCACTCGTGCTCGTCGGCGGCCTCACGGTCGGCCTGGCCTCGCTTCCCGCGCCCGCGTCGGCCGCCGCGGCGGTCCATGCCACCGGCTCGACGAGCAACGGCGACTGGGTCCTCGACGCCCCGGCCGACTTCAACGGCACCGTGCTGCTGTGGTCGCACGGCTACTCGTTCACTCCCGTCGGCGCGGCCAACGCACCGAACGCCGCCACTCGCGACGCTCTGCTCGCGCAGGGCTACGCGATGATCGGCTCGTCGTACGCCCGGGGCGGCGCCGGTTGGGCGGTGCGCGATGGTGTCGCCGCGGGTGTCGAGGCGATCGACATCGCGACCGCGCGACTGGGCGCCGACCGGGTGAAGCGGGTCTTCGCGTGGGGCCACAGCCTCGGCGGCCTGATCACCCAGACACTGGCCGAGACCCGGCCGAACCTCGTCGACGGCGTCGCCCCGCTGTGCGGCGTGCTCGCCGGCACGAACAAGAACCTCGACCTCGCCCTCGACGTGGCCGTCGCGGTCAAGGTGTTCTTCTATCCCAAGCTCAAGCTCACCGGCTACTCGAGCGCCGCGGACGCGCAGGCCAACGTCGACGCTGCCATGGCGCGGATCCTGGCGCGGCTGGCCGACTCGTCCAAGCAGCCCGGCGCCGCCGCGCGACTGCTGGGCATCTCGGCGCTGACCGGCGGCTCGCCGAAGACCCGCGACTTCTCCGCGTCCTCGATCACGTCCGCCGTCGCGGCGTCGGTCGAGACGTTGCAGACCGCGCTGACCTACGGAACCGTCGGCCGCTACGACATCGAGTCCCGGGTCGGTGGCAACCCGTCGAAGAACACGACGGTCGACTACCGCAACCGGGTCACCGACCAGGCGCTCGCCCGGTTCACCGGTCTGGGCTTCTCGGCGGGGCTGCTCAAGGCGTACGCCCAGACCGTCCAGACCTACGGCGAGCGGGTCAAGGCCAGGAAGAAGACGCGTCGGGCGGCCAACCGCCTGGGCAACCCGCTCGGGAACCTTCACGACCGCACCATCACGTTGCACACGCAGTACGACCCGCTCGTGATCGTGCAGAACGAGGCGGTCTTCGCCGACCGGGTCGACAAGGCAGGAGCCGGCTCGCTGCTGCACCAGCTGTTCGTCACGACGCCCGCGACCTACACCGACGGCAGCCCGGCCGTCTCCGGTGACGGCGCCCCGTACGGCGCCGGGCACTGCAACTTTGCGACCGAGAACTACCTCGCCGTCGTGGACGCCCTCGACGGGTGGGTCGCGTCGGGCACGTACACCGCGCCGGTCCAGACCAGTGGCCTGCTCACCTCCCTGTCCGTGCCCGCGTGGCCGGCTCACTAGAAGGACCTGACCGATGCGACGCACCCTGATCACCGGCGGCCTACTCGCAGTCTTCGCCGCGCTGCTCGCGCAGTTCGGTGGCGCACTGGGCCTCGACGAGATCCGCTCCGCCCTGCTCGGTGCCGCGATCGGCGCCACGCTGGGCCTGGTGCCGACGCTGGACGGCCCGCTGCCCCGCGCCGCCGGCTTCCTCGTCGGCTTCGTGCTGGCCTGGGTCGGCTACGGACTGCGGGCCGGCGTCCTGCCCGACACCGGGTCGGGACGCGCGCTGGCCGCGTTCATCGTCATCGCGGTGCTCACCGGGATCTGCGCGGCCACCGTGGGGTGGATGCCGCTGTGGTCCGGGCTGCTGGGCGTGGCTGCGATCGCGGGGGCCTACGAGTTCGCGTTCGGGATCAACCCGACTGCGTTCACCAGCGAGTCGGTGACCGCGGCGACCACGGTGCTGCTGGCAGCGGCCGTCGGCTTCCTCGTCGGCGCGCTCGGCGACGCGTTCGCCGGTGCCGAGGGCGCTGAGTCAGGACGGCACGCGCCTGCCGACCGAACACCTCCGGACCGGTCACCCCAGCGTCCACCCGGGCGGGCGAAGGACAACGCCGGCGTGCAGATCCTCGACAAGCCCACGGAGGCCTGACATGACTGTGACCTCCAGGCACATGCAGCATCCGGTCGGCGCCTCGCGCCGTCGCCGGACCGCCCTGGCCGGGACGGCGTTCGCCGCCGCCGCCGGGCTGGCCCTTGCCGGGCCGATCGCTGCTGCCCTCGCCCAGGTCGACGGCGAGCCGGTCGTGCAGTCGTCCGAGACGGTCAAGGTGGAGCTGGACTCCACCGGAAAGCTCGAAGTGGCCCGGCTGTTCTCGCAGATCCAGGCCAGCGGCAAGGGCGACGTGTCGCTCGAGGACCCGACCTCGACCAGCGGCGTCCGCAACCTCGACGGCTGGAGCGCGCCGAGCACCTCCGACGGCAAGGCCACGTACGACTTCTCCGTCGACGGGACGCGCAACTTCCGCACCGTCGCGAAGTTCACCAAGGACCTGCCCGTCACGATCGCCGTGGAGTACACCCTCGACGGCAAGCCGATCACGCCAGGCCGACTCGCCGGCAAGACGGGCACGCTCGAGGTGACCTACCACGTGGCGAACGTGACGGCGGCGCCGATCGAGATCACCTACCTCGACGGGGCCGGTGAGGACGTCACCGAGACCATCGACCTGGTGACGCCGTTCGTCGGTCAGCTGGCCCTGGACCTGCCCAGCTCGTTCAAGCGGATCGCCACGAACGACAACCGCGCCGACCAGGCCGGCAACGGCCACGGCGGCCGGCTGCTCGCCTGGACGATGGTGCTCTTCGAGCCGATCGGCCAGGTCGAGCAGACCTTCGGCTTCTCCGCCGAGGTCTCCGATGCGGCCATACCGGCGGCCCACGTGCAGCTGCTGCCAGTGACTCCCGAGCGTCACCCCGAGCTGAAGTTCGGGCAGGACGGCTTCGAGTCCGGCGCGGCCACCGGCCGAAAGCTCACCGCCGGTGCGACCGAGATCGACGCCAACGTGCTCAAGCTGCGTGACGGCGCGGCCCAGCTGCTCAACGGGCTGACCCAGCTCCAGGACGGCGCGGTCCAGCTCAACGACGGGCTGGCCAACGGCGTCCCGCAGGCGATCGACGGCGGGCAGCAGCTCGCCGCCGGTGCGAAGAAGGCCGCAGACGGCGGCGACCAGCTCGCCGCGGGTGCCAAGAAGGTGGCCAAGGGCAACAAGGACCTGGCGGTCGGCCTCGGTGCGCTCGCCGACGGTGCTGGCCAGCTGCAGACGGGGGCCAAGGACCTGTCCGCCGGTGCGTCGCGGCTCTCGACCGGCTTCCAGGACCCGGAGTCCGACTCGGACCTCATCGACGGTTCGCAGGCTCTCGCGGGGGCACTCGGGCTGATCAGCGACGGGCTCGGGAAGCTCAACGACGGTACGAGCGGTCTCCCGGCTGCGCGGTCCGGCCTGGTCACGCTTCGTGCGGGCATCGACCACCCGGTGGGGGCCGCAGGCGCGGCCGACCCTGGCGGGCTCTACCAGGGTTTGCAGCAGATCGCTTTCGGCCTGAGCAACCCCGGTTGCAGCCTCGCCGACCCGGCGAACACCGCCAATCCGTGCGGAGTGAAGCAGGGCCTCGCAGGTCTCGCGTTCGGGGTCAGCAATCCAGGGTGCAGCCTTGCTGATCCCAGCAATGCGGCGAACCCATGCGGTCTCAAGGAGGGCCTGGCAGGCGTGAAGGTGGGTCTGAGCAACACCGCGTGCGACACGAGCAACCCGACGAACCCAGCCAACCCGTGTGGAGTGCGCGAGAACATCGGCCTGGTTCAGAGCGCACTGAGCGCACAGCTGAAGGCGGTCGCCTTCAACTTCTACGTGGCAAACGCCTGCCTGGGGTCACCGAGTTCCGTTGCTCCTCCGCCCAACCCTCCGACTAACACCTGCGAAGGACTCGCCACGCTGTACTACGGCACGGACTCCGCGGCGACGAACCTCGGGAACATCAACACGCAGGGAGTTGACCGCCTGAGTGGTGCCGTCTCATTGATGCTCGGCAAGCTTGCTGAGGCACAGACCGGACTCGCCTCCATCCGCGCCGGTGTCGATCGTCTGGCCACCGGATCGGCAAGCGCTCGCGATGGCGTCAGAACGCAGATCCTGCCAGGGATCGACCAGCTGCTCGCCGGTCTCGGCACCGCGGTGAGCGGCATCGGGCAGCTCGCCCCGGGGGCCAGTGCGGCCAACGTCGGCGCCGGTGACCTGGCGCTGGGCATCGCGCAGGCCGGGGACGGCGCGCAGCAGCTCGCCGCGGGTGCGGCGCAGCTGTCCGGTGGCCTGGACCAGGTCGGCGAGAAGGTGCCCGCGGCCGTGACCGGCGCGCAGGCGTTGGCAACCGGGTCGTCGGCGCTGTCCGACGGCTCGACCGAGCTCGCGGCCGCGCTGTCCGGGCAGCTGGCACCCGGTGCTCAACAGCTCGCCAACGGACTGTCGGACCTCAACGCCGCAGTTGACGGGTCCGCGCAGATCTCCGACGGCCTCGGCCAGGCGTCCGACGGCGGTACGCAGCTGGTCGACGGCGCCGGCCGGCTCAGCAAGGAGGGCACGACCCAGCTGATCGCGGCAGGCGACGAGACGTCCAAGGAGTTCGGCAAGGAGTACGCGATCATGCAGGCGCTCAACGACCGCGGCACGGCCAACGCCCTGCCCTACGGTGCGCCCAACGGTGTCGAGGACGCGCGAGCGGCGTACGACATCAGCATCGCGCCCGTCGGACACATCGGCGGTCTCGGCAGCGTGAGCCGCGGAGTCGTCGGACTGGTCGTGCTGGGTCTGGGCGCCTTCGGGGCGACCGCGCTCCGGGGACGCTTCGCCTGATCCCGCAAGCCGGGGGGAGTGGCCGTGGGGACTGCCGTGCGGGAGGCGTCCCCACCGCCGCACCGGGAGTAGTGTCGGCAGCGACCGCCGACCCCAGCGCATCCGCGCCTGGGTCGCGACGGCCGCCCCATTGAGGAGCACCATGGCCGACAAGTCACCACGTCAGACCAGCAGCAAGAAGTCCGGCAAGAGCCTGAAGGAGAAGCGGGCGGACAAGAAGGCCAAGGCGGAAGGCAAGAACCAGGGAATCACCCCGATGCCCCACCGCTAGTCCGTCACCTCCCGCGACACCCTTTCCGCGCAATGCCGTTGTCGTCCTGAGCGTCGCGGCGACCGATAACGTCGCCGCCGTGATGAAGGTCGGTCTCACCGGTGGCATCGGCTCGGGCAAGAGCGAGGTTGCCCGGCTGCTCGCTGAACGCGGCGCGGTCGTCGTCGATGCCGACGCGCTCGCCCGCGAGGCCCTCGCGCCGGGGACTGCCGGCCTTGCCGCAGTGCTGGCGGAGTTCGGTCGCGACGTGCTCGCCGCCGACGGCTCGCTGGACCGGCCCAAGCTCGGCGCCCTCGTCTTCGCCGACCATGCGGGCCGGGCTGCGCTGGAGGCCATCGTGCACCCCTACGTCGCGCGTCGCAGTGCCGAGCTGATGGCCGACGCAGCCGACGCAGCCGAAGACGCCGTCGTGGTCTACGACGTACCCCTGCTGGTCGAGAACCACCTGCAGCACGACTTCGACCTCGTCGTGGTCGTCGACGTCTCTCACGAGACGCAGGTACGCCGGCTGACCGGGTCGCGCGGGATGACCCGCGACGAGGTGGCCCAACGCATCGCCGCCCAGGCCGGCCGCGACCAACGGCTGGCCGCCGCTGACGTCGTCATCGACAACGACCCCGACGACTCGGACCGGGTCGCGCTGCGCCGGCAGGTCGAAGCACTGTGGGTGCGGCTGCGCGCTGCGTAGCGGCTCTCGCCGATTGTGCATGAGTGAAACGCCGGTAGGCGGGCATGAACGATCAGCCCGCACCCTGCGCGGCATCAACTCACGGAGGTCGCAATGGTGATTCTGGGCGTCATCCTCATCATTCTCGGACTGCTCGTCTCGAGTCTGAGTTTCCTGCTGATCATCGGCATCATCCTACTGATCGTCGGCCTGATCCTGAACCTCGTGCCGATCGGCGGGACCCGGCGCCGCTACTACTGAGCGGCTCGCGCGGCGGTCGTGATTCGTCCCCGGGCCACCAGCTCGGTGACGAGCACGACCGCCACCGCTTCGACCGCCAGCAGAGCGACCAGCACGAACAGCTGCACCGCGCCCGCGGCCACCGGCGTCGCACCGCCGAGGAGCATCCCGACGAAGGCTCCCGGCAGCGTAACGAGCCCGACCGTGCGCGTCTGGTCCAGAGCGGGGATCAAGGCCTGCGACGCGGCCGGCCGTGAGATCTCCAGCGCGGCGTCACGGTCGCTGAACCCCAGCGCCAGCGCAGCTTCGACCTCACCACGGCGCGTGATGAGCTCGTCCACCGCCCGCCGCCCGGCCAGCGATGTCGCAGTCATCGCGCCGCCGATCAGGATGCCGGTCACCGGGATCACTGCGAGCCCGCTTGTCGGCAGCAGGCCGCTGAGCAACAGCCCGGCGACGACCGGCAGGCTCCCGGCGACGATCGGTGCGGCCGCCCACCAGCCACTGCGATCTCGGGTCATCCGCCGCGCCGAGGTCCGCGCTGCCACCGCGTACATGAAGACGATGAACACCGACGTCAATGGCAGCGAGTCCAGGATCGCTGCGATCACCAGTGAGACGGCAGCGAGCTGCGCGGCCGCCCGGAGGGCTGCGACCACGATCTGCCGTTCGTGTCCCAGCCGGCCCGTCGCGGCCACCCCGGCAGCTACGCCCGCGAGCAGGACCACGGCGACACCGAGTCGCGGGCCGACCGTCAGGATCGTGGAGGACATGGC